>JANQQM010000104.1 GCA_028289365.1 Salaquimonas sp. | reverse complement strand
GTCGTTGGGAGGCTCTCTGTTGTTCCGTTTGAATTCCCGCCGGGCAAGCAGAGTTGCGTTCTTGGCTTGCCAAAGAGCCAGGTCTGCTTCCTTTCTGGCCTGTTCTGCTGCTGCCAACTCCGCAACATAGCGGCTGCTTTCGATTTCAATCAGCTTGGTGCCAGTCACCACAGATTTGCCCGCCAGCGCATTGTCGAAAACGGTTTTGATCCGGCCAGAGACGGAAGCGGTAAGTTCTGCTGACCATCTCGGACGGATTTCGGCAAATGTATGGATCTCGACACGCTGAGGTGCCACCGAAACATTTTCCACCGACACTATTGGCAAAGGGCGCGGCGCATCGGACTTGGTCACATCAGCTGTATCTTCCAGATAGCCCAGACCATAATAAACCAAGCTCAGAAACATCACGGACAGGACGACCCATAACCATTGAGATCGCAGTATTCGAGATGCTTTTTTGTTCAGCGACGGGTGGGTCTGTTTGAAATCTCCCGGTTTTTCCGCAGTGGTCTTTGCAAAATCGTAGTTCATTTTTGTTGCTGACAGATCTTGGTATGGCAATTCGTTCAATTTTATGAGACATATTTGTTTTATAACTGTGAATCAAGATGTGATACAAAAATGTCTCGAAAAATTGACAAACGCCTCTTGCAAACCGAAGCGGCGATCATGGAGGCCGGTACCAGAACCCTGTTGTCAAACCGATCCGCAGGAATGGCGGAGATTGCCGAAGCAGCGGGAATTGGACGAGCCACGCTCTACCGGCATTTCAAGACCCGCGAAGCATTGATCAAAAAACTTGTGCTGGATTGCTATGAGGAGTTCGACGCCGCTTATGCGCCGTATCTTCATCTCGAAGGAAAGGCTGCTATACAACGGGTATTCGAGATCGCAATGCAGATGTCTCACCGGTTCAATTTTCTGTTCCGGCGTTGGTCATTAGTGGAAGATGACAAAGACCTGCAGCGGCTTGATGATAGTACGCAAGATGAGATGAGCTACCTGTTCGATCAGGCAAAGGACGCAGGTGATATCGACAAGCACATTCCAAATGCTTGGCTAATTGCCTTCTTCGACAGCCTGTTGGTTTCAGGGTGCACATTGGTCGAATCCGGCGATATCGATGCTGAACAAGCTGCGAACTATGCGATGCGGAGCTTTTTCGATGGTTGTGGCAGGAAAGGCTGATCAGGAGATAGGCGGCTTGGAGAGTGAAATGCAAAATATGCTGTTCTCTGACAAGAACGCGGCTTCCTGAATAACCTTGAGCTGTTCCTTGGCAAACCTGATTGAAAAATTGCAACCGGCATAAAACAAGCATCATTGGTTGAACGAAACTAAATCCGTACGTTGCGCAAATCCAATATGTGCTTGACCTGTATTGATAATTTTCTGTTGAAAGTAACAAATCTGCGCAAAGTCAGTATATGATCAACCAATCAATCGGCACTCTTGCGACGCCCGTACTTGTCCCATTTTGTGAACAGCAAGTAGTAAATATAGATATTCTTGACATATTTGACCGGCTCAATGCCGGCCGCACGCGCGACTTGCCATTCGACATGGTCAAACCAGACATCGGGATTCTCGGCGTTCTCGCGTACCCGAGCCACCCGGTTCGGACCTGCATTGTAAGAGGCAAGCACGAAAAGTATCTTGTTTAGTTCCGAGATTTCCTTGTCCGGGAAATACTGGTCCGCGATGAAACGGTTATATTTTGCTCCCGCTTCAATACTACCCTCAACCGTCCGGAAATTCTTGATCGCTACATCCTTGTCAAGCGCCGTCGAAGGTAAAAGCTGCATGATACCGACCGCACCGGCACTACTTCTGGCATTGTTGTCGAAACGCGATTCCTGAAAAGCCTGAGCCGCAAGCAGCATTGGATCAAGGTTGTATTCCTTTGCATATTTCTCAAAGATAGCAGCCAGTTTTTGTAGGTGTTCGGTGTATTTTTTTGTATTCGGGTTCACGATTTCGTAGATGTCAGATTGATACCGCTTGGCAAAAATATTACCGAGCGTCGACCCTTTGCGTATCTTCGCGACAAACGAGTTGACGACCGACTTAAGCTCCGGGCTTTGTTTTCGAAATGCCCAGGCTATTTCTCCACCTTCTCGCAATGCAGGACTGTTGTGGATCCTTATGTTCTCGAACCGTTTCTCCCACAGCATTGCCTTATGTTCATCCATGACGATCGCCGGAATAATACCGACGTCGATCATCTCCAGAAGATCCTCATCTTCCAACCATTCGTTAGCGGCAACGATCTTAATTGGATCCAAGCCCATTTCGGCAAGCGCTTCATTCGCCTTTTCCAGGCTCGCAAAATAGCTGGACGATTTCCTGGCGTGGATTTCCATACCAGACAAATCTGCGATTTCCTTAAGGTTCGGTCCGGCACCATGAGTTACAACCAGTTCCTGCACGTCCGTCAGGACCGGATCCGAAAAGTCCACCTGTTTCTGCCTGTCCGCGGTGATCGTCAAATTGGCCGCGGCGATATCGCCATGGCCCGCCAAAAGTGCAGGTATCAACTCATCGCGCGCCATCGGAATAAGCGCGATCCTGACTTTCTCCCTTTCATTCTTTACGCCCTGATTGAGGAACTTATCAAATTCCCGCATTGTTTCTGCGGCCAGGCCCTTTTCCTTGCCTTCGTCCAGGTAGTAGTCAGTGTAAGAAAATGAAATGAGAACTCTAACGAGGCGTTTCTTTTTCATCTGGCCGTAGTCGCCCTTGAATGGTTCGGCCAATGCTTTCGCTAGCGGGCTTGCGTTCGTCACCGCGTGCGCCGTTGAGTTGGCGAACAGAAACAGAAAGACGAAAAGAGCGCTCTTCAACATGCCAGTAATTCCAGCCCCTGGAAAAACACGTCATGTATAATTTAGGTGCTTGTGGCGTCATGACAAGATTTAGCGAGCACTGATGAAATTAAACGCTCTGGACGATGGCGCAGTTGAATACATCGATGCGGGCGCAATGCCGATTAACATTTTGCGACAATACCCGTTCTGTCGCGATCGCTTTCAAAATTGCCGTGAGCGCAGGAACATTTTCCATCTCCGCGATTGGCACTTATCGGACATTGTCGATCCAACGCCAGGATTTCAGTTTCTGGCCCATGACGGACATCAGCAATGAACCCGGTTCATACCACGCTACTTTTTCTGCTCCGGGTTTGAGACGGCAATTCTGCAAACAGTTTTCGATAGTCACGAGCGAACTGCCCCATATGCCAAAAGCCGTATCGATTAGCGACGTCAATGATGGTCGGTTCTTGCGAGCCTTTGAGCAGAGCCTCCCTCACCCGGTTCAATCGCAGCCGGATGTAGTAGGATTTGGGTCCAATTCCAAAATACTCGTGGAATGCCCTGTCAAGTGTGCGCCAGGATGCGCCACTTTGCTTGCAGATCTCTTCAATCGAAATTGTATCTTCCAGACTGGCCTGCATGAGGTCAATGGCTCGCAGGCGTGATTTTCGTCTGGCTTTGGTTCTACTTTTATCCTGATGGATGTCACTGCTCGTTAAAATGGAGAGCGCAAGCAACAAAAGTGTTTCTTCCGATTCCGGTGACCAGGGCAAGCCATTTTCAGATAGCAGACCGGAAACGAGATGTTCCAGTTTCTTCATTACCACCAAACTTTGACCAGAAACCATGAACCGAGCTGCCGGCCTGTTGCTGGACAAATCAAACCGACAATTCCGGGCCAGTCTCTCGAATTTGCGCGTGTCGAATGAAACGACATTGCCCTCGAATTTGGAAGTCGTTATGCCGTCGAAGCCATCACTGTCTCCAAATGACAGAAACGACTCTCCCGGGATGTCTTTTCCCTGCCAAGTAGGAACAGTGGCCAGTTTGGGCATGCCAAGTGTGGTCCAGCCGGTAGGAGACGCGCCGCACTGGTGTATGCCATGGCTTGCGAATATACTCATGACAGACATCGTTTCACTGCCACGTGTGGAAATTATCGTTTTTAGCCGACCCGGTTCCAATTGCCGGAAATCAGTTTCCCAAGGTGTCAGCTCGCCAATCTGATTTGGATGTTCCAGTTCCAAGGTCATGGGCGGGGACACGTTGTACCCTTCAAACTCGGAAACAGCCGGTGAAATTGGCGAATTTTTGATGTTGTTCATTTCGGCCTTCTGACACTTTACCGGCAAAGTTAATTCGGATTTGAACCGCGTCAAGAGCCGATGAAAACCCAAAGTTCTGCGCGCATGGGGCGTCCAAGGCTGCCAACAAAGGAAGCTCGATCGGAACGCGTCGTGACATTTCTCACCCCGCTGGAGCACTCCATGCTGGCGGAATTGGCACGATCAACCGATCAATCGGTATCCGCCATGTGTCACGAACTCCTGGTTCAGGCAATGAAAAACACGGAAATGCAAGGGAGACTTGAAGATGATCGCTAAACTAATGAGCGTTGGAGTTTGTGCCATGATGCTGGCGCTGACCGCAATAACACCAACCTCCGCACAGGAAAAAGGCATCATACATGATGGTGAGTTCGATTTCCTACGCGCCCAATTCGGCGAAGCGTGGGATGCGCAGGACGAAGAGATCGATGCCCGCCTTACCGAATTGCGCGAGGCCAACGGCGGAAAACCACCGAATATCCTTTACGTGTTGATCGATGATGTCAGCTTCGGTCTCATGGGCAACCGGGCGATGAATTATGTGACCGGTTTCGATACGCCTTACATCAACGATTTCGCAAACGAAGGCATGTCGTTGATGCGGATGTATACAGAGCCCTCCTGCACGCCTACTCGCGCGGCTTTCCTGACAGGCCGTCATCCTGTGCGCACCGGTTTGAAGGAGGTCAAGGTTGCCTTGATCGGAGAAGGACTGAGCGCAGAGGAAGTTACACTGGCCGAGGTTCTCAAGGAGGCTGGCTACAACACCACACATGTTGGCAAATGGCACCAAGGCGACATAGAAGAGGCCTATCCTCACAATCAGGGGTTCGACTGGGCCGCATTCCCGTTGCATCAGCAAGTACAGCTTTCTCTGATGACCCGCGAAGCGATGGAAGCCAATAACATGCTTGGGTTCCATCCGTCGGGTCAGTCGAGCCAGTTCCAGATTGATGACCGTTTTGCACCATACGGTCTTGTTACCGGCGTCGAGGCCGAAGCGGGCGGACCGGCTCGCGAAGTGCATTTTGAATCAGGCGAAGAGTGGACCCAGGCTCATTATGAAGAGATGAATGCTCGCTATCAGCTTCAGGCCCTTGAGCAGCTTGAGCGTCTTGCCGCTGAAGAAGAGCCATTCTTTCTGCAATACTGGCCAATGTATCCAATTAATTTTGTATATCCTGACCAGTCACGTTCGCGAAATGGCGGCTTCATGGCCGACAAGTTGGAGGTCATCGACGACTGGTTTGGAGAGTTGCTCGCCAAGGTGAACGAGCTTGGCATTTCAGAGAACACCATTGTCATCTTCATGGCCGATAACGGCATCTTCAAGCAGTACTCGCCAAACTCCGGGATGCAGGAACTGATCTATCGCGGCGGCAAGCTCGATCACCTCGAAGGCGGGGTCCGCGTCGATGCCTTCATCCGTTGGCCAGCGGGCATTGAAGCGGGCAGCTATGCTGGCGACATCTTCCACGTGTCAGACTTCTTCACGACCCTGGCGCGGATTGGCGACGCCACTGACTTTGTTCCACGCGATCGAGTCATCGACGGCATTGACCAGACCGCACTCTTGCTCGAAGGCGAAGGCAACGGTCGGCGGGATTACGTTTACATATATGAAGGCACGTTCCTGCGTTCGGTCGTCAAGCAGGACCACAAAATGCACTTGGCTCCTCCAGGGGTACCGGGTGCTGCTGCTCCGGTTTTCAACATTCTGCGCGACCCACGGGAAATGGCCCCGCAGATTGGCACTTCGCTCTGGTCCGGTGCATCGTTTCAGGACATGGTTAGCCGGCACCAGAAGATGATCGAGAAATATCCGCATTTACCTCTGGGAAAAGGTCTTCCTTATGAGGGCATAGAAAATTTGCGGCCTGAAAGCCAACTCGCACGCGAGGTCTTCTCCAGCTGGCAGTAAACAAATGAAAATGGGCACGTGTCGCGAGGCGAGACATGCCCATTCATTACCCGCAACAATTGGATAGCGATATGAAACCTAAAAAACTAATTACCGCGATTCTGACGATTTTTGTCATTGGTACATTTCAACCAGCATGGGCGACCGATGAACGGTTTATTGAATTGGAAGGGGTGCTCAACACACGCGATTTGGGAGGCCTTCGGACCGAGGATGGCAGAACTATCCGTACCGGGCAAATTGTTCGATCTGGTGAAATAGACGACATTGATGCAGAAGGGATGAATCGGCTTGATGGCATGGGCATTGGTGCCATCGTGGATCTTAGAACCACCAGCGAAGCCACAAAAAATCCAGCAATCTGGCCACAGGGAGCAGGCCCAATCCGCTACAATTTTCCAGTCATGGAACAAGAAAGCCAGGAGATTGACGACATGCGCGCCCATATCAAGGCAGGTACGGCTACCGCAGAGGATACCGAGGGTTTATTCTATAGAGCTTTTGGAAGTATCGCCACGGAATATGAAACCGAAATTCGTGACTTGTTTGACGTCCTCCTTGCGCAACCCGAAGGTGAGGCTGTGCTTTACCATTGCTCCGGCGGCAAAGATCGAACTGGCGTCGTGACAGCGATCGTCTTGAGCGCGTTGGGGGTAACGAAGGAAGACATCAAGGCAGACTTCTTGATGAGCAATGTACAAAAAGACGCGGACAGGAAAGCCGTAGAGATTGCCGAAAGTGTCAATATGACTCATGGAACGAAAATGACGCCAGAAGCGGTTTGGCCGTCATTAGGTGTGCGAGAATCACATCTGGAGCAGTTTTATAAAGACGTAGAGGAAGACTACGGGTCGATTGACAGATACCTGAACGAAGGTCTCGGTCTCACGAAGACTGATCTTGAGATGCTGCGTGCGCGATACCTGAACTGACACGTTCAAGTTCTAGGCGGCCAGTTGTGAAACTTAACCGTTCAGGTCCCAATCCTTGTTTAATCGAGATGTCCGTTTTTGGTAAAAAGCGGACCAATGACTAGAGCAGCTTGAAGTCGGTTATTTGAAAATAGACAGGATTTAATCGCATCCGCAGCAAACATCCGGTTTCCCCCAAAATCAGGAGTCGGCCACAGCGCGGAGAATGGCCGTTATGGGCCATTTGCGGTCGTTTCGCTCAGGAATGTGAAATGGCGATTTGGAGCCCAACAACGGACACCTATGCCGGATTTCGGGATTAGCAGTAAGTAGTCCGACGGTTTCTGGAGGTGCTTTGGACCTGCCTATAACTACGTGAAGCATTGAGCCGGCAATCCGTCAGCTTTCTATGGCAGTTACCGCTACACAGTCGCCAGATTTCACCAGGCCGGGGAAATGCCGACCAGCCAGAATTCCGGTGTGCTTTGCGTGATATACAACCGGATTTGCGCCGATTCGGTCCTTGGGCCAGATGCGAGCAAGCATCTGTCCCTGTTCGACGGCGTTTCCGAGATCGGCCATCGGTTCGATCAGTCCCTCAATCTCTGAAATAGTGAAGCAATCTCCGTCTGGCATATCCAGCTGGGTACTGGGAGAGATTTCAAGTTCTCCATCGAGTATTCCAGCATGTATCAAAATGTTTCTTGCGCCCTTTTTTGCAATCGCTGCGGAGCGTGCGGTCAATGTGCCACCGCCGCCAAGTTCGGTTGACACAAAGACCTTGCCCATTTCCTCGGCGGCCGTGTCATACATACCGACATTGTCGATCTCCAACTGCATCATCGAATAAGGCGCGTTAAACGCCTGCATAGCCGCAACGCATAGTTCCTGATGGGCCTTGTTTTCCTGAATATGCGCTGCAGCAAAGGGCACAAAATCCAGCGTTTTGCCGCCGGAGTGAAAATCAAGAACAATGTCGGCCTGCGGCAACAGCGTGCGCTGAAAATAGTCGGCGATTTTCTCTGACACGCTGCCATCCGGCCTGCCCGGAAATATCCGGTTCATATTGCATTTATCGATTGGGGAAGTTCGTGTCGCCGACAGGAATGCCGGATAATTGAGAAACGGTACAATGATCACCCGGCCGGAAATTTCGTCGAGCTGCAAGTCCCGCGCTAGGTTTAACAAGGCAACCGGACCTTCATACTCGTCACCGTGATTTGCCCCGGTCAACAGCGCGGTTGGCCCTTCACCGTTACAGATCACGCAAATCGGAATCATGATCGATCCCCAGGCGGAGTCGTCGCGACTATAGGGAAGATTTAGATGACCGTGATGAACGCCGTTTTCTCGCAGCGGAATGGTTGGTGAGATTGGATTGTCTCTCAATTTTGTCAGTCCTTGATTACGAGCTTGCGTTCGACAGTCGCCAGACACTCCGGCGCTGAACTTCCAATCACAATGCTTTCGGTGATTTCGAATCCAAAGTCGTCTCCCCAGATGCCAGTCATGAAATGGAAGGTCATGTTCTCCTCCAACACAGTCCGGTCGCCGGGACGAAGGGACATGGTGCGCTCTCCCCAATCCGGCGGATAGGAAACGCCGATTGGATATCCGGTACGATTGTCTTTCTCGATGCCGTGGGTCTTCAAGACGGCGAAAAACGCATTGGCAATATCTTCGCAGCGATTGCCTGCCCTTGCCACCGCAAGGCCTGCTTCCATGCCCTCAAGCACAGCCTGCTCGACATCTAGGAATTCCCGCGGTGGCTTTCCGAGAAATAGTGTTCTCGATAATGGACAGTGATATCGCTTGTGGACCCCGGCAATCTCGAAAAAGGTGCCCTCGCCTGTTTTCATCGGATCATCGTTCCATGTCAGATGCGGCGCGGCTGCGTCCGTTCCGGAAGGCAGAAGCGGTACGATTGCCGGATAGTCACCACCTGCATCTATTTCGGTATCATAACGCAAAGCCGCGTCATAAATATCTGCAACAAGATCACATTTGCGGATGCCGGGCTCGGCTTTCTCGACGATGCGTTCATGCATGCGTTCGACAATCCTGGCCGCCTTGCGCATGTAGGAAAGTTCCTGGGCAGACTTGACGGCCCGTTGCCAGTTTACGAGCGCAGTCGCATCAACAAACCTTGCATTGGGCAGGTGTTTCTGGAGCGATTGCAATGCTGCGGCAGAAAACCAGTAATTGTCCATCTCCACGCCAATTGTCCTGGCATCCCAATTGCGGTCAATCAGTCTCGCGGAAAGGTAGTCCTTTGGGTGGCGTTCGGTCGATTGAACGTAATGATCGGGATAACCGATCAGGTTTTCCGGTTTCATGAAGCAGGTCCTGACCGCGCCTTTTGTATCCTGCTCACGGCCAAACCAGACGGGCTCATCTTGCAGGCCCAGCACAACGCATTGATGGACATAGAATGACCAGCCGTCATAGCCGGTCAGCCAATTCATGTTCGAGGGATCCGTGACAATCAACACGTCGATCCCGCGCTCCTGCATGGCGTCGCGGGTTTTCCGGATACGCTGCTGAAATTCTTCTAGTGTGAAATTGAGATTGGCTTGCACCATTTACGCGCCTCGAACAGTCAATTGGCGAAGTCGACGCCCAGTCCCCGGGCTTGAGCTAGTTGGTAGGTAAAGGTTGCGATAGCCGTGTCCTGAATGCCGGTTCCGGTCAAATCGGCCACCGTGATCTGGTCATCATTCTCCCGCCCCTTCGAAACTCCGGCAATGATATTACCCAATTCTTCGCTGCGTGGTAGAGCATCCGCGAGTCCGGCATTTACTACCGAGCGCAATTCGCCAAGGATTTCCGTCTGGCTCAGCCGGTCGGCTACATATAAATCTGCGTTTGAAATGCATTCAGGTTCAAGCTCGTTTTTGTGATCCTGATCAGAACCCATCGCAGTAATGTGTTGACCGGGATTAAGCCAGGCCGCCTTGATCAATGGGCTGGAAGATGGCGTTGTGGTAACGATGATATCTGCTGTGGAAACCGCACGCTCCAGATCTTCCTCCGAGGCTGCCTGAATTTGCAAGTCCCTCGATACCTCGGAAGCCAGGCTTTCCGCCTTGCCACCATCCCGACCCCAGATCGTGGCCTTCTTGATGGGTCTGACCAATGTCAGCGCCTTGAGTTGGAGGCGTGCCTGCATGCCGGTTCCAACGATGCAGGCGGTTTCACTATTCGGACGCGACAGAAATTTGGCTGCGACTGCGCCCGCTGCAGCAGTCCGCACGTCGGTCAGATATCCATTATCCAGCAACAGGGCTTCCAATATTCCGGTCTTCGCCGAGAACAAAATCATCAATCCGGATGTACTGGGCAGTCCTATCTTCGGGTTATCAAAAAAACCCGGGGACATTTTTATGGCGAAGCTATCAATTCCCGGCACATAAGCCGTTTTGACGTCAACTTCACCATTATGTTCGGCAATTGCCAGAGACAGGATTGGCGGCATCACCACCTTTCCGTCGGCAAGTGCGGCAAAGGCCTGTTCAATGCAATCGACCGCATCAGTATCAAGCTTGACTAGACTGCGCAGGTCGGACTCTGTCAGTATTCTGATATTCCCCATCAGTTCCCACCTTCTGCTTCAATGTCCACATCTTCACCTGAAATGATCCGGTGATGCAGTTTCATGTCGATGTTTCCGCCGCTCAGAAGGCAGACAGTCGTCCCTCGTGGTTGGACCCGCCCTTCGAGAAGAGCGGCAATTCCAACCGAGCCGGAACCCTCAATAATTTGCTGTTCTTCCCAATAGGCATGGCGGATAGCTCTGGCGATTGCAGCCTCGTCAACAAGTACAAGATCGTCAACGAAATGCTTTACCATCGAGAACGTATATTGGTTATCAAGGCCAATGCCGCCACCGAGCGAATCCGCCAAGGTACCAAGTTCGGGCACTAATACCGGTTTTCCTGCATCCAGAGACGCATGCATGGCCGCACCGCGCTCCATTGATACACCGATAACCTTTATCTTCGGGTTTGCCGATTTCAACGCCAGGGCTATTCCCGAAATCAATCCACCACCCGAAACCTGGATGATTGCTGTGTCGATTTCCTTTATCTGTTCGAGCAATTCAATCCCGAGAGTTCCCTGACCGGAAATTATATCGGCGTGGTCGAAAGGCGGGATCAGCGTCATTCCCTCCTCTGCCACAAGACGATCGACCTCCACCTGGGCATCATCCTGGGAACGTCCGACAATTCGAACTTCGGCACCCTGTGCCTTGATGCCATCGACTTTGTTCGCCGGAACCAGCTCCGACATGCAGACTATGCATTTGACGCCATTCTTTTTGGCAGCATAGGCAAGACCACGCCCGTGATTCCCGGTCGAAACGCCGACTACGCCCCGGTCGCGCTGGGTTTTGGAGAGGTTGAGAATTGCATTGGCAGCACCCCGAATCTTGAAACTGCCGGTTACCTGTTGATGCTCGAGCTTGAGATGGACCGGCACGCCAATCCGATGTGTCAGAGAATCTGATTGTGTATGCGGCGTGACCCACACGGTGCTGGCGATCCGGTCACGAGCCTCACGGATTGCCTCAATATCAATCGCTTCACCAGTCGCCATGTAGTGGTCTTTCAGTTCAGGTCTCGTTTATACCAAACAATCTGCCAAAATTGTTCTGACCTGTTTGCATGTCAGCCAGTCGCATCATGGACCAGGCAGCAGCCTGGTTGGAGGTGACCACCGGTTTACCGGTAATTTGTTCTATTTCCGCAATGGCATCAATCGCCGGTAAAGCCGTACAGGAGATAAAGAATGCTTCCGTTTCCGGCGTGTCCGTGGCCACGGTTGCTGCGATAATGCTCTCACGAGACACGCGAGCTATCTCACCATCGTCATCTATTCCCAGGCAAAGAAATTTCTGAATCTCCAGGCCCTGGCGGGTAAAATAGTCAGCCATGGGCTGGCTGGTCTCGATCCTGTATGGCGTCAACACTGAAACTTTCCTGATACCGAGTTTCTGGAAAGCGTGTATCGCCGCACCGCTTGGAGTTACCACCGGAACGTCGTCAAGCACTTCATTGATCACCTGCGCGACCGCATCATCGCCAATCACCACCGAGGCGGCAGTGCAGGCGTAACATACTGCATCAAGCGGCCCAACCGGCAGCAGAAGTTCCGCGGCAGCCCTGATGCGTGGTGCCATTCTCTGCGCTGGCATTATGTGAGCTTGCCGCTCGAGCAGGAATTCCGCCGGGAGTGCTGAATGTCGTCACCGGCCGTCCGGAGACTGTTGTCAAACCCTGGACCCAGAATCCACTTGTTAGGGCGCTTTCCTTTACCGGCTCGACTGAAGTCGGCCGCATTCTGTACGGCCAGTGCGCCGCTACGATCAAGAAACTCGTGCTCGAACTGGGCGGTCATGCGCCGTTCATTGTTTTCAATGATGCGGATATCGACTTTGCGATCGAAGAGGCAATCAAGGCCAAGTTTGCAACTTCCGGTCAGGATTGTCTTGGCGCCAACCGGTTCTTCATACAAAGGCAATGCTACGACGAATTCTGCCAAAAGATGATTGCCGCTACAAAGGCACTTACAGTTGGACCTGGCATGGACGACCCCGACATCGGCCCCTTAATGAACGATCAGGCTGTCCGCAAACAGGAAACGCATGTGTCCGATGCCTCGCAGAAAGGCGCAAGACTGGGCTGCGGTTGCGGAAAAAACGATCTGGGGCCGCTGTTTTTCAACCCGACAGTATTGCTCGATGTGCCTGAAGATGCGCTAATCATGCATGAAGAATCCTTTGGACCCATTGCAGCCCTTACCCCTTTCGACGACGAAATGGAGATTGTTGAACGCGCGAACGCAAGCGAGTTTGGTCTGGTAGCCTATGTCCACAGTCACGACCCGCGTCGGATCTACCGCATGAGCCGTGCCCTGCAATATGGAATGGTTGCGGTCAATCGAACAAAGGTGACGGGCGCCCCAATTCCCTTCGGGGGCATGAAACAATCCGGCTTGGGCCGGGAAGGTGCGAGACAGGGAATGTCGGAGTTCATGGAAATAAAATATGTTTGCCGCGACTGGGCTTAGCTGAATATCAAGGAAACCAAGATGCTGAGAAACGATCAACTCGACCAATGGGACCGTGACCACTTTATGCATGCCTCTTCCCACCTGGCACAACATGCGCGTGCCGAAAGCCCCAATCGGATTGTCACCGGCGGTGAGGGTGTATTTATTGAAGATCGGGATGGAAAGCGATTGCTGGACGCATTTGCGGGTCTCTACTGCGTAAACGTCGGTTATGGCAGGACAGAAGTGGCGGACGCGATCGCCAAGCAAGCCAGAAAGCTTGCCTACTATCACTCCTACGTGGGCCACGGCACGGAAGTTTCAATCAAGCTTGCGAAAATGATCGTGGACCGGGCGCCCGAAAACATGTCGCGGGTCTATTTTGGGCTTTCGGGTTCGGATGCCAATGAGACCAATATCAAGTTGGTCTGGTACTACAACAATGTCCTTGGGAGGCCCGAAAAGAAAAAGATCATTTCCCGGTGGCGCGGCTATCACGGTTCCGGGTTGATGACCGGATCATTGACCGGGCTTGAGCTGTTTCACAAACAGTTTGATCTACCGCTGCCACAAGTATTGCACACACAGGCGCCCTACTATTTCAGACGCGAAGACCGCTCAATGACGGAAACCGAATTTTCCGCCCATTGTGCGGCCGAGCTGGAAAAGCTGATAATCTCCGAGGGTCCCGAAACCATTGCCGCCTTCATTGGAGAGCCGGTTTTGGGTACCGGCGGAATTGTTCCGCCACCGCCAGGTTACTGGCCTGCGATCCAGGAAGTATTGACCAAGTATGATGTGCTCTTGATAGCAGATGAAGTCGTCACCGGTTTTGGGCGGCTGGGCTCGATGACGGGGTCAATCCATTACGGAATTAAGCCGGACATCATCACCATTGCCAAGGGCTTGACGTCTGCTTATGCGCCGCTTTCGGGTTCGATCATATCTGACAAGGTATGGAAAGTGCTGGAAGATGGTACAGACGAATATGGTCCCATCGGCCATGGATGGACCTATTCTGCACACCCGATCGGCGCAGCTGCCGGTGTTGCAAATCTAGAACTTGTCGACCGATTGAACCTGGTGGACAATGCGAGGGATACCGGAGCATTTTTCAATCAGGAGATGAAAGACGCACTGGAAGATCATCCAAATGTTGGTGATATTCGTGGCGAAGGATTGCTCTGCGCAGTGGAGATTGTCGAGGACAGGGCAAACCACGTCTTTTTTGATCCGGCAAGGAAAATCGCACTGCAGATCGTGGCGGAAATGGTAAATCGGGGCGTCATCGCCCGCGCCATGCCACAGGGCGACATTATCGGCTTTGCACCGCCATTATGTATTTCCAGAGAGGAAGCGACACATATTGTCGAAATAACCAAACAGGCAATCGAATCCGTACTCTAGGTGTATGCATCAAGGATGAACGCGGACATTGATTGTAGCCGTGGGGATCTTGTTTTTAACGATTGTATGCCTGATGCCTTATTCAGCTCCGCTTTAGGCGCAGAGCAGCCATGACTGGTTGTGTTTCTGAATGTCCGTTGCGGGCCATTATCGACCTAATCAGCGGTCACAGAAGCACGGCAGCATAAAGTTCCAAAACGGACATCGAAATTGCTTCCAAGCACGTCTGAAAATCGCCAATAACGGACCTAATCAAAGGAGTGGGGCAGGCACTCGGGTTTGGGATATACCAAATCGGATGTTATCGTGCAGTCAACCATTTCAGAAATTTCGTTTCTGTCGTTTAGCCTGCGCTTGAGCATGCAAACGAAACCGATGCCGAGGAGAATTCAAAGATGAACGATACCACCAACACTCAAATGTCTTTTCGCGCCGGACCGAAGCTTCGCAAGGCCATAGAAGACAGCGCGAAGGAGTGGAACATGCCGGCCAGCGCGGTCGTTCGCCAGGTGCTGGAGCATGCATTTTTTGGACCTGATCCTATTAGCGGTGTGTTGGCAGACCATGCACTGACAGCCGACTCGCCCGTATTCGAGCGTGATCCGGAGGAACAGGCGACACTTGCCAGTCGTGTAGATACACGGAAATCTGAAGACAAGCTTGCGCAGAAAACCAAAGCCCGGTTCTTAAAACATCAAAGCTACCTGCCTGAAGATGTGGCTTTATGGCACCATCACTTCAAAGACCAAGAATATGCATCCATCACCCATTCAGGCGATGTACTTGCGGTTTTCAGGGTCCAGCAACGCGGCACACTGCGCCGCTTGGTACGGCCACCGAAACCAATTGCTGCGGCAGCAGCATTGAACGCCTAGCTCGGTGTGAAGAATTGATTTTTTAATCCATATTGCGACAGCAGCGATTTGAACGAGGCCCATATCGTTTTGAATGAAGCTACACGGCAACTGCCTTTTTGATCGGGATAGGCAACCGTTGGATTATCAAGAATACGGGGAACAAATCAGCAGGAACTTCCGGCGGGAACTCTGCTAATTGATCGATACCAGTTCGATCGCAAATATCAGGTCTTTGCCGGCGAGAGGATGGTTTGCGTCGAGGACCACTGACTCGTTATCGACATCAGCCACCACGACCGAGATTGTCCCACCGTCCCGGCTCTGCATCTGCAACATTGTACCGACTTCCAATGGAATATCTGAGGGAATGTTATTGCGCGGTGTTGATCCAAGACGGTCGTGTCGATCTGAGCCATGACTACCACTTTATTCTCGACGAAGCAGATCGCATGCTAGACATGGGCTTCATTCGAGATATTCGCTGTATCGTCAACACGCTGCGGCTCTGTAGGTCTGTTAGATTCAGCCGTTAAAGCTCCAACAAGTTTTCGAATTCTGGACAACGTAACAGAAGAAATTTGCAATCAGGGCTACGCCGTCGTGATTCTCCTGATATTTGCTTTGGTAATCAGCATCCCTTGAACTGTAGTAACAAACCCAAGATTCCTTCCGCGCCTCGGGATGAAATTGACAGCTGGTCCACCCGCCTCCGTGATCGAGCGCAATGGCCGGGCTATCATGCTGGACCGCGAGTATGCCCGGTTGTTGGGTCGTGTCAGGTAACACGTGAAGGTGATTGGCGAAAAGAAACCGCGGAGTTACCGGCAGGCCGTTGAATAGAGGGTGTCAACTGCCCGCATCCGTCAGAGTTACAGGATAGCTTCCTGCCAGAATGCCAGCCTCACGTCTGGTCAGCTCTCCCTGACCAAGTTGCGTAGCCAGCATCTGATGGCCGCCGCAAATGGCCAGGAGCGGTCTGCCGGTACTCTTTTAGCCAATTGCGTAGGCTGTGAAGCCAGACGCGATCATCGGTGACCACATGCATCGTGCCACCGAGCACCACACCCGCGAGGGTCAGTGGATCCGGCAGAATGTCGCCACGACAAATATCCACGGCTTCCAGTGAAACGCCATTCCTGCCGCCATCGGACCATGCAATCGAGAATCCAATCCCGTTCCAATCCGGTCGGACAAAATGCCGTGAAGTCTTCCGGATTGAATACGTCCTTCTCGCCAAGCATCGAAATATACAGAACTGTGTTCGTCATGTCCCGCTCCTATCGGACGATAAGCGTTTCCGGTGTCGTGCTGGTCAATACTTCACTTCCTTCCTGTGTGAGAAGAACAGTGTTGGTGATGAAATAGTCAACGCAATCGGTGTTGGTGAACCAGGAGTGTGCGTGAAAGGTCATGCCCGCTTTCAATTCCAGATCCGAGTTGGGGGCAAGGCTCGTGACCATGCTGCCGCCGGTCCAACTTGGCGGGAACCCTATGCTGACCAGATAGCCGCAATGGTGACGCTCGTAATCATGTAATCCACCAGCTCTGGCGACTTCCCGCCAAGCGGCATATGCGTCACCGGCTCTGGCGTCAGGCTTGATTGCGCCGCATATGGCCTTCATGCCGTCGATTGCCAGCTGTGCGGAGGTTTCTGCACCGGCGGGTGCCTTTCCGACGTAAACAGGACGACCCATCGGCGCTTGGTACCTGCGGTAGGATGCGGCGATTTCCAGAAACACCGCCTCTCCGTATTTAAAAACGTCGCCGCGCCACGTCGTATCTTCTTCACCGAAGCGGGTCGTCGGACGGATAAAGGGCCCGAAACCTGGATACTCGCCGCCTGCCAGGATCATTGCTCTGTGGCATTCGGCCGAGACCTCATAGTCGCTGGCGCCGTCACGGATCGCCTCTATCGCCGCTGCGGTTCCAGCATCTGCAGCGATTGCAGCCTTTCGGGTATAGCCCATTTCGAGCGGTGACTTGACCAGTCGCATGGACGCAAGAGATAATCCGGATTTCCGGACATCTGGTGAGATAAATATCGGCCTTCAAAAGCAATACCAGAACGTCATACGCAACAAACCGCTTCGAGAGTTTTCGGATAAGCTTTTTTACTAGACATCCCGGATGTGGTTTTGCCTTTTGCCGCAAACGGATTGGCAGGAAGAAATTGACGATCTGTTGTTCGAAATCCAGACGTTCACGCGATTTTTCATTAATGGCGATGTGGAATCCGCCGGGTTCGTCCATCGCAGCCATTTATCAATGGTTTTGCAGCGCCTGAATGCGCTGCTTTAGTCAACAAGATTTTCCGCTTTCAAACTCAAAGGAACATCCAATTCAGTACTGATCGATAAGATAGATCAATAGTTCAAATGACTGGAATTGGCGATGTGCTAAATGGGTGCTCGCAACACTTTATTCTTTGAACAAGAGATGGAGTGTTATGATGAAGCGCAGGAACCGGATTTATTTTAGCCCGCAACAGAAGGCCGAGAATTGGGATCGATGGCAGCGTGGAGGGTCGATGACTTCCATCGGGCGCAGCTTTGATCGGTATTCGTCGTCTGTCTAACCATTACTGTTATACGCCGGCGGCATCCGTCCTACAGACGATCTGGCCTGGGAACGCGCTTTGCGGCCCAAACTGTGCAAGCTTGAGACGAGCACCATGCAGGCTTTTCATACCGCGAGCCCACATTTAGTGTAGATTTTCGATAACGCCTTTAACGCTCCGTCGGCCTGTCGATTCGGGCATCAAATTCGCCCAATGTGTTGCGTCGATCGGCTGAGGTGACAGCAAATGGTAGACATAGCCGTTTGTTGACAAAAATTTCGGATTCTAGCCCAATATGGTCTAGCTTTGGATGGTGTTGTGCCTATTACCCGAACCAACTTGTCATCCGCTGTGACGACAAGGACGTCAGCGCTGCCGCGCTTCAGCCGCTGTCGATCTTTGCTTCGGGACGGATAGCTTGTCCGCGTTAGCAGCCGCCCAATCATGCATTGCTTGTAGTAGGGGTATCAGGCTTTGGCCCAGTGGCGTAAGGCTGTACTCAACGTGTGGCGGTATGGTCTTGAAGTCTTTACGCGCAACAAAGCCCGCTTCTTGCAACTCGATCAGTTGGCGGGTCAGCGTTCGGTGCGTGATGTTGCCGAGATTTCTTTGAAGTTGATTGAAACGAGAAGTTTCCTGCGCCAACCAATAGATAACCAACAATTTCCATCGTCCCGAGATTGCTGAAATCAATGGCTCAACGAGGCAGTTCTCATCCCGTTCGAGTTGTTTCATAGCAGTATCCTTAGTGACCGTACTTGTTGTTATGATCTTGCCATTCTAAGTACGACGCAGAATATAAGAACGCAATGAGGATCGGGATGGTCAGGAAAATAATAGTGATTGTTGGCCTTCCCAAGGAAACCAAGTCATGACCACTGTTGATCTTCCCAAATTCCCGACGCGCCATGGCTATATGAGCGAGGCGATTCAGCACGCCTATATCGCACAAGCAATCGAGAAGGGCTTGCTGCCGTCAGATGCGCACCGGATGCCTGAGGTCGTATCGCTGACGGCCCCTAGTAACTTGTCGAAGCCAATTCAGTTCTGGCAGTTGTTCTCCGTCATTGGACAAGATCCGATCGTCGGCATCGTAAAAAGGTTCTACGAACGTGTCTTTGCGGATGAGCCGTGGTTTACGTCTGTTTTTGAGCGCGTTGGCGGCCTGGGTCACCATGTCAGCACCCAAGCGTCGATGTGGATCGATGTCATGGGCGGGGGCCCCTATTACCACGGCGCTGAGTTCCGATTGAGATTTCATCACACGCACAATGCGATGGCGCTGATGAATGACAAAGGGGCAGAGCGGTGGGTCACTCTGATGCGCGATACGCTTGATGCCTCATCGGACTTGATGTCAGATGATCCCCGCGTGCGAACCAGCATCAATACGTTCCTAACCTACTTCATGACTAAATATGCGGATGAGTTCGCATTTGAGGATCGGCATATTTTCGGTGAGACAAACGGCCCACTCAAACGTCGGATCAACTTCATGAGGATGACAACTGAAGCGATTGAGGCCCTGAGCGCACAAGAACTCAGCGACGCGCTTGCGGAGCGAGGTGTCGATGTTTCACAATATCCGAGCAAGCAATCGATGGTGAGCAAAGCATTGATGATGTGAAAATCGCGAAGTTTTTGCAGTCCCTTCGAATGTCACTTTGCGCCTTGGCGGTAGATCACTCTTCTTATGGAGGCCGATCTTCGCCAACGCGCAATATGTCCGCTTTGGGCCAGAAGTTGCCGTATTGATCGCAAGTCACCAATGACTGCAAAGTGCTAATAGCAGTTATCCAGTGGGGCCGAATTTATTTGTAGGTCAACTACAACCGCGTGATCGTAAGATTGCCTCTGCAGGCGCCCTGTGATTGCATTATTCCGCTTCCCTCGCCAGCTTTGATGCGCCCAGACCAGACGTTGAACAACTCTTGGCCTTCAAACTGGAAATGCCGGCGAACCAGTAATTTTCCATCAGCAGATACCGTACCTTCAATTTTTCGCATGCCGGTGCCTCCAGTGACCTTTCCACCGGTTAATTCAACCGCGAAACTCTTGTGCTTCCAGCCGCAAAGCCCAGGGGTCGTAGTAGTAACGTTAACAGCCCAATATCCGTCGAGACTCTCCACATCA
>JANQQM010000081.1 GCA_028289365.1 Salaquimonas sp. | reverse complement strand
TTTCTGCCACATAGGCTGCATTTTGCCACGTATTCAAGGATTGCGTTTCGAGTTCGAATTCGATTTCCTGACCGTACAAGCCCGTAATTATCTCCCCGGCAGCAGTGGTTTCAGGCTCTGCATCAGGATTAAAGCTGGCAGCGCCGCCGGAATATATCAATCGGGCATCCGGAAAGCGGCGTTTCAGTTCCAACCCCTTGATCAGCCTGTCAGAGGCTTCGCCCATGGCATAAGTTGCGTCCGGCGCTGCGCTGTTGGCACTAAGGCCGCCACCAAGGATGATGATGCCCTGCGGATTGAGGGGTAACTCTTGGGCAGATATGGCGGTTTCCAATTTGAGGATTGCCCAGTCAGGCAGTTGGGTAAACCCGATCAGAATGAAGATCAGCGCGGCGGCGGTCAGCAATACCCGTGCGAAACTGGTGTAGCCGCGACGGGCTGCCAGCGCACCCAATAATGTAATGAAGAACAGTAGATTCAACGGTCTGGCGAAAAACCAAAACAGTTTTGACAAGACAAAAAACACGGCCGACTCCGGGTTGGATCAAATTCATCCATAGTCGGATTGCCGGTATTTTCAAAGGATTGTTCTAGAGTGCTTCTTGGTCATTTGGTCTCTGAACTGCGTCGCGCAATGCTAACGGTGTTCACACCACGTCGCTTCGCGCTCCTAGCCAGAAACCAAAATTCCGGCGCTCAAACGATTCCATTTGACCAAGAAACACTCTAGCGGTTGCGGCCTCGCAGGCGTTCAAACAATAGAGCGATCAAATCGTCTGCAGAATCCAGGATGTTGGAGCCGGGTCCATAAATTGCGGCAATGCCGGCCTTTTTAAGCCTGCCATAATCCTGGGAGGGGATAACGCCACCGCAAATGACCAGCTTGTCGGCTGCATCATTGGCTGCGAGTTCCTCGACTAGCAGTGGGGCAAGTGTCAGATGGCCAGCGGCATGGGAGGAAATTCCGACAATGTCGGCATCTTCGGCAACCGCCAGTTTTGCTGCTTCATCGGGTGTCTGGAACAGCGGACCGACAATTACCTCAAACCCCAGATCAGCAAAGGCCGATGCAATGACCTTGGCGCCACGGTCATGACCGTCCTGACCCATTTTCACAATCAGTATTCTGGGTGCCCGGCCGGCTTCCTTGCCGAGACTGACCAGCTTTTCGCTGACTTCGGAGAAACGCTTGTCATCATCATAGGCGCTGCCATAAACGCCAGAGACTGTTTGCGTATCAGCGACATGCCTGCCCCAGGCGTTCTCCATGGCTTGCGAAATCTCGCCAACGCTGGCGCGTGCTCGTGCAGCTTCAATTGCGCCCGCCAGAATATTTCCTTCACCGCTCCGGGCGATCTGCTCGAGATTATCCAGCGCCTTTTGACAGGCCTCTTCGTTGCGGTTTCGCCTGGTCCGTTTCAGTCGTGCGATTTGGGCGTCGCGGACTTTTTCGTTGTCGATCGACAAAATTTCAAACTCATCCTCCTTGGTCGGCTTGAACTTGTTAACACCGACAATGACTTCCTCTCCCCGGTCGATTGCGGCCTGCTTGCGGGCCGCCGCCTCCTCGATGCGCAGTTTGGGCATGCCGGTGGCGACTGCCTTGGTCATGCCGCCCATTTCCTCGACTTCCTCAATCAGCGTCCAGGCCTTGTCAGCCAGGTCGGCGGTGAGTTTCTCGACATAGTAGGAGCCGGCAAGCGGGTCGACGACATTGGTGATGCCGGTTTCGTTTTGCAAGATCAATTGCGTGTTGCGGGCAATCCGGGAGGAAAATTCAGTTGGCAATGCAATTGCCTCATCGAAGGAATTTGTATGTAGCGATTGTGTACCGCCCAGCGCTGCCGACATGGCTTCGTAGGCAGTGCGGATGATATTGTTATACGGATCCTGCTCCTGCAAAGAGACGCCGGAAGTCTGGCAGTGTGTGCGCAGCATCAGGCTTTGCGGCTTCTTGGGTTCGAACTCGCTCATGATTCGATGCCAGAGCAGGCGCGCAGCGCGCAGTTTGGCTGCTTCCATGAAAAAGTTCATGCCGATACAGAAGAAGAAGGAAAGGCGGCCGGCAAAGGCATCCACATCCATGCCCTTGGCGATGGCGGCACGGACATATTCGCGCCCGTCGGCCAGCGTGTAGGCCAGTTCCTGGACAAGCGTCGCACCTGCCTCCTGCATGTGATAGCCGGAAATGGAAATCGAATTGAAGCGCGGCATTTCCGTCGAAGTGTATTCAATGATGTCGGCAACGATCCGCATGGAGGCTTCCGGCGGATAGATATAGGTGTTGCGCACCATGAATTCCTTCAGGATATCGTTCTGGATAGTACCCGAAAGTTCAGCCCGGCTGGCGCCCTGTTCTTCACCCGCCACGATGTAGGAAGCGAGCACCGGAATCACGGCACCATTCATGGTCATGGAAACGGAAATGTCCTTAAGCGGAATGCCATCGAACAGGATCTTCATATCCTCGACGGAATCAATCGCGACGCCGGCCTTGCCGACATCGCCAACAACGCGCGGATGATCGGAATCGTAACCGCGATGGGTTGCCAGATCGAAGGCAACGGATACGCCCTGCTGTCCGGAGGCCAGTGCCTGACGATAAAACGCGTTGGATTCTTCGGCTGTGGAGAAGCCGGCATATTGACGGATTGTCCAGGGCCTGCCGGCATACATGGTCGCGCGCGGGCCGCGCAGGAAGGGTTCAAAGCCGGGCAGGGTGCCCATATGATCGACTGCTGCCAGGTCTTCCTCGGTATAAAGCGGTTTGACCTCAATGCCTTCGGCGGTGCTCCAGTTCAGCGTTTCGGGATCGGCGCCCTTGCGTTCCTTGCGCGCCAGTTCCTTCCAGTCCTTAACGGTATGGCTCATCATTCAAACTCCATGATCACCGCATCGACGGCGAGGCTCTCTCCCGGCGCGGCAATAATCTTGGCAACTTTCGCCTTCTTCTCGGCGCGCAGGATGTTCTCCATCTTCATCGCCTCGACGGTTGCGAGCGGCTGGCCATCTTCGACTGCTTCACCTGCTTCGACATGAATTGCCACGACCAGTCCCGGCATCGGGCAAAGCAGCATTTTCGAGGTATCGGGCGGGGTTTTTTCCGGCATCAGGCGGGCCAGTTCAGCCTCGCGTGGCGTGCGGACGAAGACACGTAAATCGGCGCCGCGATAACGCAGGCGGAAACCACTTGGTTTCCTTTCAATCTGGACCGTATATTTTTTCTTTCCGACCGTTGCGTTTGCCAGCGCCTGACCCGGCCGCCAGCCGCCCAGCGTAACCGGCAGCGGGTTACTACCCGTCGGGGTGATCTGGAGCCCGTCACCATCGCGTGCCACATGAAACGGAAAATCACTGCCATTGATTGAGGCGATCCAGTCTGGACCAACGAAGCGGCGACGATTCTCCATGACGCCAGAAATGCGTACCGCACGTTGTTGGACAATGAAGTTGCAGGCTGCTGCGATTGCGCCGAGGTCGCGGCAAGTAGCTAGTGAGAGTTCCACCCCTGCAAAGCCTTCGGGCCATTCTTCCTCGATGAAGGCGGTGGTCAGGTCGCCCTTCTTGAACCGCTTGTGATCCATAACCGCATGCAGGAAGGGCAAGTTGTGGCCAATGCCTTCCATCTCGAAGCGATCGAGCGCTTCCGACATCGCGCTGATGGCGGTCTTGCGATCCTTGCCCCAGGTGCAAAGCTTGGCGATCATCGGGTCGTAGAACATGGAGATTTCTCCACCCTCATAGACGCCGGTATCATTGCGGATGATGGTGCCGTTATCGGCCTCGCCTTCTTCCGGAGGGCGATAACGGGACAACCTGCCAATCGAGGGCAGGAAATTGCGATAAGGATCCTCGGCATAAAGGCGCGATTCAATTGCCCAGCCGTTCAGCTTGATATCCTTCTGGGCAAGCTTCAGTTTCTCGCCGGCGGCAACGCGGATCATCTGTTCGACCAGGTCGATGCCGGTGATCAGTTCGGTGACCGGGTGCTCTACCTGCAGCCTGGTATTCATTTCCAGGAAGTAGAAATTCTTTTCGCCATCGACGATGAACTCGACGGTGCCCGCCGAACAGTAATCGACGGCCTTGGACAGAGCGACGGCCTGTTCACCCATGGCCTTGCGGGTTTTCTTGTCGAGGAAGGGTGAGGGTGCCTCCTCGACCACTTTCTGGTTGCGGCGTTGGATCGAACATTCGCGCTCGCCCAGATAGATGACATTGCCATGCTTGTCGCCTACCACCTGGATTTCGATATGGCGCGGCTGGGTAACGAATTTCTCGATGAAGATGCGGTCATCGCCAAAGGAGGATTTGGCCTCGTTCTTCGATGACTGGAAACCCTCACGGGCATCGGTATCGTTCCAGGCAATGCGCATACCCTTGCCACCACCGCCAGCAGAGGCCTTGATCATCACTGGATAACCAATTTCGGTGGCGATTTTCACGGCCTCGTCGGCATCCTCGATCAGGCCCATATGGCCGGGAACCGTCGAGACTCCCGCTTCAGCTGCCAATTTCTTGGAGGTGATCTTGTCACCCATGGCCTCAATTGCGCCCACCGGCGGGCCAACAAAAGCGACCCCTGCCTTGTCAAGCGCATTGGCGAAGGCGGCATTTTCCGACAGGAAGCCATAGCCCGGATGGACGGCATCAACGCCATGTTCGGCAATAACTTCCATTATCTTGTCGATGACCAGATAGGATTCAGCAGCTGGCGGCGGACCGATATGGACCGCCTCATCAGCCTCCGACACATGCAGCGCGTCGCGGTCGGCATCGGAATAGACGGCAAGGGTCGGGATGCCCATCCTACGGGCGGTCCTGATGACCCGGCAGGCGATTTCGCCCCGATTTGCGATGAGGAGTTTCTTGAACATTATTTTTCATCCTCCGTTGCCCGCAACCAGATGGCGGAACCGCAAACAACCATGCCAAAGGTGTGTGCAAAGCTGCCGATGAGAAGCAGTGTGTAGCCGATCTGATGATTGGAGTTGGCGAGCATGGTTCCGACGCCATGCAAATCAAGCTTGATGATCGCGATCGCAACCAGCGCCCCGAGCGCCATACCATCGAGTGCGCTGATCAGGATGAAACGAATCCAGGACCAGTGCTGTGCCGTCACTCCAGCTCGTTCAGACTCAGTCAATTGACGCTGTGCGGGTCGCTTGTCTTCTTTGCTGTCGGGAATGCGTGAATTGGGGTTCATATTGTCCTCACAGCGGAATGTTGTCGTGTTTCTTCCACGGGTTCTGCAAATCCTTGTTGCGCAGCGCGGCAAAGGCCTTGGCGATGCGGCGGCGCGAATTATGCGGGAAGATCACATCGTCGATGAAGCCCATCTCTGCCGCAACAAACGGGTTGGCGAAGCGTTTCTCATATTCGGCTGTGCGCTCGGCGATCTTGTCGGGATCATCCAGTTCGGCGCGGTAGAGAATTTCAACCGCACCTTTTGCGCCCATCACGGCGATCTCGGCGCTCGGCCAGGCATAGTTGACGTCGCCGCGCAGATGTTTGGACGCCATGACGTCATAGGCGCCACCATAGGCCTTGCGGGTGATCAGCGTCACCTTGGGCACGGTCGCCTCGCCATAGGCAAAGAGCAGCTTGGCGCCATGTTTGATCACGCCGCCATATTCCTGGCTCGTGCCCGGCAGAAAGCCCGGCACATCAACGAGGGTCAGGATCGGGATATTGAAGCAATCGCAAAACCGGACAAAGCGGGCTGCCTTGCGCGAGGAGTTGATGTCCAGCACGCCGGCGAGCACCAGCGGCTGGTTGGCGACAACGCCAATCGTAGACCCCTCAATGCGGATGAAGCCGGTGACGATATTGCCGGCAAAATCGGGCTGCAATTCGAAGAAATCGCCTTCATCGGCTATCTTGGTGATCAGCTCCTTCATGTCATAGGGCTTGTTGGGATTGTCGGGGATCAGCGTATCCAGCGACATCTCCACCCGATCCGGTGTATCGAAGAAGGGTCTTGTTGGCGGTTTCTCGCGATTGTTGAGCGGCAGAAAATCGTAGAAGCGGCGCAATTGCTGCAATGCCTCGACGTCGTTCTCGAAGGCTTCATCCGCGACGGAGGATTTGGTTGTGTGGGTCTTGGCGCCGCCCAGTTCTTCAGCGGTTACAACCTCGTTGGTCACCGTCTTGACCACATCAGGCCCGGTCACGAACATGTAGGAAGTGTCACGAACCATGAAGATGAAATCGGTCATTGCGGGTGAATAGACCGCGCCGCCTGCACAGGGGCCCATGATCATGGATATCTGCGGAACGACACCGGAGGCCAGCGTGTTCATCTGGAAGACATCGGCATAGCCGCCGAGGGAAGCGACTCCCTCCTGGATACGGGCGCCACCGGAATCATTGATGCCGATGACCGGCGCGCCATTGCGCATCGCCATGTCCATGATCTTGCAGATCTTTTTTGCATGCGTCTCCGAGAGCGAGCCGCCGAAGACGGTAAAGTCCTGCGAGAATACATAGACCACCCGGCCATTGATCGTGCCCCAGCCGGTGACAACGCCGTCGCCTGCCAGCTTGGTCTTATCCATGCCGAATTCGTTGCAGCGATGGGTGACGAACATGTCCCATTCTTCGAAGGAATCGGGATCGAGCAGCAGCTCTATGCGTTCACGCGCTGTCAGCTTGCCCTTGGCGTGTTGGGCGTCAATACGCTTCTGGCCGCCGCCGGAACGGGCCTGTTCGCGCCTGTTCTCAAGTTCCTCAATAATTTCATGCATGGGCTTTCCTCCCGGTGCGGCTAAAGTCAGACAAGTTCGACCGCCATTGCCGTCCCTTCACCGCCACCAATACAGATTGCGGCTATTCCACGTTTAAGGCGATGGCTTTCCAGCGCATTGATCAAGGTCACAAGAATACGGGCGCCGGAAGCGCCGATCGGATGACCGAGCGCGCAGGCGCCGCCATGAATGTTGAGCCTGTCGCGCGAAATGCCGAGTTCGCGTTCTGCGGCCATCGGGACGACCGCGAAGGCCTCGTTGATTTCCCAAAGATCGACATCGTCCATCTTCCAGCCGGTCTTTTCAAGTAATTCGCGGATGGCGGTAACCGGTGCCGTCGTAAACCAGCCCGGTTCATGGGCATGGGTGGTGTGGCCAAGGATACTGGCGCGAATATTCATGCCGGTCTTCTCGGCGTGTTGGCGCGAGGCGATGACCAGAGCTGCCGCGCCATCTGAAATCGAAGATGCGTTAGCAGGCGTGATCGTGCCGTCTTTCTTGAAAGCGGGCTTCAGATTGGGGATCTTGTCAGGGCGGGCATTACGCGGCTGTTCGTCACTTTCGACGACTATCTCGCCTTTCCGGGTTTTGACGGCCACCGGTGCGATTTCGTGCTTGAACCGGCCTTCATTCTGGGCGGCAAGTGCTGCCTCGAGACTGCGGATCGCATAAGCGTCCTGATCGTCACGGGTGAACTGGTATTTTTCGGCGCAGTCCTCCGCAAAGGACCCCATCAGACGACCGGATTCGTAGGCGTCTTCGAGCCCGTCAAGGAACATGTGGTCGATTGCGCTCGCATGCCCCAACCGCGCGCCACCCCGCATTTTCGGCAGAATGTAAGGCGCGTTTGTCATCGATTCCATGCCGCCCGCAACGATGCTGGTGCCATTGCCGGATTTTAACTGATCATGGGCCAGCATGACCGTTTTCATGCCCGAGCCGCACATTTTGTTAAGGGTCGTTGCGGGAACGGAACGATCCAGGCCAGCATGAAACCCCGCCTGTCTTGCCGGGGCCTGGCCTTGGCCCGCCGGGAGGACATTGCCCATCAGGACTTCGTCAGCTGTTTCTGTATCTGCATCGCGCAAGGCGGCCATGATTGCCGCACCGCCAAGTTCGGCGGCGCTCAGCGGTGTCAGCTCACCCTGAAAGCCACCCATCGGGGTCCTTGCTGCGCCTGCGATGACGATCTCGTCCGGCATATAATGATCCTCCTGGGTCCTGAATCCCCCGGTCTACTTGTGCTTGAAGTCGGGCTTTCTCTTCTCTGCAAAGGCTGCCATGCCTTCCTTCTGGTCTTCGGTAGCAAAAAGCGAATAGAACAGGCTGCGCTCGAAATTCACGCCTTCGGTCAAGGTTGTTTCAAATGCCCGGTTTACCGCCTGTTTTGCGATAACAGTCGAAGGCCGGGAGTAACCGGCGATCGTGTTCGCTGCTTCTAGGGCTTCGTCCATCAACTTGTCTGCTGGGACGACGCGGGCGACCAGACCCGCAGATTCTGCCTCGCGGGCATCCATCATCCGGCCGGTCAAGATCAGATCCATCGCCTTGGCCTTGCCGACGGTTCTGGTCAGGCGCTGGCTGCCGCCCCATCCCGGCATGACGCCAAGCTTGATCTCCGGTTGGCCGAATTTTGCGGTTTCGGAGGCGATGATGATGTCGCACATCATGGCAACTTCACAGCCGCCCCCGAGGGCAAAACCGTTGACGGCGGCAATCATCGGGATGCGGGTATCGGCGAACCGGTCCCAGTCCGATTGAACGTTAGCATTGAACATGTCCATATAGGATTGGTCTGCCATCTCCTTGATATCGGCACCGGCGATGAAGGATTTGTCTCCGGCGCCGGTCAATACGATACAGCCGATATCCTGATTACTGTCGAATTCCGACGCGGCCTTGATCAGGCCCGCCATGATCGCCGGGTCGACCGCATTCAGGGCCTTGGGTCGATTGATCGTTATAATCCCGACCCGACCCTTGATTTCCGTTTCAACCAATTCGCTCATTCTAGTCTCTCTTTAATTCCGCGAGATATTTGATAATGCCCGAGAAGTCAGTCCCACCGGCACCTGATTTGACAAATTCCGCATAGAGATCGGTTGCGTGCCGACCCATGGGTGTTGCGATTTCAGTTTCTTCGGCAGCCTGCTGCGAAAGGCCCAGATCCTTGAGCATCAGTGCTGCGGCAAAACCCGGCTTGTAGTCATTGTCGGCAGGGGAGGTGGGTCCGACGTCGGGAACCGGGCAATAGGTGTTGACCGACCAGCACGAGCCGGAAGACGTCGAAACGACGTCAAACAATGCCTCTTGCGAAAGGCCCAGCTTATCCGCCAGCGAGAATGCTTCACAGGCGCCGATCATCGAGATCCCAAGCAGCATGTTGTTGCAAATCTTGGCAGATTGGCCAGCACCGCCGTCGCCGCAATGAACAATGCGACCGCCCATGATCTCAAGAAAAAGTTTGGCTTTTTCAAAGGCCTCAGTGCTGCCACCTGCCATGAATGTCAGCGTGCCTGCCTCGGCACCGCCGACGCCGCCCGAAACCGGTGCATCGAGGCTCAACAGGCCGGCGGCTTCTGCCATGGCATGTGCCTTCTTGGCCGAAGCGACATCAATCGTCGAGGAATCAATAATCAGCATGCCAGGATTGGCAGCATTGGATATTTCTTCGAAGACGGAGAGAACGATGTCGCCATTGGGCAACATGGTGACGACAGTATCCTGATCCTTGGCCGCGCTGGCAGCACTGCCTGCAATGGCAATGCCCATTTCGGTGGCGGCGTTCTGCGCTGCAGTCACCGTGTCGAAACCGGTAACATTGTGCCCGGCCGCGACAAGGTTAGCAGCCATCGGGAGACCCATATTGCCCAAGCCGATAAATCCAATATTTGCCAAATTCCTCTCCCTGTTATCTTCTCTTTGATGGGTTCCAACCGTCAGCTGATTGATGCAGTTTCCAATTCCGGCAAAGGTGCCAGCATTTCGCCAATCTGGGTGTCA
>JANQQM010000024.1 GCA_028289365.1 Salaquimonas sp. | reverse complement strand
TAGACGATGTCTATCGTTTCTCTGGCCAGGCGGGGTAACGCCGCGCTTAGCGCATCGCTTTCGAGCGGCTTGGAAGCACGCTCGAATGCGCGTTCGAGAATGCGCGAGCCCAGTCCGGAATATTGCTTGCGAATTGATACGCGTGTCGCGCGTCTGATTGCGGCGCGTGCTTTGCCGGTTACAACCACCGATTCCCAGGCCGCCGGCGGGGTCTGGGCCTTGGAGCGGACAATTTCCACCTCGTCGCCATTTTGCAGTTCGGTGATCACCGGCATGATCTTGCCGTTGATCTTGCAGCCGACACAGGTGTTTCCGATGTCGGTATGGACGGCATAGGCGAAATCGATCGGCGTGGCACCTTTCGGCAGCGCGATGATCCGTCCCTTGGGGGTAAAGCAGAACACCTGGTCGAGGAACAGTTCCAGCTTGGTGTGTTCGAGGAATTCTTCGGGATTCAGACCATCTGCGAGTTGGGAGATCGTCTGACGCAGGGTCTCATAGGCATTTTCCTCTTTTTCCCGATCATTCCCGTTTTCAAGGTGATCCTTGTATAAAGTATGTGCCGCGACCCCATATTCGGCCACCCTGTGCATTTCCCAGGTGCGTATTTGCAGTTCAACCCGCTGATTCGATGGTCCGATGACCGTCGTGTGGATGGACTGGTAGTCATTCTGTTTGGGTGTGGATATGAAATCCTTGAACCGTGTCGGAACCATTTGCCAGGTGGTGTGGACAATGCCCAGTGCCCGATAGCAGGACTCGGTATCGTCTACGATTACCCGGAAACCATAAAGATCGGAGAGTTGCTCCAGGCCGACCGATTTGCGCTCCATTTTCTGGAAAACAGAGAAAGCCTTCTTCTGGCGGCTTCTGACGGTTGCATCTATGCCTTCGCGTTCAAACTTTTCGGACAAGGCTCGTGAAATGGTGGAAACCAGATCCCGGTTTTTTTCTGCAAGTCCGGTCAGGCGTTCGGTTACCGTTTCATAAGCCTGGGGGTTCATGTAGCGGAATGACAGTTCTTCAAGTTCCTCCCGCATGTCATGCATGCCGATACGGCCGGCAAGCGGGGCGTAGATTTCCATTGTCTCGGTTGCGATGCGGGCCCTTTTTGCCTCAGGCACATGGTCAAGGGTGCGCATGTTGTGGAGCCGATCTGCAAGTTTGACCAGCAGAACTCTTACGTCATCGGAAATCGCCAATAGAAGCCGGCGCAAATTTTCGGCCTGCTCGGCCTTTTTGGAAACCAGGTCCAGACGCTTCAGCTTGGTCAGTCCTTCGACGAGATCGCCAATCTTCTCGCCAAACATGGAATCTATTTCATTGCGCGTCGCGTCGGTGTCTTCGATCGTATCGTGAAGCAATGCAACCGCGATGGTTTCCTCATCGAGTTTCAGATTCGTCAAAATCGCTGCAACTTCAAGGGGATGCGAGAAATAAGGATCGCCATTGGCGCGCGTCTGCTCGCCATGCTTCTGCATTGCGTAGACATAGGCCTTGTTCAGAAGCGCCTCGTCAGCGTTCTTCTTGTATTTGTTGATCCGTTCGACGAGTTCGTACTGACGCATCATGGTTCAGAGTTCACCGTATTATCGCATGCCATTATTTATACATTGCGCCTGTATTAGGTAGGTGCCAAGCCCCTCCAACGCCAGGCAACAACAAAAAAAACGCGCGGTCATGGTAACCGCGCGCGCGTCTGATGTAAAAATCAGATTGAATCAGTAATCGTCGCTCTTCTCGGGCGGTACCAGACCTTCGATCCCTGCCAGCAGTTCATCTTCCGACAGCCTGTCGAATTTGACATCACTTTCCGGCTTGTCTTCGGATTCGGTAAACACTGGTGCTGCGACCGGCATTTCCGGAATTACCGGCGCTTCCACAACTTCCTGTTCAGGTTCGTCGACCTCGACATGTTTCTGAAGCGAATGAATCAGATCTTCCTTCAGATCTTCCGGAGACAATGTCTCCTCGGCAATCTCGCGCAAAGCAACAACCGGATTCTTGTCGTTGTCGCGGGGAACCGTAATCTGTCCGCCAGAAGAAATCTGGCGTGCGCGGTGTCCGGCCAACAACACCAATTCAAAACGATTATCGACCTTGTCGATGCAATCTTCGACTGTTACGCGTGCCATGCAACGCTCCCATATGTTGATCTATTGGGGAATATGGGCACTGCGTAGACGGAAATTGTTGCAATTTCAAGGAAATTCGCACATGCCTAGGTATGCAAAACCCAATATATGGGGTTGTATATAAGACCATATGCCAATAGTCCCGGCAAATCTTCGGGCTAATTTGGACAGTTAAATCGTCTTGATCGGCAATTAACAGGCTTGCGGCCGGCCAAGACACCGAGTGTAATTTATCAATCGGCGTTATAGCTGGTGCTATTAACTAATGTATTTAGTAGGTCGAACGACGAGTGCACTAATACTAATAAATAATGCAACCCACCAATTGAGGAACTATGTTCGATCAAAGAGAAAAAATAGCATTGCTGATTGACGGTGCCAATTTGTATGCGACGTCGAAAGCGCTGGGCTTCGATATTGATTACCGGCGAATGTTGAAACATTTCGGGAAACAGGCATATCTGCTTCGGGCATATTATTATACTGCCCTGATTGAGGATCAGGAATATTCTTCCATAAGACCGCTGATTGATTGGCTGGATTATAATGGCTACCGCGTTGTCACCAAGGCAACCAAAGAATTCACAGATTCCACCGGTAGAAGAAAAGTCAAAGGAAACATGGATATCGAGCTGGCGGTCGATGCGCTGGAATTAGCGACGACTGTCGACCACCTGGTCCTATTTTCCGGTGACGGGGATTTCCGCTACCTGGTCGAAGCCCTGCAACGCAGGGGGAGAAAGGTCAGCGTTGTCTCCACCGTTTCAACTCAACCGTCGATGATCGCAGATGATTTGCGCAGGCAGGCGGATCATTTCGTGGACATCGCAAGTCTCAAGACCCAGATCGGCAGGGATCCATCGGAACGGCCGGAGCGTCTGGTTCCCATGGATGAAGAAGATGTCGATGAATTCGAAGACGAGGAATACTGAGCCGATTTCGGTTCCTTGATCTGCAGGGCGTTGCCAAATCGTCGAATCCGTGTTCCAAGCCTGAGATTGCTGTTACCTGGAAGAGTTTTCAATGCCGGCCAATGCGGTTTCATCTGCCGTAGATCCACCCCATGAATGCGCCACGTGCCCGCGATTGCGTGAATACATACTTCGCTGGCGCGACAAGGAACCGGGATGGTTTAACGGACCGGTCAAGACTTGGCGAGAACCTGGCGGGAGTGACAAGGTCGAGCTGTTGATCGTCGGTCTGGCGCCAGGCTTGAGAGGGGCAAATCGAACCGGTCGGCCATTCACCGGTGATTTTGCCGGAGACTTGCTTTACGAGACACTTCTGACGTTCGGGTTTGCAACAGGATCCTATGGCGCCTCGCCCGAAGACAGCCTGCAATTAAGAAAATGCGCAATCACGAATGCCGTTCGCTGTGTGCCGCCGGACAACAAGCCTGTCGGTGCAGAGATAAATAATTGCCGGCAGTATCTGGAATCGACAATTGTCGGCTTCAAAAACCTTCGCGCGATCGTGACGCTCGGAAAGATCTCGCATGATTCTACTGTACGTACACTCGGACTAAAACCGTCCCAGGCGGTTTTCGGCCACGGGGCCGTTGCAGAAATTGCGGATTTACAGGTTTATTCCAGCTATCACTGCTCTAGGTACAACACGAATACAAGGCGATTGACCCCTGAAATGTTCCAGGACGTGTTCAGAAAAGTTTCAAATTTCCTTGAAAAATAGTTTGCAATCATAGAGATGTTCAGTTTCGAGGTTAATGCAAACGGAAGAATTGCCGGAGCAGTTGCGCTACCGGAATGGCGTAGTTTCGTGAAAACCCAAACGATTGACTTGAATCGAACGACCCAGCAATAATCCAATACGCTGAAAGAGGAGTCTGTAAATGGCGGTAGAAATTTTGAAGTCTGCAATTGCGAATGTCTTCAAGAAAGCGATGACATTAGGCGCAGTTGCCGGGTTAGGTATTGCCCTGGCTGCAGTTCCCGGGCCGGCTTCAGCAAAGACCTATCTGGTCAATGGTATCCTGAGCGCGACCGCGATCGGATACGGTTTCAAAAATCTAAAACGGAAGATCCCGAATGCTTCCCTGTTTCTGATGGTTACCGGACTTGAAGCAGGCGGTATCAGGGACACGATCATCAAGGATATCCGGAAGCGGCATGCCGCAAATCCAAATGAGCAGTTCAGTCTCGCGGGCATCTCCAAAGGTGCCAATGTCGTCATTGATGTTGCGCGCGCAGTCGCAAAAGATGGTATCCCGATTTATTATGTCGGTATCGTAGAGAGCAGTGGGGGCAGCCTGCCATCAAATGTCCAGAATGCCGATAATTTCGTTTGTGCGAAAGGTGGCGGCCTGTGCACGCAAAAGCGGGTTAGCGGCGCGACGACCATACCGATCAATACCGGTCATATCGATATGGGAAATCACCCAACCGTTCACTCGCGGATTGCTGCAAACGCCCGCTGATCTAGCGCGAATTCAGATATTGGAGAACGTCTTCGGCGTTTTGCTCCGGTGGGAACACCGGATAGAAGACCTTCTCGATGACGCCATTATTTGCAATCAGGGCCAGGCGCTTGAGCAATATCGGGTTTTCACCCGGTATGTCAGCCTCAAAACGCGGCAGGTTCATCGCCTGGCATAAATTCAACTGGGCATCTGACAGCAGAGCGAATGGAAGATGCAGCCGCTCTGCGGCTTCCGTCTGATAGTCGGTCGATTGGGTCGATACGCCGAATACGTGATCGGTTCCTGCTTTGACAAGCTCTGCCATGTGGTCCCGGAAGGAACAGGATTGTGGCGTGCAACCTCTAGCGCCCGGAATCTCATCCCATCCATCCGGCAATGGCTTGCCGGGCTGACCGGTCATCGGATAGGCGTACAACACCAAAACGCCATCGAGTTTGGCGAGATTGACGCTGTCCCCGTTTGTCGAAGGCAATTCCACCGAAGGTATTTTCGAACCAGGCAGGTGGTTCGCGGCGCCGTCATCGACAGGAACCGGAAGATCATCGGGTCTGGTTTCATAGTTCGACGACATCAGCCCCTCTCCTTCAGCAATCGTGATTGTTCGCGTTTCCAGTCGCGCTCTTTCGAGACCTGCCGCTTGTCATGAGACTTCCTGCCCTTCGCCAGTGCGATTTGCAATTTGGCTTTTCCGCGTTCGTTGAAGTAGAGCCGGTTCGGCACGATCGTCATGCCTTCGCGATGTACGCCGCTGCTCAGTTTTGCCATCTGTTTCTTGTGCAACAGCAATTTCCGTTTGCGGCGCGGATCATGATTAAACCTGTTTCCCTCGCCATATTCGGGAATGTAGGAATTTATCAGCCAGATCTCGCCATCTTCCTCCGAGGCATAGCTTTCGGCGATGTTTGCCTGGCCATTACGTAGCGATTTGACCTCTGTGCCCGTAAGCACAAGGCCTGCTTCCAGCGTATCGATAAACTCGTAATTAAACCGCGCCTTGCGGTTATCGGCGACGAGTTTGCCGTTTGTGCCGTCCTTTTTCGATTTGGTGGCCATGAGATTTCGGCCCAACGCCTATGCTAATTGATCAATCCGGCATGCATCATTGCATCGCGAATTGTCGATTTCGTGGATTCTTCCAATGGCACGATCGGCGAGCGGGCAAAATCCTCGATCTTCCCTAACACCGACAAGGCATATTTTGCGCCAGCGGGGCTCGGTTCCAAAAACAGCGCCTTGTGCAAGGGTGCCAGCTTGTCCTGCAGGGAAAGCGCGGTGGCAAAATCACCCGACATGCATGCTGTCTGGAACTGGGAACACAATCGCGGTGCAACATTGGCGGTAACAGAGATGCACCCTACCCCGCCATGTGCCATGAATCCCAAGGTGGAGATATCCTCGCCCGACAACTGGATGAATTCCGTGCCGCACATGTCACGCTGTTCGCTGATCCGGCTCATGCTGGCAGTCGCATCCTTCACGCCGACAACATTGGTGTATTTGCTGGCCAGCTGGGCCATTGTCTCGACCGACATGTCGATTATCGAGCGGCCGGGAATATTGTAGATGATGATGGGAATCGAAATTGCATTTGCAATTGCACCAAAATGCGCCCGCAATCCGCGCTGGTTGGGCTTGTTATAGTAAGGTGTCACAACAAGCACCGCGTCGGCGCCGGCACTTTCTGCGTGGCGGGCAAGATCAACCGCTTCAGCCGTGTTGTTTGAGCCTGCGCCGGCAACGACCGGAACCTTTCCGTCTGCAATTTGTACCGCCACTTCGGTAACGTGTTTGTGCTCCGCATGCGAAAGGGTTGGTGACTCGCCTGTCGTACCTACAGGCACAAGTCCATGACTTCCTTCATCAATTTGCCATTCGACGAATTCCCTGAACGCTTTTTCGTCGAATGCGCCGGATGAGGTAAATGGTGTGACCAGCGCTGGCATGGAGCCCTTGAAATTCATGACTGCTTTCCCTGGATTCCGGCCATGTTTAGGGGGCCGGTCTGTTGCGAAAATGGACAATAGCGATGCTTGGGTTTGCCTGCAAGCATCTTGGAGCGGCATGCTTAAAGCATGCCAATCGATCCACACCGATTGATCGAATCTGCGGTAAAAAGCAACTTTTTGTTAACGACTATTTCACCGAATGTCTCGAAGATGTCACATTACAGTACCAAATGACACTTCACGTTGAACTCCAGCGGGATACGGCTTGTATATGAGACTCTACGTTAAATCCGGATTTGCGTTTGCCTTCGCAGCCATGGCAATGGCTGGCGCACAGGTCTTGGACGGCAAACAATCTTCAGCATCGGCACAGGCAATCGAATCACTGTTGCTGCAAAAAATTCCGGTGCCAAAGCCGAACCCGCGCAATGTCATTCCTGCAAGTGTTACGCAACAGACTCAAAGACCTGCTGCACAGCCAATTGCAAAACCAATCTCGAACCCGACAAAACCGGTCTCAGCCGGAAGTATGGCAAAGGTCAAGCCCGTCAGCGGCAGCTTGAAATCCGGGATGAATGCGCTTTCGTCCAAAGACGCCAGGAAGGCGCTGGCGATTAGAGCGGGAATGCCAGCCGGAAGCCTTCAACGCAAAGTACTTGCATGGTCTATCGCATTGAGCGGTCTGCCAGGCATTCCTTCAGCCGATATTGCAAATATCGCTAGCGACTTGCCGGACTGGCCAGGTCAGAAAACCATGCGAAGAAATGCCGAAGCGGCAATGGCGCGTGCAAGACCCTCTCCCCGGAGCGTGATCAACGCCTTTAATGGCAACCAACCGGAAAGCCTGGCTGGTGGCATGCTGCTGGCAGACGCCTATCTTGCTACCGGAAACAAGAAGGCAGCACGCGCAGCCATCGCGCCGTTCTGGCGGAATGACAGGCTATCGCAAAGCACTGAAAAAACGATTCTGAAGAAATACAGTAAAGTACTGACGCGTGACGACCATCGCTTCCGAATGCATATGCAGTTCTACCGGGAACGCTCAAAAGGCGGCATGCGCATGGCATCGCTTGCCGAACAGGTCAGTCTGGCAAAGGCCCGATCCGCCGTAATCACCAATAGCAAAAACGCCGACAAGTTATTGGCTTCTGTTGCGCCATCTTCGCGCAGGGATGTGGCCTATCAATATGCGAAGATCAAACGGGCGCGACGCACAGGCGACACAAAAAAGGCGGCCAAGCTAATGCTTGCGGCGCCTAAAGATCAGAGGCTTTTGGTAAATCCGGATGAGTGGTGGATCGAGCGGCGGCTGATTTCCAGGCAGCTTCTTGACATGGGTGATGCCAAAACCGCCTACAAGATTGCCGCCGGTCATGCAGCGGAATCGTCCAGCAAGCGCGCAGAGGCCGAGTTTCATGCAGGCTGGTATGCCCTGCGCTTCCTCAAAAACCCTCGGCTTGCCCGCACGCATTTCCAAAATATTCTCAATATAAGCGTGACACCGATCAGCCAGGCACGTGGCTATTACTGGCTGGCCCGCGCATCGTCCGGTGCTGATGCCCAAAGGCATTACAAATCAGCAGCCCGACATGGCGGTACATTTTACGGTCAACTTGCGGCCCAGGAACTGGGTCAGCGCAGGCTTTCCATCAGCAATCCACGGCCAAGTGCTGCAGAAAGAACAAGATTTGCCAATCGAGAGCTGATCAAGGCGATCGATCTCTTGGAAAAAGCCGATTATGGCTGGCGGGCGGAGATCATCTATCGCGAACTGGCGAGCTCCTTGAGCAGTGCTGGTGAATTGGCGATGCTTGCCGCACGTGCAGAAAAACAGGGCAAACACACGCTTGCATTGCAGATCGGCAAGATCGGCCACCGGCGCGGACTGGATGTGGATACGGTGTCCTGGCCGATTGGCGCAATCCCCAAGCGGGCCAAGATTGGCGATACCGGATTGGCTTTGGCATATTCGATTGCACGCCAGGAAAGTGCCTTCAATGCGAAAGCGATTTCACCTGCAAAGGCACGCGGACTGCTGCAATTGTTGCCTGGTACAGCCAGGCTGATGGCAAAGAAGGTCGGTGTAAAATATTCGAAGTCAAAACTAACTTCCGATCCAGCCTATAATGCGCGCCTGGGTGCTGCCTATCTGTCCGAGCAGCTGGACAATTTCTCCAATTCCTACATCCTGACATTTGTCGGCTACAATGCCGGCCCCGGCCGGGCGAAAGACTGGATCGAGAAATATGGCGATCCCAGATCACGCCCGATCTATGAGGTAATCGACTGGATCGAGCGTATCCCGTTCACCGAGACGCGCAATTATGTGCAGCGTGTGATGGAAAACTACCAGGTGTACAAATCACGGATATCAAAGGAACGCTTTGATATTGAACGTGATTTACGGTTCGGACGATCCTAGAACCTGCGATTAACTTGTTCTTGAATGCGGTATGCTTCCCGGCTTGCCGGAAATTCTTGGCGGGTTAGTTGGAATTTAAGGACAGTTTGTTCTAATTCCATATTCAGAAAAGCGCCCAGGCAACAATTCCCCAAGATTTGGCGAGCATTGAATGAGTGAAGAATTCGACGACAGCGAGGGTTGGGAAAAAATTACCTATACCAGCACGGACGGGCTACGCCTGGCCGGACGCAAATATGGCTGGCACAATGACGGCCCAACGCCGGTTGTATGCCTTGCCGGCCTGACACGCAATTCGTCCGATTTCCACGGATTGGCAATGTATCTTGCCTACAAGGCAGATACCTGCCGCAAAGTGCTTTGCTTGGACTACCGCGGACGGGGCATGTCGGAGCGTGACAGTGACTGGCAAAACTATAATATCTGGATAGAAGCCGAAGATACCATCAATGGAATGATCGCGGCCGGCCTGGAAAGCGCATCCATAGTCGGCACTTCACGCGGCGGGTTGATCATTCACCTGCTGGCGGCCATGCGCCCTTCCCTGATGCGGTGCGTGATCCTTAACGATATTGGTCCTGAAATTGACGGACGCGGGCTAGTTCGTATCAAGCAATATCTGGAAAATGCGACCGATCCACAAAGCTGGCAAGGCGCAATCGATTTTGTCAGCACTGGCGGGAAAAGCCAATTTCCTGAATATAATCAAGAGGATTGGGCGCGTCAGGCACGTGTAATCTTCGAGGAAAAAAACGGTGCCATAGTAACCAGATTCGACAAGAAGCTTGCCAATGGCCTGGCAAATATTGACCTCGACAATCCCCTGCCCAGCCTTTGGCCACAGTTCAGCGGTTTGACCGGGCATCCATTGTTGTTGATCTACGGCGAAAACAGCGACCTGATTACGCCCGATACGATATCAAAGATGAAAAAACTTCATCCGCGTATGGCGAAAATCGAGGTTTCCAAACAAGGGCACGCACCGGATCTCGGTTCAGAGAACCTGCCGATCAAAATTGCGGAATTTCTGGAAACACACGAGCATCAGGCAGACTGACAAAACTTCCTGGGTAATTGAGAACTCAGCGCGTCATGGCCATTTTCGGGCGATTAATGCGACTCATCAGCAATTGGGTGAATCTTTTTGTTAATGCATCACCGGATTCCTTGGGGTGCGGATGGACAGCTCCTCCCTTGCTGAGGAAATTCATGGCAGCGTTCGCCTCATAGACAATCAGTTTCCCATCCTCGGTGATGTCAAAATCGACACCAAAATAATCCAGCTTCACGGTTGACCGCAATTCACGAAGCGCACGCATCACCGGCTTACCGAATTCGCTGGCCGGATCCTTGCAAATTGCAATCTCCTCTTCGAGATATTGCGGATTTTCGTTATAAAATTCAATGCGATGAGGTTTGTTTCTATGTCCGTGGATCATCCAGTCCGGACCGTAATCCACGCGAACCATAAAAAAATCTTCCTCAATAAATGCGCCCCGCATTTTCCTGTACATGTTGTTCTTGTGGAGATTGTTTATGAATTCGATCGCAAAAAAACCTGATCCGAGTCTCGGGACCAATTCAATCGCCTCTTCGCGATTTCCGACAAGGTGCATATTTGCTCCATCCTGAAAAAATGGTGCCCTAAATATGACTGGATAATCGAACTCGGATTCGACCTCGTCTACTGTCTTATCGATATCATCCGGCGCCTTGTAATACCGGGTTTTGGGCACGATAACCCTTTGGCTCTTGGATAAATCTCCAGCCAGGTTATCCCTTGCAGTGGCGCGGACATCCTTCGGTTTGTTAATGCAGTATCTTTGCCAAAATCCAATGCACTTATCCACTTGCGGCGATATCTCGGAATCACTGGCAACCTCTCCACTAGCGACATTGTTGATCACCAAATCGGGAATTGGTGAAGAGCGCAAAACCTTCTCAATCTGATGAACATTTACCCAAAAAGAAGCAAAACGAAATTTGTTCGCGACTTCCTTTGCATATTGAGAAATGTAGTTAAATGTGAAATGCGCATGTGCAGCCATCATTGGTTGCGTCAACAGATATGGACCTGTGTTCATAATTGCCACCAAAGGTAAATGAACGCTCTCCTGCTGGGTCATTACCATGGGGGCCGCTTGACGAAACTTGGCCGTCGACTTGAACGCTGAATCATAGTCGCCGATTGAATTGAATGTGGCGGCGCGTGCCGAGAACCATTGATGATCAGCGCCTGTCGGTCCTATTTCTTCAAGCAATTTCTCTGCCTCAGAAAACTTTCGATCGGCCCATAATATTCTGGCAAGTTGCAGTTTAACTTTTCTATCCTTGGGGACGGCTGCTGAGAGCAATCTGGCAAGTTCCAAAGCTACACTTGTATTTCCTTTTTGACGTAATCTGGCGATTGCATTTCTAATTGCCCTATACTCAGGGGAGCCAGCCAAAATCTGCCGCGGAAAATTAATTTCCGAGACGCCAGAACAAACTCCCTGTACCAGTTGATCAAGTTGAGTTACGATATCTGAAGGTTCTGGCCTAGCCATGTGAACTCTGCTTTTTCTTGAGCCATATTTTCTTTATGTGTACCAAAAACACGGTTCATTGAATAGCGATTTGAGTACCCCTTGATCATCAATAGACGTGAAGAAGCGCCATGATAAAGCCGGAAGTTAAAGTCAATTCCGTCTCGGAGATGACTCCTGGTGAATGGGAATCATTGATCGAAATAATAAATCATAATGGTTGTGCCCATCTGATCCAGTCTGGTGGTCCCGACGGTCCTGTTGAAAGCCTGCATGCCCTTGGCAACCGGTTTGGAAAGCCTATTTATCACAAACTTTCAGATGATTACGGAATTCACCCAATCCGCTATATTCCAGGTTACCCGGAATATGCCAATGCGAATTTTGAAGATCTGGGATTACACACAGATGGATCATTTGAAGATGATCCGCCAGTTTTCATGATGATCTACTGCGAGACACCTTCCAACATTGGTGGCTACTCCACCCTGGCATCCGGCGATGCCCTGTACGCTCATCTGCACGCCAATTTTCCCAGCTATCTGGATGCGTTGTGCAGGCCCGCCGCCTTCAAGATATCGCGAGACGATCGAACCGCCAGCAGGAGCGTGTTTCTTCGCATTGGAGACCGGTATCGCCTTGCCTATCGTTCGGGCAGCGATGTTCGACTCGAAGTGGCTCCAAATGCAATGGAAGCTTTCGAGTATGTTCGAAACTGGTTACTGGATCCGGAAAACTATCTTGTCTTCAAACTACAGCCAGGTGAAATACTGATATTCGATAATACCAGAATGCTGCATGGCAGAACTGCATTTCCACCGGGAGCACATCGATCTTTATACGGGCTGTGGTGTGATGGCGGGGATGGCCGCGATAGTACGCTTGTAAGCGGTATTGAACCGAATTGAATCCTTTGCCGGATTCATTCTTATTGCGGTAATCGACACAAAAGCTTGTACCTTCGGCACAAAAAAGGCCCGGGAAAATCCCGGGCCTTTAATATTTGGCTTCCAATCAGATGATTAGAATGAGCGAACTACACGAACGCCCCAGACGCCGTAGTTGCCGTTTCCTGGCTGGTTACCGTTTGAGTTGGCTTCAACATCAAACGTGTAGGCGCTGTAGTCAAGCTGAACCAGAAGACCTGATACAACATTCCATGCAACACCGACTGACCAGTTGGTCGCGCTGTTATTGGTGTTAGTTCCTGTACAGAAGGAACAGCTGGTGCCATCATACTGATCTGAGTAATCAGAATAACCACCGAACAGGACCATGTTGTCGGTCAGGTTCATCTTGGCGGTAATACCCCAAGTGTGACCTTTAACATAATCTGTATCGCCATTGTCAGCTTCGTACCAACCACCGATTGCCAGGCCAGGAGCCCAGGAGCTCATGTCGTAGTCAGCGCGGAAACGATAAGCCGCTGCAGCCTGCTCATTGTCGTAATAGACCAGACCAGCCAGTGACAATCCGCCACCGGACCAGGTGATACCACCATAAACGTCGGGAGCGCCTGGCTCACCTGTACGATCGTTTATTTCAGTACCAACTGTCGCTGTAAAGCCATTGGCCGCATAGGTATATTCAAAGAACAGACCATCAGGATTGTTGAACAAGCCATCATAACGTGCGTTGTAGTAGCCATCGCCACCGCCACGGTTCCAGTATGAGTCTGAATAACCCATGAAGAAGCCGGCAATAGAGATAGTTGCCTGGTCAACGTTCACACCTGCCTGACCGATGCCTTCTTCTTCTGACAACAGGTCGTTATGGCCTTCACCAGTGTTACCATTATCAGTTTCGCCTTCACCGCGGTTCTGGCTTTCAAAAGCGGTGAAACGAATACGTGAAGCCAATGTACCATATTCGGTTTCATTGCTTGCGCGTACGTTCAAACGGGCACGATAGTCAGCATCGTGTGCTGATGTTTCGACGTTTTCATATCTTTCGTCATGGTAATGTTCTGATTCATACTGAACACGAACATCGCCATCGAACTTAAGACAGGTTTCCGTGCCGGGGATATACCACCAGCCAGCACCATAAGCGTCACAGACGCGTACATATTCTACGGGCTCGGGCTCGATGATGATTGCA
>JANQQM010000017.1 GCA_028289365.1 Salaquimonas sp. | reverse complement strand
CAGCCATTACCTTTGTCACAGCAAGCGGATCTTCAGGAGCAACAAGCACATCGATAATATCGTCATAGTGCCGGAACTTCGGACGATCAGCCCGGCGTTCGATTGCCGTATACAAAAAACCCTGCGGCGCAAGCAGGTCGCGCTGAACTGGGCGCTTTAGACTGACGCCGATTATGCCCCAATCCCCGCCGGAAGCTTGCCGCGCCTCATGGATGTAACTCACCCCATGAGCACGAAAGAAAGCGCCAAGTCCCAGATGGACAATGCCTGCCTTTGGCCTGTCGGCCGGTGTGATCGCCAATGCCGCCGCGCTGAGACGCTCCGTCACAATCGATACGCCTTTTTCGCCAGGCCATAGGCAAGATCATGCGCCAATTCGACCGCCTCCGTTTCGCGTAATAGTCCGCGGGCAACATAGTCCGCCAGGAAAGCACAATCCACTCGGCGCGCCATGTCATGCCTGGCCGGAATTGAGCAAAACGCACGCGTATCGTCATTGAAACCAACCGTGTTGTAGAAGCCCGCAGTCTCGGTGACCAACTGCCGGTACCGCATCATGCCCTCCGGGCTGTCGTAAAACCACCAGGCCGGACCAAGCCTCAGACAGGGATAGGCACCAGCCAGCGGCGCCAGCTCGCGGCTATAGGCAGTTTCGTCAAGCGTGAACAGGATCAGCGTCAGATTGGGCTCAAGACCAACCTCGTCCAATAACGGCTTCAAGGCTTCGACATAATTGGTCGGCGATGGAATGTCGAAACCCTTGTCTCGGCCATAGTCTCTCATGATTTCATTGCTGTGATTGCGCCATGATCCCGGATGGATTTGCATGACCAGCCCGTCCTCCACGCTTATCCGCGCCATTTCCGTTAGCATCTGCGCGCGGAACAATTCAGCATCCGCATCCGTATGGTCGCCGGTAATCACTTTTTCAAACAATGCTGAAGCCTCACTAACGTCAAGCGCAGCTGTTCGTGACGTCGGATGGCCATGATCGGTTGCGGTAGCGCCACGCTTGCGGAAATATTGCCGGCGGATCCGGTGTGCATCCAGATATCCGGAATAGCTTGTCGTATCGCTTGATGTCAGCTCGCCGAACTTGCGGACATTTCCTGCAAATCCTTCAAAGTCCGGATCGATAACGCTATCTGGCCGATAGGTGGTCACCACCCGATGGTTCCAGTCGGAAGCCAGGATCGCATCATGATATTCCAGATTATCGAGCGCACTCTCGGTCGTGGCAATCACCTCGATGTTGAATCGCTCGAACAGCGCCCGGGGCAGGAATTCCGGCCGTGCCAATTGTTCATTGATCGTTTCATAATATTGGTCTGCAGTGTCAGCACCCAAGGGCGAGTCCAGCCCGAACAAGGTCGAGAATGTATGGTCGAGCCACATCCGGCTTGGGGTTCCGCGAAACAGGTGATAGTGCTCGGCAAACAATCGCCATATCTGGAGAGGATCAGTTTCAGAGGTTGCGCCGTTCCTGGGTATTCCCAAATCATCGAGGCTCATTCCCTGGCTGACGAGCATCCGCAACAGGTAATGATCAGGCTTGACGATCAGGTCTGTCGCATTCCCGAATGCCTTGTTTTCGGCATACCAGCTGGGATCGGTATGCCCGTGCGGGCTGATGATCGGAAGCTGTTCCACTTCCTCAAACAGCATCTGTGCAATGCCCCTGGCCCTGCTCTCCACCGGAAATAGCCGATTGGGATCAAGAAGCCCGTTTTCCTGGTTTCGGGACGGTTTGGTCATGTCTTCAAACAGCTCCATTCACACAGTTGCGGATTGGCAAACGTAAAAAATTGCTTGCTAAAGAAAACTAGTATGCTAGTATTTTAGGCCTGTCAAACTTCATTGCCCGGGCTTGCAATCGGACAATTTGTTCAACTCGGCCCTCTTATTGAGGCCCACAGGGAGGAAAATACAACATGAAAATTAAACTTGGTTTTGTGAAAAATCTTGGTACCGCATGTGCTGCCGGTATCCTGCTGGCAGCATCGGCATCTCTTGCATTGGCCGCCGAATGGAAAGCCTGGAATATCCACGTCGACGGCTACCCGAACACCATTGCGATGGACAAGTTTGCCGAGCTGCTGGCTGAGAAGACCGGTGGCGAGATTACCTTGAAAAACTACCATGGTGGCGTTTTGGGCAGCCAGCCTGATGCCATTGAGCAGGTCCGGCTGGGCGGAATCGAGGTCGGCAATTTCAACCTTGGCCCGATTGGTCCGGTAGCGGCTGAAGCCAATGTCGTTTCCTTGCCCTTCATCTTTAAGGATGTGCCACACATGTTCCGCGTGCTCGAAGGCGAAGGCGGCAAGGCAATTGCAAAAGGCATGACCGAAAAGGGTCTCGTGCCACTGGCCTGGTATGATGCCGGTGCCCGGTCCTTCTATAACGGTGCAAAGGCAATCAACTCGCCGGCCGATGTCGAGGGCATGAAGGTGCGGGTCATGAACAATGACCTGTATTCCGGCATGATCTCAGAACTCGGTGGCAATCCTTCACCCATGGCCTTTGCCGAAGTTTATCAGGCGCTCAAGACCGGTGTCGTCGATGGAGCGGAAAACAATTGGCCATCCTATGAATCAACCGGCCATTTCGAGGTGGCAGGTTTTTACTCGCTGAGCCAGCACCTGATCATCCCCGAATGCATCTGCATCAATGCTGATGTCTATAACGCCCTTTCCGATGATATGAAGGCCGCTGTTACCGAAGCAGCGCAGGAATCTGCTGAGCTTCAGCGCAAGCTTTGGGCGGAACGCGAAGAGACCAGCCGCAAAAAGGTTGAAGCTGCCGGTATCGTGACAAACGAGATTGCCGACAAGGCGCCGTTCCAGTCCGCGATGAAGCCGGTTTATGAAACCTATCTCTCCGCAAATCCGGATCTTCGGTCTTTGGTGGAATTAATCCAGGCAACCGAGTAACATCGATCTACACTTCCTGCGCACGGCCTGATTGCGGGCCGTGCGCCCTGACCGGAGAACCAGGGTGCCTGAAGAAAAACCCGTCAGTTCAGCGCCTGCCTATTTGCGGACAATCGATAGTCTCCTCGACATTATCGCGGCAATTTGCCGGGTCGTGACCGGTGTATCCCTGGTTGTCTTGACGGTGATTTTCGGCTGGCTGGTTTTCGGCCGCTATGTTCTCAACGCCACGCCAACCTGGGTCGAACAGGCCGCATTGCTGCTGGTGATGACAATCGCCTTTCTGGGTGCAGCGGTAGGCGTCCATGAAAATACCCATCTGGCAGTCACCGCATTGCGAAGCGCGGTCCCGCCGGCGGTTCGTACCGTTTTCGTTGTGATAACAGACTTTCTCCTCGCCGGTTTCGGTCTGCTGATGCTGGTTTACGGAGCGCAACTGACAATGTTCAAATGGGGATCGATGATCCCGCTGATCCAGCTACCCGAAGGACTGCGCTCCCTACCATTGACCATTGGCGGCGGGTTGATCCTTTTGTTCTCGCTGGCTCATCTGCTGCATTTGGCGCTCGGGCGCGATACGCGCAGCGACACTATTCAATAAGGGACCGGTTTGCATGGGGCTCCTCGTTCTGCTCGGGCTTTTCGCCTTCTGCGTGGTGATCGGAGTACCGGTTGCATTTGCGCTCGGCATTTCCGCGATAGCGGCGTTCTGGTACGAAGGACTGCCATTGATGATCGGCTTCCAGCGGATCATTTCCGGAATCAACGTATTCTCGCTGATGGCAATTCCGTTTTTCATTTTCGCTGGCGAACTCATGTTTCACGGCGGCATTGCCATGCGGCTTGTCCGGTTCGCACAAGCCGCAGTCGGTGCGGTCCGCGGCGGTCTAGGCATCGTCAACGTTTTCTCTTCCATGCTGTTTGGGGGAATTTCCGGCTCTGCAGTTGCAGATATTTCCGCCCTGGGTTCGATCCTTGTGCCGGTCATGAAGGAAAAGGGATATGACGCAGACTACGCGGTGAACGTTACCGTCACATCGTCACTGGCGGGCATCATCATCCCGCCAAGCCATAACATGATCATCTTTGCGATTGCCGCCGGCGGCGGTATCTCGATTTCCAAACTGTTTCTCGCAGGCGTCGTGCCTGGCGTCCTGATGTGTATCTGCCTGGCCGTTGCCGCCTATCTGGTGGCGGTCCGCCGCGGCTACAGCGCCGAGAAATTTCCTGGCTGGCAGGCGCTCGCACTGGGTTTTGTCAGTGCAATCCCAGGCCTTCTGACGGCGGTCATCATTGTCGGCGGCGTACTCTCCGGCGTTTTCACGGTTACCGAATCCGGAGCATTCGGCGCCATCTATGCCTTCGTGGTCACGTTGCTGGTCTATCGCAGCATTACCTGGGAAAAGTTCCGCATCGCCGTTGTGCAATCGGTCAGGACAACATCGATGGTGATGATATTGATCGCCTGCGCCAGTGCGTTCGCCTATATGCTGACATTCTACAGGGTACCCGATCAGACCGTCGCATTGCTGACTGGTCTGACCGACAATCCAATCGCTATCCTGCTGATGATCAATGCCTCCTTGTTGATCTTGGGAATGATCATGGACATGGCCGCCTTGATCCTGATCTGCACGCCGATCTTTTTGCCCGTAGCCGTCAGCCTGGGCATGGACCCGCTCCAATTCGGCATGATCCTGCTGGTCAATCTGGGATTGGGCCTCTGTACACCGCCAGTAGGCTCTTGCCTGTTCGTCGGTTGCGCTGTCGGCAAGCTTCCCATGGAAAAGGCAGTACGAACGATCTGGCCCTTCTATCTGGCGATTTTTGTCGCGGTGATGCTGACCACTTTCATACCAGCCATTTCGCTCACGCTACCCGCATTGCTGGGCTAGAAGTCAAGCGGCAGTTTGCGATTGAAGCGCCGTGATGATCCCCCGCAATTCTGCCAGGCCACGTAGTCGCCCGACAGCCGGATAGCCGGGAGCGCTGTCTTCCTTCAGATCCGACAGCATGCGCTGACCATGATCGGGCCGGAAGACGATTTGCTCGGCTTCAGACCGCCTGCCGTTCTCGGCCAACAATTCACGCAGCACCGCAACCATGTCGATATCGCCTTCCAGATGCGCCGCTTCATGAAAGGTTCGAGGGTCTGCTTCCCGCTTGGTCGCCCGCAAATGGGCAAAATAAATCCGAGGCGCAAATTGCCGGGCAATTTCGACAACATCATTGTCTGCCCGCACCCCCAGGCTGCCGGTACAAAAGCACATCCCGTTCGACCGGACCGGAACCGCTTCAAACAATCGCGCGTAGTCGCTCGCCGACGAAACCACCCTGGGTAGACCGAATAGCGATCGCGGCGGATCGTCAGGATGCAGCGCCAGCTTGACACCTAATTCTTCGGCAACAGGGGCAACCGCATCCAGAAATTCAATAAAGTTTTGCCGAAACCGTTCAGTATCAATATCGGCATACAGTTCCAGCCGCTCGCGAAAACCTTCGATCGTCAGGGATTCGGTCGTCGATCCCGGCAGGGCGCTGGCAATATTGCGGGTCAGATCGCTGATCTCGCTGTCGGACATCTGATCGAATACGGTCTTCGCACGCTGACGATCATCATCGCTATAATCGCGCTCCGCATCCGGTCGCGCGAGAATATGCAGATCAAAGGCTGCAAACCGGTCCTGATCAAACCGCATGGCAGTCGAGCCTGTCGGTGTCACGAAATCCAGATCCGTCCGCGTCCAGTCAACAACCGGCATGAAATTATAGCAGATGATCTTGATATCGTTTTCTGCCACCGCCTTCATGCTGGTGATCCAGCACTCGATCTCCTGTTTGGCGGCAGCACCTTTACGCTTGATGGCGTCGGCAACCGGGATGCTTTCAACCACCGACCACCTAAGCGGTATCCGTCCTTCGGGTGTGGCTTCGATCAGGGATTTGCGTTTCGCGACATCGGCAACCGTCCAGGTCTCACCGATCGGAATCTGGTGCAAGGCAGTAACGATATCGGTTGCGCCAGCCTGCCTTACTGCATCAAGTGTTACGCCTGAATCAGGCCCATACCATCGCCAACCCTGTCGCATTACCGGTACTTCCTGTCTTGATTCGTCACCAATTCCATCATCCTCCGATAATAATAGTAAACCGTGCTCATTTTCGGCAAAACCTTGTGGCAAGCTGAAGTAGTGGCCGTTTCTATCTCTTTAACCATATCATGTCATTAATGGTCGGCCCGAGACTTTTTGCAGGTAAGTATATGCGTAAACGCGTGACAATGTTTGTGTACAGCGCAATTGCGGGAATACTGATAAGCGGTTGCAGCGCAACCGAAATCTCTCCCTATTCAGCCAGGAAGCCGGAGCTGCAACAGGACGAGTTTCTAAGATTCGCAACAAAGTGCTACCGCGAAACATCAAAGACCTCGCGCCTCCTCCAAGGCGCAATATTCATCTCCGAGAGAACCCAAACGCCGGAAGGTCCAGTGCTGATCATGGAAGCGGCCGGTACGCATTTCGACTGCCTCTTGAATAGCGATGGCAGTGTCACGGTCTCGCGGACCAAGAACGCGCAAACTGATCCCGAGGCAGGCAATACCTGAAATTGCAGCCTCTCTGGAATATCTGACCAACACACCAATACTTGCCGGTTTTATTGATTGCCCGTTGTGGACATTGATGGCCCGCTTGACGATACTTGCCCGACAAGCAGAAAACCTGCCCATAGGCTCTGAAATAGTCGTTGAATTCTGTCCAAACTCGGGAGCTCCGCCGTGCCAATTGAACTGGAAATCAAAAGATCCGAAAACATTTTTTTGCTCACCCCAAAAGGCTCAATCTCGGCAGATGACTTCGAGAAATGTGCCACCGAACTGAACAACTATATTAACGAGCATGATGCCATTCCAAGCCTCGTTTTTGTTGTGGCAAACCTTCCGCACTGGAAGGACTTTGAGGCGATGAGCGCTCATTTTCATCTGGTAAAGGATCATCATACCATCATCCCGAAAGTGGCACTTGTGAGCGACAGCAAGCTTCTGGCGGTTGTCCGGATCTTCGCGGATCTGTTTATCGGCGCCCGAATCCGCCGGTTTCCCGAATATGCCCTGGACGACGCCGTAAACTGGGCTGCCATGGAATCAGACAATCCGGGAAGTTTCATCGTGATGGACGGTCTTCCGGCAGATACGATCGGGATCGACGCGCGCGGCCTGATCGGCGCAAGCGAATACCGCGATACGCTCGAGCCCTTGGTCGACGGTAAGCTGAAAGAACACGACAAGCTGAAATTGCTCGCGGTCGCAGGCCCCTATTTCGACGGTTATTCAGCTGGCGCAATGTGGGACGACGCCAGGTTCGGCCTGAACCATTTTACAACGTTCTCGAAAATGGCCCTGGTAACCGATCACGATTGGCTTCGTCACAGCGCCAAGATGTTCGGCATGCTCATGCCGACTGAGGTCATGGTGTTCGAGATGGCAGAATTGGAAGACGCGAAAGCCTGGATAAAGACCTGATAACCCGGTGGTTTTGCATGGGAGCCAAGGCTTTTTTTACACTCTGATGTGGCTTTCCTGCACTAGTTCCAATTATCAAAATCGGTCAAAATTATTGCGCTCCGCGTAATGGAGTGGTTTGCGAACAATTGAGTAGGTAGTTCCATGGCAAAGAAGTTGTTTATTGCAGTAGCACTAATCGCGTTGGCGGTTACTTCTGGGTGCTCGGTTTATGGCAAGGGCAAGGCTCCGGTAATCGTGGAAACAAACGGCTAATTGCGTTTGGCGGAAGCTCGCCGAACAGGCGGGGTTCTGTTTTCGACATTTGAATTCGATTGAGGGATGGATTGATGCGCGCAATTCTTGTCGTCGCAATCTTGGCGATTCTGGCCCTGACGGGGTGTTCGCCGACCTATAAGGCCCAGCCGGTTGCCTCGGCTATCAAGACCTATGACAAGACATTTACCTCGGCATCTTCATCAAGAGCCAGTCCCCTCTATGCCAAGAATCCGTTTTCGGTAAGATTCCTTTCCCGCAGGCCGTCGGTCTACGTCAATCCGTATAAAGCCGACGACAAGCCATATTTCGTCGAATTTCGGGCACGCAATGCCCATAGCTATGGCCATGCCAGCGTGGTGTTCGGCAAGCTGGACAGCAATGGCAAGATCCCGACCAACAGCAAGGGTGTGCTTGATCCGAAACGGGTTCAGATCTCCGGCCTTCATCCGGCAACCGACGATCCGAAACAATGGGTCAAGGGACATGCAGTTCCCGTTCCGGCAGAGACCGGCCCCAGTGACGGCGACTTTGAGGATGCCTATGTGACAGCCCGATATCAGGTAAATCTCACCGAACAGGAATTCCGGAAAGTTGTCGGGATCATCAACCGGCACAAACGATCCTATGCCTATTGGTATGCGCCCAACTATGCGTCCAATTGCCTGGGCTATATCGGCTCCATCGCAAAGGAAATGGGATTACGGGTTCCCACCGTGCCGACGGTTCCGAAATATTATGTCCGGCAGATGAAGGCGATGAATACCTGATCCAGGCATCGCCTGAGGCTTTGTCTTGATTGTTCGGGACCAGGTAATGGCCCAGCTTTTTGTCTTGTGTATTGTTGGTATACGGCGCTGGTTCTGGAATCGGAACTGCAACAAGACGCTGGTAAAACAATCACTGTCGAGCTTGCTTGCCGCTTTTGGCGGGACGTACAATCAGACGGCTTCGACTGCATGTTTGCAATGATTGTAACTTTTAGATTGGTTTCTTGAGCGCAACAAAAAACCGCCCAGTCAATAGGCTGGGCGGTTTTCGCTGTTCTTGATCGCTTAGTAGAGTTTGTAAATCAAGCCAAACCGGAAATCATGCGATGTCAAATCGTTGAACTCGGTCGGATTGTTGACGGTGTTTGTCCCGTCAAAAGCCCTCACGTCACCGCTTTCGCCATCACCCAGATCGGTGTAGCTGTAACCTAGATCGAGCGTCAGGCGGTCGGTGATATCAAATCCGAGACCTGCATGAAGTGACCAGGCAAAGTTCCATTCGGAATTTTCATTTGCATAGGCAACGCCGTTAAGGGGCGTATTCACGTCACGAAAGCTCGAAATGGTAACCCGCGAAGCACCGACACCGCCACCAACATAGGGTGTGATGCCATACCATGTGCCCAGATCCATATAGGCGTTGGCCATCAACAGCCATTCGGACTTTTTCGCTGAGTAGTCATTTGAGCCATCCCAGGTTGTGGGATCGCCGTCATCGGTTACTTCATACCGATCCAGCGCACTAAAGTCGGCTTTACCGCGATATTCCACGGTCGCATCCATCCGGAACCAGTTGTTGAATTCATAACCGATACCGATCCGAGCCATCGGTGCGGAAGAAAACGATCCGTCGTCAAGAAACTCGACATTGTCGGAACTGTCCATCAATGAATTGTAGAGATCGCCATGCAGTTGCTGGTTTGACATGCCGATATCACCCCTAAGATACCAACCGCCAAGCACAATCGGCGCCTCCGGAATCGGCTCAATAATGTCCGCTGCAAATGCGCTGCTTGCCGAAATGAGCATTGCGCCAGTCGCAACCGCAATTTTTTTCAATGTCCCCATCACAATTTCCTTCCCTTGTGCCAGCATGAATGTCTGGTTGGATAAAATGGCGTTGACAGGGATAATCCACAGTAATGGTTAAGAGCCGATTAACTGTAGTTGTTAAGGTTAAATTTTTTAATTAACAAATACTTAACAAGTAGCGCAGGGGCACTGTTTCCAGCGACCCGAGTACTACTTGGGCAAGTTCGATTTTTGCAGAATTTTTAGCTGAACATCGCCCGTAATACAGCGAATCACAAGATTAATCAGGCCAACACATCTCTTGGCGGCGCCGAATACATCGCATTGATTACAATGATTGTGATTTAAGCGGCGATATCCGAAACCACGCCGGCAATATCATTGACCACCAGCTTGACCAGACCCTCGTCATCGCCTTCCGCCATGATGCGGATAAGCGGTTCCGTTCCGGACTTGCGGATCACCAGCCTGCCGGTATCGCCGAGGCGCGCCTTGCCGTCCTCAATTGCTTCCTTGACCACCTTGTCTTCAAGAGGCTGACCGGAACTAAAGCGCACATTCTTCAATATCTGCGGCACAGGTTCAAACTTGCGGCAGATCTCGCTGACCGGCTTGCCGCTGGCGCATACCACGGCCATTACCTGCAATGCAGCAACAAGGCCATCACCGGTCGTGGTAAAATCCGATAGAACAACATGGCCGGACTGTTCGCCGCCAACATTAAATCCATGGGCACGCATATGTTCGACCACATAGCGATCTCCCACTTGTGTGCGAGCCAGGTTTAACCCCTGATCCGAGAGATACCGTTCCAATCCCAGATTGGACATCACCGTAGCAACAATACCGCCTCCGGTAAGCCGCGAGGTCGATTTCCAGTAATCCGAGATCACCGCCATGATCTGATCGCCGTCAATTATTTGGGCGTGCTCATCGACAATGATAACCCTGTCCGCATCACCATCCAGCGCGATCCCGATATCGGCGCGCCTTTCGTGAACCAGGCGCTTGAGTTCGGCAGTATCTGTTGAACCGCAATCACGATTGATGTTCAGACCGTCCGGCTTGTTGCCAATCGCAATCACTTCTGCTCCCAGTTCCCATAAGGCTTCCGGGGCAACCTTGTAGGCCGCACCATTGGCGCAGTCGGCAACCACTCGTATTCCGTCCAGTGACAACTCCCTGGGCAGTGTCCGTTTCGCAAATTCCACATACCGGTCACGAACGCCATCCACACGGGTTGCCCGCCCGATATTGCGTGGTTCGGCCAGCTCTGATTTCACTTCGCCATCGACAAGGCGTTCAATCCGGGTCTCGATATCATCGGACAATTTGTATCCATCGGGGCCGAAAAGCTTAATGCCGTTATCCTGGAACGCATTGTGCGATGCCGAAATCATGACACCGATATCGGCCCGCATCGAGCGCGTCAGCATCGCAACCGCAGGGGTTGGAACCGGTCCGAGCTGGAAAACATCCATGCCGGCCGCAGTAAACCCCGCAACAAGCGCATTTTCGATCATATAGCCCGACAGACGCGTATCCTTGCCGATAACCACCCGGTGGCGATGATTGCCGCGTTTGAATACCGTACCCGCGGCCATACCCACCTTCATCGCAATTTCAGCGGTCATGGGTGAACTGTTGGCCTTACCGCGAATGCCGTCGGTACCGAAATATTTCCTGCTCATTTCCTGCCTGTTCATCAATTAGGCCTGATTAAGCGATCAGGCACATAATGCTAAGTGCATATATTTTGCACAAACTTCGCAGATTACGATGTCACTTTATATTTTTCGATGTAACAAATCGTTGCCATCCGCGTCAAAGCCTACGACATCTTTAAAGATGATTAATCATCCGCAAACAAAAGAAAAACCCCTGCCAAGACAGGGGTTTTGGTTATTACCGAAAAACCGGTTCAGCGCTTGATTTTGCCATTCAACCCTGTGGTTGCGGCTCCATACCGCCGGTATCCGGCTCACCGTCATCCTTCTTGTTGGCGCCTGCAGAAGGTACCGCAGAACCCCTGGACGGCGGTGTATCGTCACCCAGATCCCGGGAAGGCGGCTTGCCGTTGATCAGGTCAACAATTTCGTCCCCTGACAAGGTCTCATACTCGAGAAGCCCCTGGGCAAGCGTCTCCCAGTCCTTCTTTTTCTTGGTCAGTATCTTGGTTGCCTCACCATAGGCATCGTCGATCAACCGGCGAATTTCTGAATCGATCTTCTGCGCAGTCGCTTCTGAAACATTCTTTTGCTGCGCGACCGAGTGCCCAAGAAAGACTTCCTGCTGGTTCTCACCATAGGCGACGCGGCCAAGCTCATCAGAAAAGCCCCATTGGGTAATCATCGCGCGGGCCAGTTTTGTTGCCTGCTCAATATCCGAAGCGGCACCCGACGTGATGTTTTCCTTGCCGAACTTCATCTGCTCGGCAACGCGGCCGCCCATCATGATCGCAAGGCGTGAAATCATCCACTTGTAGCTCATCGAGTACCGGTCACCCTCGGGCAATTGCATGACCATGCCAAGGGCGCGCCCTCGCGGAATGATGGTTGCCTTGTGTACCGGATCGGCTGACGGCACATTCATAGCCACAACTGCATGCCCAGCCTCGTGATAGGCCGTCAATTCCTTCTCTTCCTGGGTCATCGCCGTATTGCGGCGCTCAGCACCCATCATCACCTTGTCCTTGGCGTCTTCAAACTCCGCCATGGTAACAAGCCGCTTGTCACGTCGCGCAGCCAGCAACGCCGCTTCATTGACGAGGTTCATCAGATCCGCACCGGAGAAGCCGGGCGTACCACGCGCAATGACCTTCAGATCTACATTGGGCGCCAGCGGCACCTTGCGGACATGTACTTTCAGGATCTTCTCGCGACCGACAACATCAGGGTTCGGCACGATAACCTGACGGTCGAAACGACCCGGGCGCAGCAATGCAGGATCAAGCACGTCCGGGCGGTTTGTCGCCGCGATCAGGATGATGCCTTCATTGGCCTCAAAACCGTCCATTTCGACAAGCAGCTGGTTCAACGTCTGCTCACGTTCGTCATTGCCACCGCCCAGTCCTGCACCGCGATGCCTGCCGACCGCATCGATTTCGTCAATGAAGATGATGCACGGCGCATTCTTCTTGGCCTGTTCGAACATGTCACGGACACGGCTCGCACCAACACCCACAAACATTTCCACGAAATCCGAACCCGAAATCGTGAAAAACGGCACATTGGCTTCACCTGCAACTGAACGCGCAAGCAAGGTCTTACCGGTTCCCGGAGGTCCAACCAACAAGACCCCATGCGGAATTTTGCCGCCAAGGCGCTGGAACTTCTGCGGATTGCGCAGGAACTCTACGATTTCCTCCAGATCCTGTTTTGCTTCATCAACGCCGGCCACATCTTCGAAGGTAATCCTTCCGCTATGCTCGGTCAGTAATTTCGCCTTCGATTTGCCGAAGCCCATAGCCTTGCCGGAAGAACCCTGCATCTGGCGCATGAAGAATATCCAGACGCCCAGAATGATAAACATTGGTAGCCAGGTGAACAGGAATGACCCCAGCGCCGAGCCTTCAGACGGAGGCTGCGCTTCAATCGTAACGCCCTTCTCTTCCAGTTTGGAAACCAGATTCGGATCTTCAGGCGCATAAGTCGCAAACTTGCCACCGCCGTCAGCATAATCGCCGGTAATCTGAGGACCGCTTATCGTTACCGATCGCACAGTTCCATTGCTGACATCCTGCAGGAATTTCGAATAGGGAACATCCTGGACACCGGATCGCTGAACCGGGCTCTGGAACAAGTTGAACAGCGCCACCAGTAAAACAGCGATGATGGCCCACAAAGCTAGATTGCGGAAATTAGAATTCATGTCTTTATCCCGGGAGGCAACGCGCTCCCTTTGCGCCGGTTTCGGCAGCGGCCGCTATTGCCTCCGAAACGCGTATTGGAAATACCTCTACCCAAAATAGGTCGCCTGGCGCCAACTGCCAAGCGCGAAAGCCATATTTATTCAGCAGTTGCGGCAAAATGTTGCTATAAGGTGAATATATCACGCTTTCGTGCACAAAATCCCTCTATTACCAGGTAATTTCATGCAATTATTTCTGGATTGAAATTACAAGATGATCTGCTGATTTTCCAATATCAATCCCTACATGTACCCAGAAAAACTTGACTGAATAAGGGAGACCAAAGCGATGACACTGCGTATTAATGATACTGCACCTGATTTTAAGGCCGATACCACCCACGGCGAAATTAGCTTTCATGACTGGATTGGCGACGGTTATGCGGTCCTCTTCAGCCATCCCAAGGACTTCACACCAGTCTGCACGACTGAACTCGGCTACATGGCTGGGCTGGTGCAGGATTTTGCCGATCGCGGGGCTCGTATCATCGGCATATCAGTGGACCCGGTGGAAAATCACAATAAATGGAAGACAGATATCGAAGCCGTAACCGGCAACAAGGTCGACTATCCGCTGATCGGCGATTCCGAATTAAAGGTCGCCAAGCTTTACGACATGCTTCCGGCGCAGGCAGGCGACACGTCTGAAGGCAGAACGCCGGCAGACAATCAGACGGTCCGCTCGGTATTCGTCATCGGTCCCGACAAGAAGATAAAACTGATACTGACCTATCCCATGACCACCGGTCGCAATTTCGATGAAATTCTTCGCGCCCTGGATTCAATCAAGCTGACCGCCGATCATCAGGTCGCCACACCTGCCCAATGGAAAAACGGAGAAGACGTGATCATCACACCGGCGGTTTCCGACGAGGATGCCGAAAAACGCTTCGGCAATTTCGAGCGTGTATTGCCGTATTTGCGCAAGACACCACAGCCAGGCGGTTGAATTTGGACTAGCAAATTTTGAACTGGATCATGCCGGCTTTCAGATTCTGGACTGAAGGCTGGCATTTCTTGCAACATCAAGCCCCTGCAGCCAGTCCAGCATGGCAAAATCTGTTTCGGGACAAAACTGTTCGACCGCGCGAGCGGTTAATCTGGTTATTACTTCGCCTGAGCCAGGCTCGCGCTCTATCATTGGCAGCCAGATTTTTCGATTTCCCATGCGAATGGCCGCCGTCGATAGAAGTGCCGCACGCGGTTTGCCCGGAATCTGGCTTCCACGAACTTGTTCCACTTCATTCAGGCCACGGCGGGTAAGCGGACCAACCGCTACCGGATCCCTACTACCATTGAAAATTTCCAGCCTTCCATCCCAGACAAGCCTCTCGCCCGGCTCGACAATGGTTGATACAATCGACCGCATCTCGCGATAAAACCGAAGTTCCCCGCCCTTGCGCTCAATTATCGAACCGCCGAGATTGGTCCTGCCGAAATCCGGCACCGAAATTCGTTCCAGAAGCTTCTCAATCTTGCTGCGCGAAACCAGATACTCACCGCCGCCCGATACCGCGATCAACATTTGAAACGCATGCACAAGCACTTGTTCCGGTGCTTTCATCGCGATTTGGTCATCAAACACGAAAACCGATCCGGGCTGCAGCTTCACGGTCGCGCCCAGCAATTGCGCGGTATCTCGAGAGACCACGGAACGCAACCCACTCATGACCTTCGAAAACGCAAGCAGCCTTTGCGTAAGGACCGGATCATTGGTCAATTGGTTACGGATCCTGGCCCGTTCATAGGACATGTCCCAATTGGTGGGATCCTCAATCCAGTTCTGGGGGAACCCGCCCAGATAGGCGCGCAGCTCTTCCCTGGAAACTTCCAGTAGCGGCCGGACCAGTTCACATCCGCTCGGCAACAGGCTATGCCGTGCCATTCCCGAAAGGCCACGGCCGCTGGAACGCACACCGCTCAACTGAAGCAAACCATCGACCTCAGGCTCATCTTCATTGCTATCCCAGCTACCGGAAGCCGATTTATCACGAAGCATGCGCATACAAACGGTTTCGGCCTGATCATCTGCGGTATGGCCGGACAAGATCAGGTCTGATCCGATTTCAAGTGCGAACTCTTCCATCAAGGCATAGCGTGCTTTGCGTGCCGCATCTGCAAGGCCCGAATGCGGCTTGATTCCCTCCCAGCCAAGCGTGGTGTGATCAACATTCAATCCGTCACAAATACTGGCGACAAAGGCAGCTTCCGCCGCAGCCTCCGGCCTGAGCCCGTGATCAACTGTCACGGCATGCAGCGTGATGTCCTTCTTGTTCGCCCAGGCATGCGCCAGCAACAGCAGGGCGACGGAATCTCCGCCACCCGAAACTGCAACAAGGACAATTCCCTTAGGATTGAGGCCCTTGAACAATTCGTCCGGCGAAAGGCGATTGGAAGAAATCGAAGTCAATTTGTGCCGCAACTAGCTGAACTCTGATCGGCGGCCAGTTTGTCGCGAACCGCTTTTGAAATATCGGGATATTTTCTGGGAACCTCGGCATAGGTCGCGCATGCAAGCTCACGCTGGTCCATATTTGCCAGGGAATTAGCCAGCTTCAGCAAGGTCTGTGGTCCCATGCGGCTATCGCCGTATTGCTTGTGGGCATCAAGAAAGATCCGCGCCGCTTCTTCATACTGCCCCTGCGAATAGAGGCTTTCGCCAAGCCAGAAACGAGCCTCGGCAATTTTCTGGTGATCGGGATATCGCGCGGAAAACTCGCCAAATGTATTTTCGGCAAGTTCGTAATCGCCAGCCTGGATGTAGTTATAGCCCAGATCATAGAGTTGATCCGGATCGGAAGTCGGAACCAGGCTCGCAACCTGCTGGT
>JANQQM010000226.1 GCA_028289365.1 Salaquimonas sp. | reverse complement strand
CAGCCCCTGATTGCCGGTATCGACCGTGGAGTGAATTCCCTCCGAAAGCATGGCGGAAGACCCGGTAATGCTCGCTGCAAAAAATTTTGTGATTGCGATCAAGCCATTGCCCACCAATGCGGCATAGATCACTTTTTTGGAACCGGTCGCCATATCGCCTCGAATTCGGTTATCTTTCGGTTTCGATTTGTGCCCCGGCTGAAGACATCGATCAAGATCGGCAGCGCAAGATATTGCAATCAGTTCAAGGATTGGAACCGATGATGAAAGTGTTCAAGCGTGCTGCTTATTTCTTTCCCGCCTGCCTGTTGGCCGTTGCAACTGCCCATGCCGGGGGCGCAGATGTCGTTTCCGTCAGGGTCACGCCGGGATCCGACGGCAAGTATGATTTTTCAGTGACCGTGAAACATGCTGATGAGGGATGGGAACACTACTCCAACAGCTGGCAGGTCGTTGGCGCAGACGGAACGGTCTATGGCGAACGTGTCCTGCTGCATCCCCATGTCAACGAGCAACCTTTTACCCGTTCTCAATCCGGTATCGTCATTCCTGATGGAATTACCGAAGTCATCGTTAGGGCAGGCGACAACCAGCATGGCTTTAGCGGCGTTGAGAAAACAGTGGCGCTGCCGGATCGCTGAGTATCCGGGTATTTTCTGGAACATTCTGAAACTGATGGCGAAGGTCGGTACATTCGGCTGGCGGGCATGATCTCTTATCAAGGAAATAGCGCATATTAATAAAAGCAAAAAATTATAAATACGTGTAATTTACGTATTTCTGATAATAAAAATAGAAGGAACAATCATATTAATAAGTATGATATTTAGTAATTTATAATATAAATGGAGAATATAGACATGCAAGTAGATGGAAAAAAGTCTCCTGATATCTTTACCAGCGAAGGAGATCTGGACATAAGCAAATTGGCGGGCAAAACCAAAGATCTGCTTGGTGTTGGTAATAACTCCGACGGAGTGAAAATAAGGACTACAGAGTCTGAATCAAAGCACAAAAATCGAGACGGGACCGGGTATGATGATGTTCTTACCCGTAATGTTGAAGTCTTCGGCACCTACGGAGAAGATGTCATTGACATGAGATTCATCAACTATTCAGGTGATGAGCCCGAGGTTAAAGATTCTAGGCATGTTCCCGAGACTATAGAGGAGATAATTGATTATACTAAAGTACGTGGTCTGGCAGGAGACGACAGGATAATTTTGCATGCTCCGCAAAGTTCTTCTGCTCCTACTCCGAGGCATGGCGTATCTACAAGAGTGGAAGGTGGCGCCGGAGATGATGTTATTGTCCAATCGGCCCCATATCTATTTGACGAAATATTGGCTGCAGCGAATATTAGAGTAAGTGGCGGGAAGGGCACGGATACCCTTGTCATCAAATTACCACTGGAAGATGCCGAGCTGGACAGTACACTAGGCATATTATTCGTTCAGCGTGTCGCAGTGGAGCCAGATGTTGAAAAAATCAAGTTCACTGACCAAGCACTAACTTATGACGAACTGAAAACAATAACTCATGGCGGCTAGACAAAAACGAGAACTCCGGAACAATCGTTTTGGGCAGCTGCGATTGTAGAATGTTCCTTCCTATAGGCCCGTGCATATGCGCGGGCCTCTTTGATTCTGGCGCCGGGCACGGCCTGCATTCTCTCTTGCACCTCGTATATATTACTTAGTCAAGTCTATCGTTTTGGTATATTTCACGAATAACAAAAACACTCCAGATCAATAGGCTCCGCTCATTGCCTGTATCAGCAGGCGAATTGACTCTCAAGCGAATGAACGGAGCACAAGGTTATGCAAATCAACGGAAATGGAACAAATAATATTGTTAAGTCAAATGGTGAGATTGACTTCGAAGCAGTTGCCAAACAAACCAGAAGCCTGGTAGGCGTGGGAAACAACAGCGCCGGAACGACAATCAGGGCTACACAGGACAACGAACCACATGACACTATTTATAGTACTGGAAAAGATTTCAATCGTAGATATGAAGTAAATGGAACATATGGAAATGACGTGCTGGATTTGGGTGCTTTGAAACTTCCTGTGGTCACTGATGCATACGACAACCATGTTAAGGCACGCGGATTAGCTGGAGACGACACATTGATTTTGAATGATATTCAAGGAGCAAAATATATAAACGTAGAAGGTGGCGCCGGAGATGATGTATTCATTGAAAGTACACCGAAATCTGTGATCGAGTCTTCTGTTCTTAAGTTGTTTGGTGGGAAAGGTCACGATACTCTGATCATTAAGGATACTGTGGAAGATGCGAATATTCATGCACAAGTTGACTTGCATGTGAATGGAATTACTTTTCATGATTCGAACATTGAAGAAATTAAGTTTGCAGATAAAACCTTGACGCCTGAGGAAGTCAGAAGAGAAGGGTTAAATCGAGACTAATGGGCTCATCCTTAAAGGATGCCAATGCTCGATTTGGGCAGATGGATAGACTAAAAGATCGTGTAGATAGGCCCGTGCAATTGTGCGGGCCTTTTTAATGTGTGGATCAACGGCAACACCAAGACCGATCTGTTCACCCAAACAGAGCCTTGGCACCGTCTGCCACAAACTGCACCGACAGGGCAGCCAGGAGCACGCCAAGCAGCCTTGTGAGGATGCTGCGCCCCGTTGAACCCAGATATTTGTCGACCCGCTCAGCGGCGATGAATGCCAGCAAGACAATGCCCATTGAGACGGCCAAAATCACCGCCAGGATCAATTTGCCGGTGATGGCGGACCCCATCTGGGTCGACAGCAGGATCGAGGCAGAAATCGCACCTGGCCCGGCAATCAATGGAATGGCCAGCGGGAAGACGGCAATATTGGCAATGTGATCCTTGGTAATCGCGACTTCGGAGGTCTTTTCCTGGCGCTGCTGGCGCTTCTCGAAGATCATCTCGAAGGCGATGTAGAACAATAATAAGCCACCCGCGACACGGAACGCATCAATCGTGATCCCGAGAATATTCAGAATGGCTGCACCGAGCAGGCTGAATGCAATCAGCACCACCAGGCTGAGAATGCAGGAGCGCACCGCTACCGAATATCGCTGGGCGCGGTTCATCCCCGCCGTCAGCGCCAGAAAGATCGGCGCCAGACCGGGCGGGTCGATCGTCACCATCAAGGTCACGAAGGCATTCAGAATGGCGTCATAGGATGGCATTGTCTTACCCGGTTAACCCACTCATCATGCCATATCAGCAGAAAAGTTGATATCCAACATCAATTCGAAATCAGTCCGTCCCCCTGCGAGGTGCTGAATCCATTATGAAAACACTTCCGGAAATCGACGAAATACAGCCAGATCATCGCAGTGGAAACATCAAAGATTGCATCGAATCACGAAGTATCTATCGTCGTTCTCAACGGCTGTTTTTGCCCTGATTTTCGCCCGAAATGGCCGCAAATACGGCATTTAATTGAATCAACCCGATGCTTAATTAAGAAAAGTAATAACTTATTGAAAACATTAAGAAAAAAACACCGATTTATTTGCACAAAATTTGGCTTGATACGCAGAATGGTTTATAACTGACACAAATAATTCATTGAACATATTGGACTTTTTGCTTGTCAGACCAAACCAAGCCCCCAGGCCAGCCAGACGGTAGCGGGCCATCCTCAATAAATCCGATATCGATCATCGACGAGATGAGCCGCTCCTACCTCGATTACGCCATGAGCGTGATCGTCAGCCGTGCGCTGCCAGATGTGCGCGACGGGCTCAAGCCCGTCCACCGCCGCATTCTCTATTCCATGCACGAAAGCGGGTTTGACTGGAACAAGCCATACCGCAAATCGGCCCGTATTGTCGGCGACGTAATCGGTAAATATCACCCCCATGGTGATAGTGCTGTCTACGATGCGCTGGTGCGCATGGCGCAGGACTTTTCGCTGCGGGTACCGCTGATCGACGGTCAGGGCAATTTCGGTTCGATTGATGGCGATCCACCCGCAGCCATGCGGTACACGGAATCGCGTCTTGCCAAACCGGCCCATGAATTGCTGGAGGATATCGACAAGGATACGGTCGATTTCCAGGACAACTATGACAATTCAGAGCGCGAACCGCGCGTCTTGCCTGCGCGTTTTCCCAACCTGCTGGTCAATGGGGCAGGGGGTATTGCGGTCGGTATGGCGACCAATATCCCGCCGCACAATCTGCAGGAGGTTATCGACGGCACGATTGCGCTGATTGATGATCCGGCGCTTAGCCTGATCAACCTCATGGATATCGTCCCCGGTCCGGATTTTCCCACAGGCGGGATCATCCTGGGTCGCGCGGGGATCCGCTCTGCCTATGAGACTGGCCGCGGTTCCGTCATCATGCGCGGCAAGGTGACCACCGAAACAATCCGTGGCGAGCGAGAAGCACTGATAATCACTGAAATTCCTTATCAGGTGAACAAGGCCTCGATGATCGAGAAGATTGCCGAGCTTGTCCGTGACAAACGCGTCGAGGGTATTTCAGACATTCGCGATGAATCCGACCGGCAGGGTTACCGAGTCGTCGTCGAATTGCGGCGCGATGCCGTGGCCGATGTCGTGCTTAACCAGCTTTATCGCTACACACCGCTGCAGACATCCTTCGGCTGCAACATGGTGGCGCTGAACGGCGGCAAGCCCGAGCAGTTAAACATGCTCGACCTGCTACGCGCCTTTATCGCATTCCGCGAGGAAGTGGTCACCAGACGCACGAAATTCCTGCTCAACAAGGCACGAATTCGCGCCCATGTGCTGGTTGGTCTCGCCATTGCCGTTGCCAATATCGAT
>JANQQM010000087.1 GCA_028289365.1 Salaquimonas sp. | reverse complement strand
TGCCCGGTTCTATTCGACATTGTCGGTGAAATATACACCGACCATGTCGAGGTTGCGCCAGACGATACGTCCCGTCACAATCTCATTGGTAGGTTCGATTTTCAAACGCACCGTGTTGGGAAGCTTGCACACCTCCGGCGAGGAGATCAGGCAGCCTTTGCCGCTGATATTGAGCACATTACAAGCGTGACTGTTCTCTTCATAGAGACCGGAAACAACGCCGGAAAGGCTGACGTCGAAGCGTTGAGCTTCGCGTTTTTCACCCGGCCCCGTGTCCTCCATCATGAATTCAACACCGGCTCGTCCGTCATTGCGCCAGCGGATCTTACCTTTCATCGGCTTGTCGAGCTTGTCATGCATGATCAGGATATCATCAGGCAGGTCATCGATTGCGGCGGAGCGAAACTGGCAGCCGCTCTTGCTGATATTGCAGATCAGGCAATTATGGACATTTTCACCGTCAAGGTCGCTGACAAAACCATGAAACATAACATCCACGCGACGTTCGCAGCGTCGGTCGGCGTAAGTTTCATTTTCATTTTGGGTGACAACGTCGCTGTTGGACAGAATTAAAGTGTTGCTCATATGTGTGCTACCGCTCGATGTCATCTGATAACAAGTATGATCATGGAGCCTCTTTTGCCTTGGCAGTCACCAAACCACTGCAGTGCAGGATTTTTCGACATGCCTATACCTGGGGACCGGCTCTCAGTCGGATCAAATCATAATTTCTTTAATTCTGTATAAATTGAATAGCTAAATTCTTATGCATTCCAAGAAAGGCAACGGGATTGCGCGGCAATATAAGAAAAAAATATGAATTATTAAGACGATTCAGATTGTGAATTCCGTCCCGGCGGTTCCTATTTAGCGCCGTGGTGGAACGGAATAATGGAGATTGAATCGTCAATGAGAATTGTCATGAGATCTTCGGCAACGACAAGCGTGCCATCATATTCGGTGTTCAATTCGGCAAGGACTTCCGCAATGGTGACCGGGTTCGGAGGCAGGAAGACCAGATGCGTGAGCATTGCGATCTGGGGGCGGACCTGGGCAAAAACGCGGCCAACTTCAGCCGGACTGGTGTGGTGGTCGATAGCGACCTTCACGCCGGGATAATCGCGCAGTGTTTCCGGCCGGGCTGCGGCAACCTCGTGTACGAACACATCGGCTCCCTGTGCCTGGCGGATCAGGTTTTCATTGTAGCGGGTATCGTGGGAATGAACGAAGACCTTGCCATTGTAATCGATACGAAAGCCGAAGGCGGGCTTTATGTACTCTCCATGATCGACCTCTATGGCCGTCAATTTGAGCCCGTCTTTTTCGAATATCACACCCTCTTCATAGACATGGGGCACCAGGCGCATGGTTTCCGGGTCGATCTCGGAATCGGCTACGCGAATATCCCGGTCGGGCTTGGCGGCCTGCCAGGCGCCTTCGACAATGTGTTCAATACCTACGGGCCCATGGACCGCCAGGGGTCCCTGCCGACCGGCCCAGGGTTGCGGTATAGCGCCCGTCATTTGAAAATCGAAGAGGCCCGCATAGTGATCCGAATGGTAGTGGGAGAAGAACAGGGCATCGATGGCGCCCAGGGAACAGCCGATCTGC
>JANQQM010000213.1 GCA_028289365.1 Salaquimonas sp. | reverse complement strand
CGACCAAGGCGATCACCAAGGGTTACGCAATCGGATCCGCAGGCCTGGGTGCGCTGGTTCTGTTTGCAGCCTATTCAAACGATCTGGCCTTCTTCGCGGAAAATTCGGCCCAATATCCGTACTTCTCTGACATGGGCGAGATCTCGTTTGATCTCTCAAACCCCTATGTCGTTTCGGGTCTGATATTCGGCGGTCTCATCCCATATCTGTTCGGCGGAATTGCCATGACGGCAGTTGGCCGCGCCGGTGGTTCAGTTGTTGAAGAAGTTCGTCGCCAGTTCAAGGAAAAGCCGGGCATCATGAAAGGCACCGAACGTCCTGACTATGCCCGCGCGGTGGACATGCTTACGCGAGCTGCAATTCGCGAGATGATCGTACCGTCTCTGTTGCCGGTTCTGGCGCCATTGGTCGTGTATTTCGGTGTCCTGCTGATTTCCGGATCCAAGGCTTCCGCCTTTGCGGCATTGGGTGCCTCGCTGCTGGGCGTGATCGTCAATGGCCTCTTCGTCGCCATCTCGATGACTTCCGGCGGTGGCGCATGGGATAACGCCAAGAAATCCTTCGAAGACGGATTTGTCGACAAGGATGGCGTAGCCCATGAAAAGGGCTCTGAAGCACACAAGGCTTCAGTTACCGGGGATACAGTTGGCGATCCCTACAAGGATACGGCAGGACCTGCGGTCAACCCGGCCATCAAGATCACCAATATCATGGCGCTCTTGTTGTTGGCAGTGCTGGCGCATTCTGCCTAGTTCAGACAAAAACGAAATCAAAACCCCGCAGGCTTCCTGCGGGGTTTTTATTTGCCGAGCTATGATCGCCAGCGATCAGAAATTGGAATTAGGCTGAATGGGGGTAACCGGTCCGGTCGTTGGCGATCGCTGACCTGATAGAATCTGACCAAGGAAGGTCAGATCCCTTCCGCCGGTTGGCGTTGTTCTTGAAACGAAATCAAATACCTTGCCGTCCTGAATTCCGTAATCGGCGACCTGGCTGACCGTACTTTCTTCATCGAAGTAGACGGCCAATACCCGTTGATCAACAACCTTGCCCTTCTGATAGGCGTATTTTCTTTGCTTCTTTTGCGAGATGTAATAAAAAATCTCGTTGTCGAAGGCACCGGTTGTCGATGGTGTTCCCAGCGCCAGCAACACCTGGTCCTTGCTCGAACCCACAGGGATCAAATCAATCTGATCCTGGGTGATTACAGCGCCATGGCTGATCGTTTCATGGGTTTGGCAACCTGCGATAAGCATTAGTGCTGTGAGCGTACCCGCCATCGCTGATATTTTTGTTCTTTTGGCGATCATCGTGTCCGTATTCTAAATGCGTTTCTCGTAATCCAGGCAACTGTCGTGATGAATTGCCCGACCGCGCTTACCGATATAGCACAAGGGCCAAAAATGTCAGCATATGTCAATTCGCCATTCTGACGTTATCACTGGACTATTGCCTGCTATTTCCTATATCGCTTGCGACATGGTCTGGAAATTGTTCTCATTCAAGCGCTCGCAAACCGTTCCGCACGATCTTTATGGCAGTGTTGTGGCGCAATCCCGCTTGCCGGTATTTTATGAGCAGTTGCAAATTGCCGATACTGTCCCCGGCCGATATGACATGTTGAGTTTGCACCTCTTCTTGCTGAGCAACGTGCTCTCAAAAGTGGAGGATGCGCGGGCAAAACCTCTTAATCAGGAGATTTTTGACGCCTTCACAGACAATGTTGATGATGCATTACGCCAGCTGGGAATCGGCGATACATCTGTTCCAAAACGCAAAAAGCGCTTGGTGGCACAGTTTTACGGACACATAGAAAGCCTCTCCCCGACTTTGGAAAACGAAGAAATCGAAACGCTCAGCCGCGAAGTCAACAAACGCTTTTACGACGATGCGAATGAGACATGCGCCGCGAAATTGGCGCAATATCTGATAGAGGCCCGAAATACATTAAGCGCCACGCCGTTTGACAAAATACTGAGGGGCAATCTGAGCTGGCCCGAACCGCTTAATGTTTTCAAAGCGAAACAGATTGCAAATTGATGGTTGAGCAGCCAAATATTCCGTCTTTCATGGCCGATGTCAGAACACTTCCGGCCAAGGGATTTACCGTGAAGCTTTCGCTGAGCGAACAAGAATTGCCAGCGGTCACCAAATTGCTGGAAGTTAGTAAACTCGAAAATCTGGATGCTGAATTACTGCTCAAACGCTGGCGCAGGGATGGTGTCAAGATCGAAGGGAAGATTAGGGCGAAACTGGAACAACCTTGTCGATTGACCCTGGAACCGGTTGTCCAGAATGTTGAAGAGGATTTTCGTCTTACATTTGTTCCCGAAGACTCAAAACTTGCCAGATATGATACCACGGGCGAGGGCGAGATAATACTTGATCCAGAAGGAGACGATCTTCCCGACGTGTTTTCAGGCAGCCGTTTGGATTTATGGCCTGTGATTATTGAGCAGTTGGTGCTTGCAATTGACCCTTTTCCTCAGGCACCGGGCGCAAAATTGGAAAATCATGAATTTGATGTGAAAGATAAGTCGGATATGCCGGAATCACCATTTGCGGTACTTTCTACGCTGAAATCGGATAAAAAACGGAACAATTGAGCCTGTAGAGCACTGGCAGCTGTGCATTTAGGCCAAAACGCTATTGTAGCACTCACATCTATCGGATAACTCCTCTCATTTGTCCGCCTCTGCGAATATCGCGGTGACGGGAAAACTGGAAATCGGGACTATGGCAGAAACATTGACGATATCGCTGGATGCCATGGGCGGAGATCATGGGCCATCGATAGTAATTGGCGGGGCCGATATTGCGCTTATGCGCAAGCCGGGTATTCGCTTCGAATTGTTCGGTGATGAGGCCGTGGTCAAACCTGTTCTCGATAAATATCCGAAGGTTGCGGCTGCTTCCAGGCTGCATCATTGTGAAATCTCGATATCCATGGATGACAAACCGAGCCAGGCTCTTCGTCGTGGCCGATGGAAATCGGGAATGTGGCGTTCAATCGAATCGGTAAAGAACGGCGATTCGGCAGTATGCGTCTCCGCCGGCAATACCGGCGCTCTGATGGCCATGGCGAAATTCTGCCTACGCACAATGATGGGAATTGAACGCCCTGCCATGGCCGCCTTGTGGCCAACGCTGAAAGGCGAAAGCATTGTATTGGATGTCGGCGCAAATGTGGGCGCAGACGCCAGTCAGTTGATCGACTTCGCAGTCATGGGTTCAGCCATGGCGCGGGCGCTCTATGATCTCGATCGGCCAACTGTCGGACTGCTCAATATTGGCGTGGAGGAGGTCAAGGGACAGGAAGAGGTCAGGGAAGCAGGACAGATACTGCGTGAGGCAAGCCCTCCGAGCCTGTCCTATCATGGATTTGTCGAGGGTGACGATCTTGGCCAGGGAACGGTCGATGTTGTGGTTACCGAGGGATTTTCCGGCAATATTGCACTCAAGACTGCCGAAGGCACTGCCAAGCAGATTGCCGAATATCTTCGTCTGGCAATGAACCGGACATTGTTTGCCAAGATCGGTTACCTATTTGCTAAGTCAGCCTTTGACCACCTGCGCGAAAAAATGGACCCGAGAAAGGTCAATGGCGCCGTCTTCCTCGGTCTGAACGGGGTTGTGATCAAGAGCCATGGTGGAACGGATGCGGAAGGTTTCGCTGCCGCCATCGAAATGGGTTATGACATGGCTGCAAACGGGGTTATGAAGAAAATCGAAGAAGATCTTCGCTATTTCGGCAACATCAAGGTGCAGGAAAGCAAGTCGCGAGATTGACAGGATAGAACGTGATTCGATCGCAAATAACCGGGTGTGGAACCTATCTGCCAGCCCGTATTATGGAAAATTCAGATTTGGAATCGATTGTCGATACCAGCGCCGAGTGGATTGAGCAGCGCACAGGTATTCGACAAAGACATATTGTAGCCGAGAATGAGACAACTGCCGATATCGGAGAAAAGGCTGCAAGGGAGGCGCTTGCGGCCGCAGGTGTTGACCCGGCTGATCTGGACATGATCATCCTGGCGACTTCTACGCCAAACAACACCTTTCCGGCGACTGCTGTCGAGATCCAGTCCCGCCTTGGCATGCATCATGGATATGCATTCGACATGCAGGCCGTATGTTCCGGCTTTGTGTTCGCGCTGACAACGGCAGATCAGTACATTCGAAATGGGTCAGTAAAGAAAATTCTGGTGATTGGCGCAGAGACCTTTTCCAGAATTCTCGACTGGACGGACCGGACGACCTGCGTGCTGTTCGGTGACGGTGCCGGCGCCGTTGTTGTCGAGGCAGCCGAAGGCGACGGCACCATGGCTGATCGCGGTATCCTGACCTCGCATCTCAGATCCGATGGCTCCCACAAGGAAAAGCTCTTTGTGGATGGCGGTCCGTCGACAACCGGTACGGTCGGACATTTGCGCATGCAGGGCAGGGAAGTGTTCCGCCACGCGGTCGGGATGATAACCGATGTTATCGAGGCCGCCTATGATTCAACCGGATTTACATCCGAGGACATTGACTGGTTCGTTCCGCATCAGGCGAACAAGCGCATCATCGATGCTTCAGCACGCAAATTGGGAATACCCAGCGAGAAAGTTGTCATCACTGTCGATCGCCATGGAAATACATCCGCGGCATCCATTCCGCTTGCGCTTTGCGAAGCGGCTCGCGATGGTCGGATCAAGCGCGGCGATATTGTATTGCTAGAGGCAATGGGTGGCGGCTTTACTTGGGGCTCTGTACTACTGCGCTGGTAAGGGAATTTAGCGCACGGCATTGAAATACTTGCCGAATTGTCCGATAGTATTTATTCTGTATTGAATAACATGTAGGGTTTGGGCTTGTATCTGGGTTCATGGGTCGTCGGGGGACGCAAAATTTGGGTTCGTGACCTTCAGCTACTAGCTTGACCGACCGATTTTTTCTTCGGGCCATATGGTTCGATGCCGTCAGGTTCATGAAAATTGGTCAAAGCATACGATGTAACATTGAACGTGCCCTCGCGGCGGGAATTTAACAGGCTACAGGATTGAAGAGATGGGGGGTAAAACCGTCACCAGAATGGATTTGAGTGAAGCCGTATACCAAAGGGTCGGCCTTTCGCGCACAGAATCCTCCGAACTCGTTGAGATGGTGCTGGACACCATCTGCGAGCGTGTTGTCCTCGGAGAGACGGTTAAACTGTCTTCTTTCGGTTCATTTGTCGTACGCAAGAAAAACGAGCGTGTCGGCAGAAATCCCAAAACCGGCGAGGAGGTGCCGATCACGCCGCGCCGGGTGATGGTGTTCAAGCCCTCAAATGTGCTCAAAATGGCTGTGCTTGATGGGCACAAGGCAGGCATTAAGGAAAGCAAGACCTGAATCTTCTGGATAAGCCGTCGAATCGCGGAAGGTTCTGGACATCGGCGCCCGACCTGTTCATTCTGTTGTGGGGGGCGCCAGATTCTTTTTGGGAGGCGGCCAAGTGAACAAGAGTCCGGACGCATTTAGAACCATTAGCGAAGTAGCTGACGATCTTGGATTGCCGCAGCATGTTCTGCGATTCTGGGAGACAAGATTCTCACAAATCAAGCCGCTTAAACGGGGCGGGGGTCGGCGCTATTATCGCCCCGACGATGTGGATTTGTTGCGCGGAATAAAGCATTTGCTTTATGAGGAAGGCTACACGATCCGCGGTCTCCAGCGCATTCTGAAGGAACAGGGCAACAAGTTTGTGGTCTCGGTAGGCCGGGGCGATATCGAGGTTGGCCTGGAAGCAGCCAGCACGGTTGATCGGAGTTCCTCCGATGATGCTTCGGCGGACGACGATGCCGGGAAGGGAAAGTCGGCCCGGTCGGGAAAGCGCGCGGTCTCGGTTAGCGAGATAACCGAACCGAAATCAAAAGGCTTCATGAAAAAATTGCGTGGCGGCGATAGCGATCCAGAGCTTTCGGGCGAAGGTCGCGGTCTGACCTCGGAAGAAAGAAGAAGCCTGCAATCGACCTTGTACGAACTCCTGGAATGCAAGCGTCTGCTTGATCAGGTGCGCGGCGACTAATTTCATTTGGCATCAGCCAATCTTTAATGTTGAAATTAACCGTGGCCCGTGCCTATAGTCCGCGCGATTTCGGAGCGTAGCGCAGCCTGGTAGCGCGTCCGTCTGGGGGACGGGAGGTCGGAGGTTCGAATCCTCTCGCTCCGACCATTTATCTCATGCTTTGTTTGTCGCTGGTCGCGGCGATATTTGCAGCTCACCTCGCCCGTTCTTGCGCTGCCATCGATATTCCAGGCCGATACAGCCCCAAATGATCCCCATCAGCAGATAAAAGTGCCGCCAATGGTCGGTGTCGATGACATTGCCGATGATGTGGTGCCCGATGAAAGTCACATAGGCGATCTGGAAATAGGGGAGCCAGGGCCGCTGTCTGAACAACAGTTTAAAGCCGGCAACCACGGTGACTAGCAGCAAGGTCACCCAGCTGAAAAAACCGATCCAGCCATAATCCATCAGCGCTTTCAGGAAATTGTTGTGTGTGTCAGCGCCGAATATGGGCCCGAATTGCAATGGTCCCACACCAAGCGGCTTTTCCAGCGCAAACAGGTATCCCTGGAAATGCCGGGCGAAACGTCCACCCCGGCCACCGTCATAATCCTGGACGAGCTTCAGTCTTTGTTCCAGCAGATCCGAGACGGCTTCCAGTTGAATAAGCCCGGCGATCATCACAATGCCGGCCAGGCATCCGATGATGGCAATTACGATATATTTCAGCCGCGTCTTTGCTTTTTGCTCATTGATGATCAGCAGCCCGTAAAACAGGATCGCTGAAAGAAAGGTCATGCCCCAGGCAGCCCGCGAGAAGGACAGCATCAGCGCAACCGAAAGAACCGTTAGTGCGCAAATCCGGATCGGCATCAGGCTCGCCGATCGATTGACGATGCCATAGATCAAATAAAGGATGGGTACGGTCAGGAATGGCCCGAAGACATTGGGATCCTGGAAGGCGCCCATGGCGCGAGAAAATTTTGTGAAGATCTCGAAACCAGGGATCAGCCCCATATAGCCAATGATACCCAACACACTCGTTACGAGGGCCGACAGGACATAGGCGCGAAATATTAGCCTGAGCCTGCCCATGTCCTCCATGATCAGGATCGCGAAGAACACCGAAGTCAGTGCCAGGAAAAACGAGACGGCGACATAGATCAGCCCGCCAACCATGTCAGTGCCCTGGAAGATGGATATCAAACCGCCAATATTGAATATCGTCAGCAGGATCAGGATCGGCAGAACTTCCCGGGGAATTCGCATTCCGAAAAGCAGCCAAATGCCCAGCATTGCACTCAAGAGCAACTCATAGGGCGCGGGCTCGAACATCACGAACCCGCCCATGAACACGGCTATGGCGATGCACCAATTTGCCAGCCTGTTGACGAAGTCCTTGCCGGGCGTGGCGATTACCGGCTCATGGATGTTTCCCGCCGTGCTCAATATGCATTTTCCGTATTCAGCAATTTGAACGGCGTGATGGAGAGGATGTACAGGTCGAACAAAAGTGACCAGTTTTCAATGTAATACAGGTCGTGATTGACTCGCTGCATTATCTTCTCATTGGTATCGACTTCTCCGCGCCAGCCATTGATTTGCGCCCAGCCGGTGACCCCCGGCTTGACCTTGTGGCGGGCAAAGTAGCCATCGACAACCTCATCCCAGAGCCGGTTGGCAGTATGGGCATTGACCGCATGCGGCCTTGGTCCGACCAGGCTCAATTCGCCTTTCAGAACGTTGAAAAGCTGCGGCAGCTCATCGATCGACGTCTTGCGGATAATTCCTCCGACACGCGTGACGCGGGGATCGTTCTTTGTGACCACCTGTTTTGCGTTCGGATCGGCCTTGTCGGCGTACATGGACCGGAATTTCAAAACCTCGATCACCTCATTGTTGAAGCCATATCGCTTCTGGCGAAATATGACTGGTCCCTTGCTTTCCAGGCGGATGGCGATTGCAGTCGCCACCATCAGCGGAAACAGCAGGATGATTGCCACGACCGAGAAGAACAGGTCGAAGGCCCGCTTCATGATCGCGTCCCAATCCGCTATCGGTTTGTCGAAGACATCCAGAAACGGCAGCGCGCCTTCATAGGAATAGGAACGTGGGCGGAACCTGAGCTTGTTGGTATGGGCAGAAAGGCGAATATCGACCGGCAGTACCCACAATCGCTTCAAGAGCTGCAAAACCCGGTTTTCGGCTGAAAGCGGCAGTGAAACAATCAGCATGTCGATTCGGGCCATGCGGCCGAATTCCACCAGTTCAGGGATCGTTCCCAGCTTCGGATACCCGGCCACCAGTGCCGGCGAACGCTCGTCATCGCGGTCGTCAAAGATACCGCAAATACGGATGTCACCATCCGGTTGGGTCTCAAGCGACCGGATCAGTTCGGCGGCCGGTTCGCCGCCACCGACAATCACCGCGCGCCGTTCCAGCCTGCCATAGGCAATGGCATGGCGAAAATAAAGAGCCACAGCGCCTCGATAGATCATCAGAAATGCAACACCAGCCACATACCAGCTGCCAAACCACAATCTCGAATATTCAATCGAGATCTTGGAGAAAAACCCGATGACAATCAGGATGAGCATGGCAATCGTAAAACCAGTCACGGCTTTCGAGACCTGGTTCAGGTAACTTCGAAGCGACGGGATCTGGTAGCCGTCCAGCGCCTGGATAATGCAGACCGACAGGATAGAACCAAGAAATGCGGCACCGGAATACTGCAGGTCCGTAACCCGCACGTCCGGCAGGTAGCTGGTGAAGATCACGAATGCGATGGCTAGCAGGCCAACAAACTCACCAATCCGGACCAGTCCCTTGGTCAGGCTGGGCGACAATGCATCGGCCGAGAATAGTTCAGCGACCTGTTTTGCCAGGTCATTCAATTCCACAGACCGTTTCGAAGATTTCTCTGCAGATTTCCCCGAACCAACATCCGGTGAAACTGCCGCTAAATTGCCGTCTGCCTCTTTTGGGTGATCGACCGCCATGTCCTTACCGTCCGATAAATTGCGCTTTGCGGCATTACCTAGCGGAAATTATCTAAAAAAGACTGGATCGGACGATTAATTGGCATGTTTTGAGGCGTTTGAATGCCAGCAGGCTTAACAGGGCGTTAAAAGCACTTCAGATATGCGTCATAAACATCGGAAGCCATAACAGAAACCGAGAATCGTTTTTCAAGCAGTTTTGCCCTTTTCGTGGTAATTGCGGGCTTTTCAGGGTTCTCGATCGCTTCACGCATTGTTGCGGCCAGAGCTTCGGCATTTCCCGGCTCGACCAACTTGTCTGCCTCTGTATCAAATATCTCGGGAATACCGCCGACGCGGGTAGCAATGACCGGTTTGCCGGCAGCGATTGCTTCAAGGACGATATAGGGCATCGATTCAGCACGCGACGGCACTACAACCCGCTTTGCCTTACTGAATGCTTCCCGTGCCGGCATGGGGTCGTGAACGGTCACAAAATCAGATATGCCAAGCTTGTCAATTTGTTCCAGATATTTGGATTTATCAGGACCGTCGCCAACGAAATGCGCCTTCACTGGTCGGCTTGCATTTTGGTTGAGCGTAGCAATTGCCTGCAGAAACAGATCCGGCCCCTTCAGGTCCCGCATCATGCCGATATACAGAAAATCCGCCGCACCCCGTTCGGTTCCGGTTTTTTCAAATTCGGCTGGCGTTAGCCCGTTATAGACGAGGCTGATGGGGCAGCGCGGCTCACCGACCTTCTCGCGGTAACCGTCCCTTTCATATTCGCTGACAAATATCAGACGGTCGGTCATCCGCTCCAAAAACCGTTCCAGCGAGAAGAACAATCTCCCCTTCGCGGTTGCGGCATCGTAATGGATCGTGCCGCCATGCGGGCAATAGAGACGGGCAACGCGATTACCTGATACCCGTAGGAGTGAGCCGATCATGCGCGCATAGCTGCCACCCTTGGCGCCATGCGCATGCAGGACATCCGGCTTCAATTTCTTGATTTCAGAGAAAGTACTGACCAGCGTCACGAGGTCACCCGGCGTGATTGCCCGGCGCATCGGTATCCTGACCAGTCCCAGTTCCAGATCGGGCATGATCTGGTCGAACAGCGCGTCTTCCAGTTCACCACCGGTCGAAGAATCACACAATATCCCTACCTTGTGACCGGCCGCTGCCTGTATCGCCGCCAGATCGCGGACATGACGGAAAATTCCGCCAACCGGTGATCGAAAGCAGTGCACAATTCGCAAGCTTTTGGTTTGGTTCATGGTGGTATCGTTCTCAGAACAGGCGTTCGCGAACATAAATCGTGTCACCGGGGATGATCGGGTCACTTAGCGGAACCCGGCCGGTAACGATGCTTCCATTGACTTGTCTGGTGACGTCCGCATTTTCCTGTGATGCGCGAGGACTAAATCCGCCGGCTACCGCAATCGCATTTTGCAATGTCATTCCAGGTACATAGGAATATTGGCCTGCGGCGTTGACTTCGCCCATGATAAAGAATGGACGATATCGTTCAATCTCTGCGGAGACGTCAGGATCGCGGATATACCCGTTTCTCAGCTTTGCGGCGATTATGCCTTCCAGTTGTTTCGGTGTCTGGCCGCGGGCGGCCACAGAACCGATTAGCGGGAATGCGATGTGACCCGATTTGTCGACCGAGTAGCCATTGCTCAAATCGGTCTGGCCGAACACCGTGATCCGAATTCTATCACCTGAATCAAGCACATAAGGAAAATTCAATGCCTCGTGAAATGCCTCGTCTACAGGCTTGTAGGTGGCACACGACACCAGGGCGAGGCCGGTGACGACCAATAAAATGAATCTCGATAATTTGCCGACAATTTTTGCCATGGATGAGCCTGAAACTACTATCAATAAATACACGAGCCAGGGGACGAACCCGCCATTCCAATTCGGGTCGGATTAAACTCCGGATATGGTTAATTGTCGGTAAAATCGCGTTTCGAATTCTCAATTAATGTCGATAACGGGCTGCAATCATTATCCAAAAGCGCTTTTTGCCCCGCCCGATTCCTGTACCTTGAAAATCGATCCGATATCCGGTGAAGGGGGCAATGGTAGTCGGACGGGAACGGCCTCCATGCGCGGTTGAAGAGCCGGTTCGCCGATGATAACGCGATCCATGACATCAGCCCATTGCTCGCCCTGCGGCAGTCTTTGCAGATAGTTTCCCGCACCCATGAGCGGCCAGGCGTCGCCTGCACCGCATTCATAAAACAGGATCATTCTTGCGCGATCGCTGCGATTGGGGGCGGAACCATGTAATGTTCGAACGTGATGAATGGTCATGCTGCCGGCTTTGCCGCACAACGTCACCGCCTTGTCGATGTCAAAATCCGGGTCGTCGGGGTCGGCAGCGCCGCAAAACACGCCCTGAGCGCTGTTGTGATCCAGAACCGGGCCCTTATGGGAACCCGGAATTACCTGCAACGGTCCGTTCTCTTCTGTGACATCTTCCAGAAATAACCCACAAGCAAGCATATCGTCATTGGTATGCGGGTAAAATGCCCAATCCTGATGCCATTCGACGGCTGCTCCACCGTCCGGAGCCTTGGTATTCAACTTTGAGGTCTGCAACAAGACGCTGTCACCCAGCAATTGACGCAAAATCTCGGTGATTCGTGATTGGGTTAGTACCTGCCAGAAATACGGGTCCTGCTTGTGCGGAAGCTTGATTCGCGTCAGCCGGGGATTCTCAGCACTGTGGCCCTTGTCCAGATCGAAGACCTCGTCGCTTTCGGTCACATTCCTTGATTTCTCTATGAAATCCAGCGTGATTTGATGCATTTTGGCCAATTCTTCCGGGGAGACAGCATTTTCCACCAGGAGGTAGCCGTTTTCATTGTAGAACTCGATTTGTTCCCGGGACAGCATCTTTCCGCACTCCTTATCCTGAATTACGGCTTGTTTTCGGCCAGTGCCGGATGATCCGAAAAATTCACCGAACGAAGCCTCGATCAAGCCGGTAAATTAACCTCGTGGTTACCATAAACATTCATAATGCAGTTACAAATGTTAATGCCTGGGGGTTGGGAGTCTTTGAATGTCCGGTCAGAATGAATTAACAGCCGATGTCGATATCGACATGGCAGGTTTGCTGGGCCAGGTTTGGAAAAAGAAATGGGTCGTGCTCGTCTTGACGTTGCTCACGGGCGCGGGACTGCTGTTTCTACTTTCAAATGTCGCTCCCCTCTACAAGTCCGATGCACGCATTATCATTGAAAGTCGTGAGTCGCCATTTACCCGGTTAAATTCCGAGCAGAACATAAACAGCAACCAGTTTGACGAGCAGGCTGTCGGAAGCCAGGTCGAGATCCTGTCATCCGATGATCTTGCCTTGAAGGTGATTTCCGAGCTGAATCTGACAAGTCATCCTGAATTTCGGGACGAGGCAGGACCATCCTTTACCAGCACAATTCTTGAAATGTTTGGGCTTTCGGTTGCCAAGCCCGGCATTACGCCAGAAGAACGTGTGCTGACTTCCTTCAACAAGAACCTCACGGTCTATGCATCCCCGAAGTCGCGCGTCATCTATATTGAATTTTCGTCAAAGGATCCGGCATTGGCGCAAGCCGTACCAAATGCGCTCGCCGACCAGTACATGAAATTCATCCGTGAATTCAAACTCCAGTCTACCGAAGAGGCAACCAGATGGCTCGGACCGGAAATCGATGAACTGCGCGTCAAACTGCGTGAAGCCGAGGCGAAGGTTGCGGAATTCAGGTCCAATTCCGATATCCTTATTGGCAACAACAACGCCTTGTTGGCTACTCAGCAATTGTCGGAGGCTGCTTCGGAGCTTTCAAGAATAAGAGGCGAGAAATCTGCCGCGGAAGGCAAGGTGCGGGCAATTCGCGACGCCATCAATTCCGGCGGTTCGCTGGATGTCATACCCGAGGTCATATCCTCTTCGCTCATTCAACGTCTTCGTGAGCGTGAAGTGGCACTGGAAGCACAGATTTCCGAGCTTTCGACGACCTTGTTGCCGAACCATCCCAGATTGAAAGCACTCAAATCTCAGTCGGAAAACTTCCAGCGTCAGATTCGCTCAGCCGCCGACAATATCCTGATAAGCCTCGACAACAATGTCGATCTGTTTGCTCAGCAGGAAGCGGTATTGCTGAAGCAGGTGGACCGGCTGAAGGCTGAAGCCTCCCGCGTAGGTGAGGCCGAGGTGGAATTGCGTGCGTTAGAGCGCGAGGCCACTGCACAGCGCGCCTTGCTGGAAACCTATCTGACCCAGTACCGCGAAGCTGCGAGCCGGCAAAATCGCGAATACTTCCCGGTTGATGCGCGGATAATCTCCCGAGCAATCATGCCCGCAAGCGCTTATTTCCCGAAAGTTATACCGTTCACGATCGCCGGCATGGTTGCGATGGCGGTCCTGTCGATCATGTTCATCCTGACATGGGCATTGATGACAGGAAAGGCATTGAAACCTGCCGGCAAGGTTCCGTTGCACATGGTACCGGACGAACTGGCTCAAGCCCCGGACGCGGCTGTTGAAACGCTTCCAGTTGCAGACGCAGAACTTCCCACTGCGCCGCCTCTATATGCCGAGGAGCCAGACAACACACCACCGCTCTACGTCGCAAGTGCCGACAATACGGACTCGGACGATGATTTCATTTCCACCGAAGACATCTTTTCCGAAATGGAATCGCAAAATCAGGAAACCACTCAAGCCGCTCCGAATTCGGCAAATGAACCCGGTTCCTTCTTGTTTAGTGATACCTTTGAAGCAGTTCAGAATCTCGGCTCTGCCCGCATAGCTGTGGTTTCTCCAGGTGGTGACATCGGTTCCTTGGCATCCTGGCTTCTGGCAAGGGAATTGGCAGCTGACGACAAATCAGTCGTCTTGATCGATCTGACCGGCAATAAGGCAACCAGCATCGAGTTTCTGGGCACCGACCAGATGCCTGGCGTAAAAGACATGCTTTCTGGAAAAGTTGGATTTACCGAAGCAATTTATACAGATCGCCTGTCTTCTGCCCACATCCTGCCAGCTGGCTCGGATATAGAGGAATCTGACGAATTGATCCTTGAGGATCTGGAGATGATCGCAGAGACCCTCGAGGATGCCTATGAATATGTCATTTTCGACTGCGGCGTTACCGGTATTAGCGGGCTCGCCAATATCGCCAATGACAAGACCGTCGTTCTTGTCAGTAAGGAGGGGGCCGATGGCGCCGAGGCAGCAAAGATCGAAAAGGAAGTCGTCGAGGCGGGGTATTCTGTGGTGGTTACGGTCGCACTAGAAGATGCCGACCGGGAAAAGATTTTTGAGGACGCTGCCTGATACTTCAGGTGACAAGTGAGTTTCAATTTTCTGTCTTGATCAATTGGCAGATTTGCACGGGAATTATCGATGGCCGGGACGCTCGCCCTGAAAACAGTGCTGAATGCGCTTTACTTTTCCGGGGCACAGGCTGCCAGTCGATTTTGGACCTCCGGAGCAGGCGTAATCCTGATGCTGCATCATGTGCGTCCAAGGAGCAATGCCACCTTCGCGCCGAACGAACATCTTTCCATTACGCCTGAATTTCTGGACCAGGTGCTTACTTCCCTGGTCAGGCGCGGAATGAATCTGGTCAGTATGGACGAAGCGGCGAAGCGAATTCGAAACTACGATCCGCGCAACCTTGAAGATCCCTTTGTGGCGATCACCCTGGATGACGGCTATCGGGACAATTTGCAACATGCCGTGCCAATCTTCCGCAAGTACAAAGCACCTTACACCATCTACATCGCGACAGGCTTGGTAGAAGGCGAGGCGACCTTATGGTGGGAGGATCTAGAGGCGGTCATCGCATCCCGGTCGCATTTTTTCATGCATTCGCCCAAGGGCAGAGTGAAATTCGACGTTTCAACCGACGAAAAGAAACGCAAGACTTATTCCGAACTGGTCAAATTCCTGACCACAGATACAGATGAGGAAAAACAGCGCGAGATCGTTTCTGATTTGGCCGCGCAAACCGGTCTTGACCCGATCGCCCACCGCAAGGATCAGATCATGACCTGGGCAGAAATCTCAAATCTGGACGAAGACCCGCTTTGCACATTCGGTGCCCACACGATCAACCATTATGCCGTCGCGAGGCTGGATGCCGATGCCGCCCGATACGAGATGGAGGAGGGGGCTCGCGTCATGGAATACGAACTGGGTGAACGGCCACGTCATTTTGCCTTTCCCTATGGGTACCCGGCTGCTGCGGGTCCGCGGGATTTCAATCTCGCCAGTGAAATTGGCTTTGAGACTGCCTGTACCACCCGCCATGGTGTGATCTATCGCGAACATCGCCAACATCTGCATGCGCTGCCGCGCATATCCCTAAATGGATTGTTCCAGTCGAGGCGATATGTCGATACGCTGCTGTCAGGATTGCCGACGCTGCTTCAAAATCGCGGTCAGCGGGTAAATGTCGAGTAAGGATTAATCACGGGAGAACGCCTGTAGTAGGGGTTCAATCCTCGTCTGGCTTTAACATCCAGCTGACAATCGCCATCGCCGGCAGGACCCACAGAATTCCGGTAATGAAAAAATACAGCAAATGAACCCAGGCAGACGAATCAGCCAGGCGCGCAGTGGCAATCGTCATCGCGACCAACGCGTAAAGAATGACGAGCACGAACAGCAAGACGGTCCCGATCAGTTTTCTCAGTGTTTGCGACAATGTTCGATTCTCTGCGTTGTCCAGCCTGAAATGACTAATACAACCAGTATCGCCGTTTGGCATGAAAATCTGATGCGGCTCTGTGTCACGCAATCAAGGGCCTTGTATCCGCCGTGATCCTGATACAAGTCATCCATACCAATGCGGGAGACTGAAACATGGCCTTGGCCCAACCGACCATGGGCGCACATCAGCTGGTGGTTCGCGAAGAACGCAACCGCCTGCTCGTCAGGGCGTGGCTTTACGTAATTTGCGCATTGATCTTCGCAATGGTGCTGGTCGGCGGCGCCACCAGGCTGACCGATTCCGGCCTTTCCATCACAGAATGGAAGCCGCTGCTTGGTGCAATACCGCCATTATCGGCAGAGCATTGGGCCGAGGAGTTCGAGAAATACCGTCAAATCCCCGAATATCAGCAGATCAACAAGGGGATGAGCCTTTCAGAATTCAAGGTGATCTACTGGTGGGAATGGGCCCATCGCTTTCTGGGCCGTTTCATCGGACTGGCATTTGCCCTGCCATTGGTATGGTTTTGGGTCACCGGGCGGCTGGAAGCAAGACTTAAACCGAGATTGCTTGCCCTGTTCGTTCTGGGTGGTTTCCAGGGATTCATCGGCTGGTGGATGGTTACATCAGGCCTGGTTGAGCGTACCGATGTCAGTCAATACAGGCTGGCGATCCACTTGACCCTGGCCTGCCTGATATTTGCCTATGCGCTTTGGATAGCCAGGGGCCTTGCACGGTACTCGGTCCCGCCGGCACGGTTCGCATTGCGCATGCTGGCGCCGATTATCGTCATTGCGGTGCTGATACAGATTTTTCTGGGTGGCCTGGTTGCCGGACTGGATGCAGGATTGGCATTCAACGATTGGCCGACCATGGATTTCGCAATAATTCCGACTGGCTTGTTTCAACTCAGCCCGGCCTGGCTGAATTTCTTCGAGAACCCGAAAACGGTCCAGTTTGTCCATCGAATTGGCGGATATATCCTATTGCTGCTCGCCTTGATCCAGCTGATTGCGACTATGCGAGTGGCGACAGCAGGTACGCATAAGGTCAGAGCCGCGATCATGCTGGCTTTGGTCACGATACAGGCTGCGATTGGCATTGTGACGCTTGTGCTCCAGGTACCAATGTCCTGGGCGCTGATGCACCAGGGTGGAGCGGTAATCGTGCTCGCCTTCGCCGTCGCGCATTGGCGGGCGATTTATGGCGGCTATGCCCCACAGAATGCCATCGAGATACGCAGCTGATCCTGGCTAACCGGCGATCATGATGTCGAGATTTTGGATGGCCGCGCCTGAAGCGCCCTTGCCGAGATTGTCCAGCGAGGCAACCAGGTTGACCTGCGTATTGGCATCATCGCCGAAGACATAGAGCTTCATCTCATCATTGCCGACCATCTCCTCGGCATCAACACGTACCAGACTCTTGCATTCTTCTTGACTAGCAACCTTGACGAACTTCGCACCCTGATAATGCTTTGCTAGGATCTCCCGCACATAGTCGACCTTCGGTGAAGTAATCAGTAGATCAAGATGCAGGGGAATATTGACCAGCATACCCTGGGCGAACCGGCCGACATTCGGTGTGAAGATCGGCGCGCGCTTTAACCCGGCGCGCGAGACGATTTCCGGCAGATGTTTATGCGCCATGCTGAGCGCGTAAAGAAAATGGTTTGCGCCAATATGCTCGGCATGGGAGGCATCCTCCATCTGTGCGATCAGCGTCTTGCCGCCCCCCGAATATCCGGAGACCGCATTGATCGAAATCGGATGGCCGGGCGCCATGACGCCCGCATCGATGAGCGGCCGCAATAGAGCAATCGCGCCGGTGGAATAACACCCTGGATTGGATACGAACCGCGCAGAGGCGATTGCTGCCTCCTGTCCCGCGGTTAGTTCGGCAAAGCCGAAGACCCAGTTGGGCGCGGTACGGTGCGCGGTGGATGTATCGATGACGCGCGTCGTATCATTGCCGGATTCTTCCAGCATCGCCACAGCCTGCCTGCTAGCATCATCGGGCAAACAAAGCACCGCAATGTCGGCCTCATTGAGCAATTTGGCACGGAATTCATCATTGCGGCGCTCTTCATGCGGTATCGACAATACCTCGATATCGGTTCTTTCCGCCAGCCGCTCGCGAATCTTCAAACCCGTGGTTCCGTGCTCTCCGTCAATGAAAACCTTGGCCTTCTTTGCCATAGTGTTCCTCAATAATGCCTATAAATCAGTATCTTGGCAGCTTAATTTGAATCTGAATCAACACTTTAAGTCGTTGAATCAGTTTGTCAGGTCGTCAAATCCCCAATAGCCGCTCGGATCGAAGGCCGAGCATATACATGGCAATGGTTGAACCTGCAATCGCTGTTATGTCGGCATGATCATAGGAGGGTGCTACCTCAACCACATCGGAGCCTTTGACGTCGATCGTGCCGAGCTTGTTCAGCACAGACAGCATCTTCGCCGACGATGGTCCGCCTGCCACAGGTGTGCCTGTCCCCGGAGCAAAGGCCGGATCAAGGCAGTCAATGTCGAAGGTCATATAGGCCGGAGAGGTTCCTGTACGTTCGGAGATTGCCGAGGCTATTTCGCTGCTGGGCATTTCGTCCAGGTCGTCGCCATAGAGTATTTCGATCCCGAAATCTTCCGGCGCAATTGTCCGAATACCAATCTGGATTGACCGGTCCGGGTCAATGATTCCCTCCTTGATGGCGCGGGTCACAAACGATCCATGATCCACCCGTTCACCGTCGTCTTCCCAGGTGTCCTGATGCGCATCGAACTGAACAAGCGCCAGCGGTCCGTGTTTTTCAGCGTGGGCCTTTAGCAGTGGCCAGGTCACAAAATGATCTCCACCCAGGGACAGCAGATAGGCGCCGGTATCGATCAACTGTTTGGCTTCCGCCTCGATCCGTTCTGCAATTTCCCATGGGCGGCCCTGATCGAACAGGCAGTCTCCATAGTCGACAACAGACATTGTCTCGAACAGGTCGCGCGAGAACGGGTATTGTGGATCATTGTCAAAGATTGCTGAAGCACGGCGAATCGCCTGCGGTCCGAAACGCGCCCCCGGCCTGTTGGTCACGGCTGAATCGAGCGGAATTCCCCACACGACCACGTCCGCACCATCGACAATTTTGGTGTATTTGCGCCGCATGAACGAAAGCACACCTGCATAGGTTGGGTCACTGGCAGCACCGCGCATGCTGCCCGGCAATATTGCGTGGTCGATCGATTTGCTTGCCATGACGTTTGTCCTGCTTGGTAGACATGGTTGTTTCTCAACGTTGTCTTTTATGCATCCCAAACGCGCGCCTGTAAAATTTGGCGCGTTGCTCGTTCCCTTGAAAGCGGTTTCGGCTTGTGATCAAGTCAGCACATATTCATCCGAACCAAGAGAAAATCAAAAAGAGATATCGAGATATCCATGGACCCCAATCGCACAATCTGGACCTGGTACGAAGGAAGCTGGCACGAAGGCAATGTCATGATCATGGGGTCGTCCGATCATGCGACCTGGCTGGGGACCATGGTCTTTGACGGTGCCCGCGGCTTTGACGGCGTGACCCCCGATCTCGATATGCATTGTGCGCGAGCCAATTATTCAGCCCATGTCATGGGTTTGAAACCCACCATGGAAACCGGCGCGATTGTCGAACTTGGCCGGGAGGGTTATGCAAAGTTTGATACCGATACTGCTGTCTATATCCGGCCGATGTATTGGTCGCGGGAGGGTGGTTCCTTTACCGTCGATCCCCATCCGGATTCTACGGCATTCGCAATGTGCATCGAGGAAGCGGCCATGGGCAGCGGCGGCGGTTTCACCGTAACCACCACCAGTTATCAAAGGCCAACGCTTGCCTCGAACCTGACAAATGCAAAGGCGTCCTGCCTCTATCCCAATAATGCGAGAATGTTGCGAGAGGCGCAGGAGAAGGGGTTTCAGAACGCCATTGTCTGCGATTCACTGGGCAACGTCGCCGAAACCGCAACAACCAATATCTTCATGGTGAAGAACGGCGATGTCTTTACCCCGGTTCCCAATGGGACATTCTTGAATGGCGTTACCCGGCAGCGGGTGATCAAACTGCTTCGTGAAGCCGGGGTTACCGTCTATGAAGGGACGCTGACCCTCGATGATTTCCGGGTGGCTGACGAGATTTTCTCAACCGGCAATTACTCCAAGGTCGTTCCGATCACCAAGTTTGATGATCATGAACCCGGGATTGGACCGATTGCCACGAAAGCACGTGAACTTTATTTCGAGTGGGCTCATTCGGATGCTGGGAAACCCTGAACTCACGCCCGTATGCGCCGGTCGATGGGGTGATACTGTATGAATTCTACCTTGGACGCTGAGTTGAGTTTACGCGAGCGCGCCTATGATTTGCTCGAGCGCGGTCGTCGCGGCCTCGCTTCGCAACTGTTCGATGTGTTCATCGTCATCCTGATCCTGGTCAGTGTCACGGTGTCCGTTATCAGCACCGTACCTGAATGGCATGAAGAATACGGCGATACCTATCGCATGATCGACCGCATCTGTGTTGCGGTGTTCATTGTCGAATATCTGGCTCGCCTTTGGGTCGCCCCCGAACATCCGCTCATGGAAGGGATGCGGCCATCCATGGCGCGCCTGCGCACCGCGTTCACACCGCTGATGATCGTGGATTTCATTGCCATTCTTCCATTCTTCCTGGAGCTGCTGGTTGGCGTCGACCTTACGGCGATCCGGGTGCTTCGCATTTTTCGGTTTTATCGCCTTGCCCGATACGCGCCGGCAATCGTCACAATCGGAAGGGTCCTGGCGGCCGAATGGCGATCCTTGCTCGGCGCTTCAATCATTTTCGCCGGTCTTCTTCTCCTGGCTTCCGTCAGCATGTTTTACGCGGAAGGACGCGTGCAGCGCGAGGAATTTGGAGATATACCGGCAGCCATGTGGTGGGCTGTCGTAACGCTGTCCACGGTCGGTTATGGCGATGTGATTCCCTTGACCCCGATAGGCAAATTCATTGGTGGCATCGTAATGGTGCTCGGGCTGATGTTCACCGCGCTGCCGGTCGGGATCATCGCCACCGGATTTGCCCAGGAGATCAAGCGCAGAGACTTTGTTGTATCCTTTGCGATGGTCGCCCGGGTACCGCTATTTGCCGATCTGAAGGCGCCGGTCATCGCAAGCCTGGTAGGTCGGCTGAACGCCAGAAAATTTGCACCCGGTTCGATTATCGTCTCGAAAGGCGACCCGGCCGATGAAATGTACTTCGTTGCTTCCGGCGAGGTGGAGGTCGAGCTCGAAGACGGGCCGGTCCGATTGGGGGAGGGGGATTTCTTCGGTGAAATCGCGCTGATCAAACACCAGACTTTGCGTACCGCCAGCGTCTACGCGGTCAGGCAAACCGATCTGCTGGTCCTTTCGGTTCTCGATTTCCGTCGTCTCATGCACGACTATCCTGAGCTCAAGCAGGCGATCAACAAGACCGCCGAACAACGGATGGAGAGCTCTGACCAGGATAATTAGTTGTCCGGTAATGCTTGGCCTATCCAAATGATGGCGACCTTTATTCATTGAATGTTCGATTGCAAAGGCGGGAACACTTCAATGCTGGTGTTCCCGGTCCTTGAAGATTGGTATCAGGCCGCAATCGCACCAAATTTCTGAACTTGCGCGATCCACTTCTCGACATTGCCCGGCTTGGGGTCGCTCGCGCCGGAGAAATGCGTGATGCGCGCAGGCTTGATCCCGATAAAGCCGAGGATCTGGTCCCTGAGCTGGCGCAGCATGGCATTGCGATATATCCAGCGCATGAACCAACCAGGTGTATCCGATGTCATGAATACCCTGCCGGTTCTGCCGCCCAGCATCGGGGTTGGCATGCCCATCCAGTCCGTTTCACGGGTGTTGAATGTCCGGCCGGGGATCAATGCGCGATCAAACAGTCCTTTCAGTTTGGCTGGCAAACCGCCCCACCACATCGGGGTGGTCAGAACGACATGTTCACTCCATTCAAAGTCATCAAGGACTTTTTCCAGCCCTTCTTCAAGCGGTTTCAGCTTCTTGTAGCCGCCAAATTCAAAATCCGGATCAAAATCGAGATCGTGCAGATGGGTCAGCCTGATTTCGTGCCCGGCCTTCCTGGCAGCTTCGGCATAAGCTTCAGCCAAAGTGCGGTTGAGTGAGCTTTCGGCGGGATGTCCGTTCAAGATGTAAATGCGTCTGGTGTTCATTGTTCGTCTCCTTAAATTGACCACGGTCAATTATTTAGGATAGAAATTGACCGCGGTCAATAAAAAAATTGACCATGGTCAAAAAAAATGCGAAATAGTGGTTATGGCCAGAGCGATTCAGAAAAGAACATTGGAAACCCGCGCACGTTTGGTGGCGGCGGCTGAAGACATTATTGGTACGTCCGGGTTTGAGGCGTTACGGGTAGAGGAAGTCGTCCTAAGGGCAGGGACCGCCAAGGGTACCTTCTTTGCCCATTTCAGGGACAAGGATGCGCTGATGGACTTGATCATCGGCAGCCGGATTGACGAATATCTGGATGATCTGGAACAGCTTCCGCCACCTAAAACGGTCGAGGACCTGATTCAATCCCTGATGCCGCTCTGCGAATTCATGACCTGCGAACGCTATGTGTTTGATCTGATCCTGCGTTATTCGGGCGCTGCCGGGGTAGAGGAGATTGGTCCGATTGCCGAGACATTCGGGCGACAGGTCGAGATTTTGACTGCTTGGCTCGAGCAGACCGGTTTCCGTCGGGATATCTCAGCTGAATTGCAGGCAGAAGGCGTGCACGCCTTCATGATCCAGGCAATGGCGACGAAATTCTGTGCGCTTCACAATTCCAATTCTATCGCGGATCGTTTGGGCCCATATTTGAACGCCTGGCTAGAGCCCGGATCTTAGCTTCTATCAGCGCCTGCCAAATCTTGCCAGATTTGGATGAGAACAAGCGGCGAAGTAATTCTCGCCTGTTTTTTATATTGGTCATCACCAGCCTGATGTGTTGTTGCCATTCCAATTCTTTGATGATTTATGTCTGCGATCGATAGGACAAATTATACTGAATGATCTCGTTTTCAGGCGTCTGGCTAGTAGAATGGCATTAGTTTATCGACCGGAAATTGATGGCCTGAGAGCGGTAGCTGTCCTCCCGGTTATTCTGTTCCATGCCGGATTCGCGGGTTTTTCCGGCGGATATGTGGGCGTCGATGTATTCTTTGTGATCAGTGGCTTTCTGATCACTTCCTTACTTCTCGCCGATTTGGATGCAGGCAGGTTCTCGCTCCTCAATTTCTATACACGGCGTGCCCGCCGAATCTTGCCCGCACTTTATCTTGTGGTTTTGGTTTGCATTCCGTTTGCCTGGTTTTGGCTCTTGCCGACCCAGTTCGCGGACTTTGGCAAAAGCGTTGCCGCGATTGGTGTTTTCATTTCCAACATCGAATTCTACAACCTGCAGGGTTATTTCGGCCCGGCAGCCGAAGAAATGCCCTTGCTGCATACCTGGAGCCTCTCTGTAGAGGAGCAATTCTATGTCGCCTTTCCAATCATTCTATTCCTGCTTTGGCGTTACAAATGGCGATCCGTTTCAATCACGGTGCCTGTACTTATGGCATGCCTGCTTGTGAGTTTTGTCATCTCCGATTGGGCGTCAGGGGCAAGACCCAGCGGAAATTTCTATCTGATACCCACGCGCGCCTGGGAACTGCTGGTTGGTGCGATGTGCGCATTCGCATTGAAATCGCGTAATGGTGCTTCATTGAACGCAGTTGAGCAGGGGATCCAGAACAAAATTGGCGCGAATCTTGGTGGCGTTATTGCTCTTGCCGGAATTACCATGATCGGCCTTGCAGTGTTTCTTTTTTCAGAAGATACACCCTTTCCCTCGCGATATGCATTGCTTCCGGTTGGAGGAACGGCTCTCATAATCCTGTTCGCCGCACCTGGTACTCTTGCCGGGAGATTGCTGGCGCTTCCGCCAATTGTCGGTATCGGACTGATTAGCTACAGCGCATATCTTTGGCACCAACCATTATTGGCATTTTACCGGGTACAACACATAGAAGAGCAGGTTCAGATCCTCATTGCGCTGATTGTCGCCGCCTTTGTGTTGGCTTTTCTGACGTGGCTATTTGTAGAAAAGCCGATGCGCAGCGGCCGATTATCATTCTTCAAGACTCCAAGACAGGTGCTGACTTTGAGCGCGGCGTTTTCTGTTTTTCTGGTCGCCACTGGCGTAACCATCAACAAGAATGACGGCTTCAGACATCGTTTCGATCAGTTGAACCAACTTGGATATGAATGGGATAATCGCGCTATCAGGAATGAGTCCTGGTCAATATTGCGAGAAATGGCAGGCGATGAACGATATCGCGCTACTTCTAACGCCTATGACCGGATTGCCGAGTTTGACCCCGAAGACAATCGCGAAAACATGCTCATTGTCGGCAATTCACATTCAAAGGATTTCTTCAACATCCTCTACTTTAGTGAATTGGCAGCCGATAAATTTGAACTTGCAAGATTTGGCACACAGATTCGCCGCATAGCCGGTCAGCACGACTTGTATGACACCAATCTGTACGAACAGGCAGATCGGATTGTGCTGATCACGGAATACAGCAAGAACGATATCGACGCGCTTTCTGGCGTCGTCGATCGAATGTTGAAAGATGGAAAAAGGGTGATTTTGGTAACGCAAATGCCGGAATTTCCAGGAAAGAAACACCGGACCTTGGCCGACGAGGTGATCATTCCGATACTTCGCAAGACCGATGAAATCCGGACTGCGTCGGTCGCTGCAGAAACTGCCGAGATGATAAACCGCCAATATTGGGACTATATTCAAGAGCACGGCCAATTTAGCGAAATCGATCAGAAAATTCGCTCGGTTGCACAGCAGGCAGGTGTTCCGGTTCTCGACCGTCGAGATTCAATTTGCGATGCGGAGAAACAGCTTTGCTTTGCGGTATCCGAAAACCTTACCAAGTACTTGTACGACCAGTCGCATTTGTCACTTCCCGGCGCTGAATTTTCAGCCAGGCTGCTCGATTCAACCAACTGGGTGGACGCGCTTGAATGAACGAGCCTTGGCAAGTTCTTGATAGTGCACATAAAAAATGTCCGAAACCTTTCAATTCCGGACATTCTACAACTACCGGGCTGCCAAACCACATATTTTGGTCTGGCAGCATTCGGTTCCAACCCAGATCAGCGTTTCGAGAACTGGAACGAACGGCGTGCCTTGGCGCGGCCGTATTTCTTGCGCTCGACAACACGGCTGTCACGGGTAAGGAAGCCACCCTTCTTTAGGACGCCACGCAGTGCGGGCTCATAATGGGTAAGCGCCTTGGAAATACCGTGGCGAACAGCACCGGCCTGGCCGGATAGACCGCCGCCGGAAACTGTTGCGACAATATCGTACTGACCTTCGCGAGCAGCTGCGATAATCGGTTGCATCAGGATCATCTGCAGGACGGGGCGGGCGAAATACGTGGTGTATTCCCGCTTGTTGACGGTGATCTTGCCGGTACCCGGCTTCAACCAGACGCGTGCAATCGCATCCTTGCGCTTTCCGGTAGCATAGGCGCGACCATGCTCGTCGAGTTTCTGAACATAGACCGGTGCAGCCTGTTCGGTTTCGGCACCCTCTGTGGCAAGGGCTTCTAGGGATTCGAGGCCTGACATGGTTAGGCGCTCCTTTTGTTTTTCGGGTTCATGGCCGCGATATCGAGAACTTCTGCCTGTTGTGCTTCATGCGGATGTTCGGAGCCGGCATAGACACGCAGGTTCTTCAATTGCTTGTTGGAAAGGGGGCCGCCGGGCATCATGCGTTGAATGGCCTTTTGAACTACCCGTTCCGGAAACCGGCCTTCCAGGATGGCGCGCGCTGACCGCTCCTTGATTCCGCCGGGATATCCCGTATGCCAGTAATACTTCTTGTCGCTGTATTTTTTGCCGGTCAGCTTTACCTTGCCGGCATTGATGATGATGACGTTGTCACCGTCATCCACATGCGGTGTAAATGTTGGTTTGTGTTTTCCCCGCAAGCGGCTGGCGACGATGGAGGCGAGGCGACCGAGAACCACATTCTCGGCATCAACGATAATCCATTTCTTCACCACCTCTGCAGGTTTCTGCGAGAAGGTTGTCATTTCTTTATCCCTGGATCGGATTTACCGGTCACATCAATTGCAACCGTTTTTGTTTTTGCAATCAGAATTTCTGGCGGCTTCTATAATCAGGGACAATCACCGCGTCAAGCACTTATTTTTAGTTGGCAAAAAATAACGTAATAAAAACATAGTGTTATAATTAAGGTATTATATTACCACAATTTTTAATGTTTGAATCAAAAACCCGGCGGATTTCTCCGCCGGGTTTAAATAGAATTTGCTGTATGTATTAGCCGCAGCTAGCGTAGCACTGGCTAACCATCTGATTGCAGCTGATGGTGTTTTGTGTATTGGCCTGTAGTTTCGCCATGCCTTCCTGCGGGGTAGTTGCGATCATGGCGTCAGTTCCACCGGACAGGCACTGACCGTAGGATGAATTGCAGGCTGCTGTGCACTGCATTGCATTCATGACCGGGTTTTGAGCTGATGCCACTGAGATACCGCCAGCGGTTACGAGGCCAGCCACGCCAAGTGCTGCTACGAATTTTTTCATGCCAATCTCCATCTATAATCGGGAACGGCCAATAGGCATGGTTTCCGCCCCGGAATTCAAAATCGCGGATTTTTCCGCCTGGGTTCTTGTATAACCGGCCAAAATATAACTGCATTGCAGCTAGCCCGGCAAGGGGCGAATTAACCAAACGGGGGAGAAACCCCAATTTTCCAACAATTTGTTGCGCGTCTGCAATGTAACCCTTCAAGGTTCAGCACTTTTGGCGAACATAGGAGCCGGGTGCATCCTCTATCGGTTTGTATTTGGAAGAACCGATCTTTCGCGCCGGCACTTTCTCGCCATTTTGATCGACAATCCACGCATGCCAGTCCGGCCACCACGAACCTTCTGTCTCTTTTGCATTTTTCCACCAGCTATCCAATTCACCAACTGGCTTCCCGCCAGTCCAGAACTGATATTTTCCTGCTGCCGGCGGATTCACGACACCGGCAATATGGCCGGATCCCGATAAAACAAATTTGACCTTGCCGCCAAAATACTGGGAACCCAGAAATACCGAGCGGGCGGGGGCGATATGATCATCCTTCGTGGCCAGGTTATAGATTGGAATAGTCACTTCAGACAGATCAAGCTTTTCATCGGCAACGACCATTTCACCTTGCGACAGCCGGTTCTCGAGATAACAGTTGCGAAGATAAAACGAATGGTTTGCCGCCGGCATGCGGGTCGAATCCGAATTCCAGTACAACAGGTCAAAGGGTAACGGATCCTTTCCCTTGAGGTAATTGTTCACCACATAAGGCCAGATCATGTCCCGCGATCGAAGCATGTTGAAGGCGGTGGCCATCTTGGTTCCTTCTAGATAGCCTTTCGTTGCCATTGATTCCTCGACCCGCGAAATCTGCTCTTCATCAACGAATACCTTCAGATCACCGGCATAGGTGAAATCCACTTGCGTCGTGAACAAGGTCGCGCTGGCGGCACGATCATCTTTCCAGCGTGCCATTAGCGCCAACGTAACCGCAAGCAGCGTACCGCCGACGCAGTAGCCGATCAGATTGACCTTGTCCTCGCCGGTGACCTGCTCGATTACGTCAAGCGATTCAATTATGCCCTCGCGTGCATAATGAGCGAAATCCTTGCCTGCCTGTTTCTCGTCTGGATTTATCCAGGAAATGACAAATACCGTGTGACCCTGATCGACGCACCATTTGATGAACGATTTTTTCGGGTTTAGGTCGAGAATGTAAAACTTGTTGATCCACGGCGGGACGATCAAAAGCGGTCTTTTCAGCACTTTCTCGGTCGTCGCCGCATATTGGATCAATTGTCGGACGTTGTTCTGTGCAATCACCTTGCCGGGCGTGTTTGCAACGTCCCTGCCAAATTTGAAGGCATTATTGTCGGCCTGGCGGACCTTCAGATCGCCGCCGCCGCTGACGATGTCCTCCGCCAGCATTTTCATGCCGCGGGCCAGGTTTTGGCCGTCCGACTCGAAGGTTTCCCGCAACACTTCCGGATTTGTGATGGGGAAATTGGTCGGCGAAAGGGAATTGATCACCTGCTGTGTGTAAAATACCGCCTTGTGCTTGGTATGTTCATCCAGCCCTTCAGTTTTTTCCACCAGGTTTTGCGCCCAGCCGGAGGTGATCAGATATGCCTGCTTGAGAAAGTTGAAAAACTGGTTCTCTTCCCATTCGGGCGAGCTGAACCGCTTGTCACCCTTTTCTACCGGGGCGACATCCTCCGCTTCCTCGCCGGCGATTTTCCTGATGGAAGAATTCCACAAATCCATATATCGCGACAGCAGTTCCGTCTGGGCTTGCAGCGCTCTTTCTGGATCGGAAAGCCAGTATTCGGAGACCTTGCCGAACGTTTTGGTGATGTCGGACAATCCGTCATTCAGATTGTCCTTTTTTTCGCCCTTTTCACGTGGTCCTACCCAAGCCGCAGCCGCATGGCCGGCTTGTTCGATCATATGGGCAATATTCCTGGCGAATGCCTCAGGATCTCTGACCACATAGGGAGTTTGTGTACTGGAAGTATTATTGGTTCCGTCCGTGGCAGTGGCAGGTTTTTTAACGCTGCCAGCCGCAGGTTTTTTGACGCTGCCGAGGGCAGGTTTTTCTCCTGCGTTTCGGGCAGGGGATTTGACCTTGCCTGATCCGGATTTTTTGTTCCTGGCCATTACGGCGGTCCTCCCTGTATATTTATAACCCGAATTGGACCATATTCGCCATGTAGTAATTGGAATTGGTGGCACAATAATGCATATGAATATTAATAATTTTAAGCGGGCACGGCTGAACTGTCCTTTCAGGAAGATGTAAATTGAGTAAACGGTTTGAAATTTTGCAACGCCATAATTTGGGCCTGATGCCTCAGATAGCCGCGCCTTGTGCAGGATTGCTCGCATTATTGCTTGTCAGCGCCTGTACGACGGGTAGCGATCCGTTTAGGGCGGTCGGCGCTGATTCCCCGCCGCAATCTGAAGTAGCCATGCCGGTTGCGGTCGATACCCAGACAACTGCTACCACACCTGCGACAGAAACAGATGAACCATTGGTCCTCGGTGATCAGCCTGCGGCTACAACATCGAATCCGGAAGCTGCGAAATTGCAGGAAGGAACATCGATGAATCTGGCGACCAGCGCCGAAGCTTCCGACGAACCCGCTGATCCCGCAGATATTCCACCGGCGCCTGAAATGGCAAAGACACGGGAAGAGGCCATCCAGCAAATCAGGGCAAAGGCCGCCGCGACCGGAAACAACAAGCCTCACATATTTGAGGAAAGGAAAGCTGCTACACAACGCATGAGCAAGCAGGAGCAGGCGCGAATTGCTGCAGAAATGGAAAAGATTGCAGCCAGAAATGCACAGACCCTCGATGAGAATGCGGCAGACGCCAAAGGCAATGATTCAAAATTGCTGCAATGGCGGGCAAAAAACCATTATAATCAGGCCGTAGAGAAAATCGAAAACTAGTCATTTGAATTTATCTGTCTGGCCTGAGCCAGGCACAAATCGCTTACGGACAGTAAGATGCAGGAATTCCACAAGATCAGACGATTGCCACCCTATGTGTTCGAACAGGTAAATCGCCTGAAGGCAACGGCGCGAGCCGCAGGAGCCGACATTGTTGATCTTGGCATGGGCAATCCCGACCTGCCAACACCACAGGCAATCGTCGACAAGATGGCGGAGGCGGCTCAGGATCCCAGAACCCATCGCTATTCGGCTTCCCGTGGAATTCCGGGCCTTCGCAAGGCGCACGCGGCCTATTATGGCCGCAGGTTTGGCGTGAAACTGAATCCTGACACGCAGGTCGTTGCGACACTCGGATCAAAGGAAGGTTTCGCCAATATGGCGCAAGCCATCACCGCACCGGGCGATGTGGCACTTGTTCCAAATCCGACCTATCCGATCCATTCCTTCGGGTTCATCATGTCAGGTGCGGTCGTTCGCTCAATTCCTGCTGAACCGGATGAAACTTTCTTTCATCTGCTCGAGCGGGCAGTCCGCTATTCAATTCCTGCGCCAACTGCTGTCGTCTTGAACTATCCCTCCAATCCGACAGCACTAATGGCAAGTCTCGATTTTTATCGCGATGTTGTCAGCTTTGCGCGCAAACACAATATCATCCTGCTATCCGATCTCGCTTATGCTGAGATCCATTTTGAAGATGAACCACCGCCTTCGATTTTGCAGGTTCCAGGCGCCATGGATATTGCAGTGGAATTCGCCTCCATGTCCAAGACCTATTCCATGCCGGGCTGGCGGATGGGTTTTGCCGTAGGCAATGAAAGACTGGTTTCTGCGCTGACCCGGGTCAAATCATATCTTGACTACGGGGCATTTACCCCAATTCAGGTGGCGGCAGCCTTTGCGATTAATACGCAGGACAAGGAAATCGAAAAAGCCCGGCAAATCTACAAGCAACGCCGCGATGTAATGGTTGAATCCTTTGCGCGGGCAGGGTGGGATGTACCGCCGCCGCCTGCAACCATGTTTGCATGGGCGCCAATCCCCGAGAAGTTTGCCGGTCTGGGATCACTCGAATTCTCCAAATTGCTGGTCGAGAAAGCCGACGTTGCAGTCGCGCCCGGGGTCGGCTTTGGCGAAAACGGGGACAGATATGTCCGTATTGCGCTGGTTGAGAACGAACATCGGATTCGCCAGGCAGCGCGCAATATCAAGCGTTTCCTGAATTCGGCGGACGAAACGCTCCACAATGTGATTGATATCTCGGCTCATCGGTAGGCTTGTTTCGACTATTCCCATTTCGCCGGTTGAATTGTCAGCGTCAAATCCGTAACAGATGCCATTGTCTGGAGCAGGCGTCCCTGTCTGTTCCTCAGATTCAGTTCATTATCCGGGGATACAAGATATGTCTGAACCATTGCGCCTTGGAATAGCCGGGCTGGGAACCGTGGGCGCTTCCCTGGTTCGCGTTCTCAAGGAAAAACACAATTTTCTCGCAGCAAGGTGCGGCCGGCCAATCGAGGTTGTTGCGGTAAGTGCACGAGATCGCAAGAGAAAGCGCGATTGCGATATCTCGGGCATGCGTTGGTACGACGACCCGGTTGAACTCGCGGCAGATTCCGAGGTCGACGTCTTTGTCGAACTGATTGGTGGTGATGATGGTCCTGCTGACGAATCCGTGCGAAGGGCACTTGAATCGGGCAAACATGTCGTAACCGCTAACAAGGCGCTCTTGGCCCGGCACGGCGTCGAGCTTGCGGAAATGGCGGAGGAAAAGGGCCTGCTCCTTAATTTTGAAGCGGCCGTGGCAGGCGGAATTCCGATCATCAAGGCGATGCGCGAAACCCTGACCGCCAATACCATCACCCGTGTATTCGGTATTCTCAATGGAACCTGCAATTACATTCTGACCAGGATGGAGTTGGAAGGGTTGGGATATCAGGAATGTCTGGCAGACGCCCAGCGTCTTGGATATGCCGAAGCGGACCCGACATTCGACGTGGAAGGCTATGACACGGCACACAAGCTGGCGATCCTGACATCGCTTGCCTTCGGCACGCAGATTGCATCCGACAAGATCTATGTCGAAGGGATTTCAAACATAACGCCAGCAGACATCCAGGCAGCTGCTGACCTGGGATATCGGATCAAACTGTTGGGCGTTGCGCAAAAAACCGATACCGGCATTGAACAACGCGTCCACCCGACTTTGGTCCCGGTCGATGCGCCGATTGCACAAATTCACGGGGTGACAAATGCCGTCGCGATAGACGGTGACATTGTCGGGCAGTTGGTTCTGTCCGGACCCGGGGCAGGGGGCATGGCGACGGCATCAGCGGTGGCAGGCGATATTGCAGACATTGCCAAATCGCTCCCCGGTCCCCAAACTGTTCCCTCGCTCGGAACGCCGGCTGAAAAACTGCAGCCCTATGAACAGGCCAGAATGCGCGCTCACGAAGGCGGATACTTCATCAGGCTCTCGCTTAATGACCGGGCGGGTGCCTTTGCTTCCATTGCCAGTCGCATGGCGGAACAGGACATTTCATTGCAATCGATTGTTCAGCATCGTACCGGGCAGGAGACTGACGATAGTCCCGAAACCGCCCAACCTGTTATCCTGGTAACGCACCGTACGACCGAATCGGCAATTCGCGCAGCTTTCGAAAAAATCGGTGCGGATGGTCATTTGGCTGCAAAGCCTCAAATGATACGAATTGAGCAATAGATTCGATACGGGAGACAACCTAATCGATTAACATGTGACCAACTCTGGATGAGCCATTGCCTTGTTCGATTTTTTTTAAGATAGGCTCTGTTTGAAACGGAGATAAGCAATGAATACAAATTCCTCCCCAAGCGTCATTGACCGGATGTTGTCGATTGAACTCGCGCGCGTGACGGAACGCGCCGCGGTCGCAGCAGCACATCTGAGGGGTCACGGCGAGGAGGATAAAGCCGACCAGGCTGCCGTGGATGCCATGCGCTCCGAACTCAACAAACTGCCCATAGACGGACGGGTGGTGATCGGCGAAGGAGAGCGCGACGAGGCTCCCATGCTCTACATCGGCGAGGAGGTTGGTACCAAAAAGGGGATGGCGGTGGATATCGCGCTCGATCCTCTGGAAGGCACGACAATTTGCGCCAAGAACCTGCCCAACGCGCTGGCGGTAATCGCGGTCGCCGAGCGCGGCAACATGCTTTACGCGCCGGATGTCTACATGGACAAGATCGCGATAGGTCCGGGATATCCGGAAGGAATAATTGATCTCAATCTGCCGGCAGTCGAGAACCTGGCCAATGTCGCCAAGGAAAAAGGGGTGAAGATATCCCAACTGACCGCCTGCATCATGGATCGGCCGCGCCATGCAAGACTGATCGAGGAGGTTCGCGAGGCAGGTGCGTCGATCAGGTTGATTGGCGATGGAGATGTTGCAGGCGTTATCCATACAACCGATCCTGATCTTACAGGCATTGATATCTATATCGGTATTGGCGGCGCACCGGAGGGTGTGTTGGCAGCAGCCGCATTGCGGTGCACCGGCGGACAAATGAAGGGAAGGCTGCTGCTCGACACCCCGGACAAGGTCGCTAGAGCGCGCAAAATGGGCGTCGAGGATCCGAACAGGATCTATGACATGACAGAAATGGCATCTGGCGACGTGCTGTTCGCGGCCACCGGCGTTACCGACGGAAACCTGTTGTCCGGAGTAAAATTCGGACGCAATTCCCTGACGACCCATACGCTGGTAATGCGATCTTCCTCCGGTACAATCCGCGAAATCAAGGCCATCCACCATGACATGGAGAAATTCGCTTAGCTTGCCACGATATCCGATCCGCCGCCCGTAATGACCGAAGCTCGAACAGGATATGCGGATGGCGCCCTCCGGTGAAATTAAGCCTTTTCTAGGTGTCGCGCAGTCCGTGACCGGCCAGTCTTGGGCAGAACGGTTGAATGATCAGACCCGCAACATTGCTCTGGATATTGCTCAAA
>JANQQM010000211.1 GCA_028289365.1 Salaquimonas sp. | reverse complement strand
AATCTGCACCAACCACCAGATGCCGCGACGAACCGAAAATGGCAAACAGCGCCATCGGGATAAGCAGCGTATACAATCCGGTGATTACCGGTGTCCCGGCAATCTTGGTGTAGCCCATCACTTCCGGAATCGCCAAACAGGCGAAAGTCGCACCCGCAATCATTTCTGCCGGTATTCTCGACTTTTCAATCGGAAGAACACCCTGAAGGATCGGCAAGCGGGGCATACTACTCCTCAACATTGTTGAATTGAGCGGTTTAACGCCAAACGAAATTACTCAAGCTCGGATTCTGTTTTCTCGGCCTGATGATACTTCTTTTTTATGTCTTCGAGATTGACCGTTGGCTCGGGATATTTCATGTCCAGTGCCGTCAGATATTCACAGAGGATTTTAGAGATTGCGAGATTGCGAAACCATTTGTGGTTGGCCGGAATGACAAACCACGGCGCATGCTTTTTGCTGCATTTTCCAAGCGCATCTTCAAAGGCTTCGGTATAGGCATCCCAATAGGGACGCTCGGCATAGTCGGCCTCGCTTATTTTCCACTGCCTCGCAGGATCATCGATGCGCTCCTTGAAGCGCCGCAATTCCTCGTCTGGACTGATATGCAGGAAGAATTTGAGGATATGCGTATCATTGTCATGCAGGAGTTCTTCAAACGCATTGATATGATCGAACCGCCGTTCCCAGATTTTCTTCGGCACCAGATTATGGACCCGCACAACAAGCACATCCTCGTAATGTGAGCGATTGAAGATGGCAAACTGCCCCTTTGCAGGCACTGCCTTGTGGCAACGCCAAAGGAAGTCATGGGCAGCCTCCTCCTTGGACGGGACCTTGAAGCCCGTAACGGTGCAGCCCTGAGGATTTACCGCGCCAAGCACATGATTGATCGTACCATCCTTGCCGGCAGCATCCCTGCCCTGCAGGCAGATCAGCAGCGAGCGCTTGTTTTCGGCATACATCAGGTGTTGCAACTCACCGAGCTTCTCGGAATAGGCCTGTATCTCCGGCAGCGCACTTTTGTGACTTTCGTGTTTGTCCTTGAAGTCCGGGTCAACCTTGCCGAGATCCACCTTGCTGTCCGGTGCGACCAGAAACTTGTCAAAATAATCCATCATGATCGTCACCTTCTGCCGTAACCTGGTTTACTTCACACGTCTGTTTGCACCTGTAGTTCAATTGGGATTGATCCTGCGCATCATTGCAATTTTTGCGAAGTCCAGCGCGAACATCCAGATCAGCATGTAAATCCAGACCAATAATATGATCGTCCAGGGCAACTGGGCCACAAACCAGCCAAAGCCGCACAACAACACGGCCAGAATCTGCGTGCCGAGAACTGCAAATAGCAACTGGGGCGCGGGCCAGGGCGGGCTGAGGAAGAAGCCACGCGACCGCACGATGAACAGGAGAAGATGGCCACCGGCAACCAGCTGCAGGAACAGCGCCGTCTGAACCTGATCCCGGGTCAGCGGTATCCAGGCCTGCCAGTTTGGATTGTTGATCCATTCCATGCCGATCAACAACAAGCCAAAGCTTTGCGCGACCGATAACAGTCCCAGAATACTGGAGGTCAGCAATATTCGCCGCATGTTCCAGCGCACGGGTGCCTTCGGCAGCACCGTATTGTCATAGGCAATGGCCATGATCGGCACATCATCCAGCAAGGCCAGCATGATGATCATGACCGGAGTCAATGGAGAGAATCCAAACAGGATCGTGGCCAGAACCACGACAAACATGATGTCCAGCGTCATCGAGACCCGATAGACAATGTAGTTGACGATCCGCTCGAATATTCGCCGTGCATCATTGATTGCATCGATAATGGTCGAGAGGCCGGGCGCGGTGAGAATGAGCGCAGCCGCAGCACGTGCAGCGTCCGTCGCGCCACTTACCGCAATACCGCAATCAGCCTGTTTGAGCGCCGGGGCATCATTGACGCCATCGCCGGTCATGGCAACGATATGACCCCGATCCTGCAATGCCTTGACGATGGCATATTTGTGCTCGGGAAATACCCGCGCAAATCCGTCGGCCTTCTCCACCGCTTCGGTAACCGGTTCGGGAAGATGGCTGACATCCATGCCCGACTTGAAGAAGTCGGACGCCGCCTGCAAA
>JANQQM010000193.1 GCA_028289365.1 Salaquimonas sp. | reverse complement strand
CAGCCGCTTTCCGTCTATGTAAATACCTACGGCACCGGCAAGGTGGATGATGCCAAGCTTGAAGTGGCAATTCGCAAAATCATGGATCTGTCGCCGACGGGCATTAGACGCCATCTCGACTTGAACAAGCCGATCTACGCCAAGACGTCTGCCTATGGTCATTTTGGTCGCAAACCCGGACGCGACGGTTCGTTTTCCTGGGAAAAAACTGATCTTGTGAAGGACCTGAAGAACGCCGTCAAAGAGCTCTCGTAACACTTACAGAGACTGGATCAACGCCGTGAAATCAGATGGGTGGCAAAGCAGGTAACAGCGAGAATACCCGCTCCGGCAAACGCTTTGAGGGAACGCTATTCGGGCGGCGTAAATCACGACCGTTGCGTAAACTTCAGGCTGAAATCCACGCCCGCCTGCTGCCAAGACTGGTTATTGATATTGAGAACGCTGCGCCTGACGAGCTGGGGGATCTGTTTCCCGGTTTGAAAAAGGCTTTTTGCCTGGAAATCGGTTTTGGCGGCGGTGAGTATCTTGCCCAACGGGCAATTTCTGATCCGGAGACCGGGTTTATCGGGTGCGAGCCCTTTATCAATGGCATGGCAAAATTCCTGGCAAAAATAGATGCCGAGGCAATCTCCAATATCCGGGTTTTCGATAGAGATGCAGGGTTGTTGCTTTCCTGGTTGCCTGATCAGTCGCTGACGCAGGTGGATTTGCTCTATCCCGATCCGTGGCCGAAAAAAAGACATCTCAAGCGCCGGTTTGTAAACAAGGAGAATTTGGAACAAATACACCGTGTCCTGAACAAGAATGGCGAGTTCCGTTTTGCTTCCGACATTGATGACTATGTGCAATGGACACTGGACAATGTCGCTTCGCATGGTGGTTTTTCCTGGGAAGCAGACCTGACTGATAAGAAACATGTCCCCTGGAATGGGTGGTTCTCGACCCGCTACGAAAAAAAAGCAATCCGGGAGGGACGTAAGCCGGCATATCTTGTTTTTCGGCGGAAATGACTTGTTTTAGACGGTTTCGCTTGTGTTTCATTGAAATTTTCACTATATGAAACCCAAATTCTCCGATGATTTCGCGAGAGTGGGCCTCCCGGACCCGCTCTTTTTTATTGGCCGGACCAATGGACATGCTTGAAATGGGCAATGAAGAACGATTTCTGACCGAAACCGGTCTGGAAGCGCGCGTCGCAAATATTGTCGAAGCAGTAATCGAGGATCTCGGATACAGGCTGGTGCGTGTCAAGCTGACGGCAATGAACGGACAGACGCTGCAAATAATGGCCGAACGGCCAGACGGCCAGATGAGCGTCGAGGATTGCGAAAACGTATCCATGGCGGTATCGCCGGTTCTTGATATCGAGGATCCGATCCAGACGGCCTATCATCTGGAGGTTTCCTCGCCGGGAATCGACCGCCCGCTGGTTCGTAAAAGTGATTTCGAACGCTGGCTGGGGCATGTTGCCAAACTGGAAACGCGCGTGATGATCAATGGCCGCAAACGATATAAAGGCACGATCACAAACGTTGACGAGGAAAATGTGACATTCCGACGAGAGCAGGTGTCGGACGACGAGGATGAAAACTTTACGCTTCCGTTCAGCGAGATTTCGGAGGCAAAACTTGTACTGAGCGATGATCTCATCCGTGAATCATTGCGAAGAGACAAGGCACTCAGGGCTGCCAATAACCTGGAGGAAGGTGAGGCAGCCGCAAATGACAACAGGACATAACGATATTGATCGCGGCAGGCTGAATATCCGCGAAAAATTCAGGAGATAGACAAATGGCAGTCAGTGCAAACCGGCTTGAATTGCTACAGATCGCTGATGCGGTGGCGCGGGAGAAGGCTATCGACCGGCAGATCGTGATTCAGGCAATGGCCGACGCTATTCAAAAGGCGGCCCGGTCGCGCTACGGGCTGGAGACCAATATCCGTGCCGATATCGACCCGAAGACGGGTGAAATATCGCTACAGCGAATTCTCGAAGTGGTCGATCACGTCGAAGATTATTCGACCCAGATTGCCCTGGAACTTGCCCGCGACAAGGAGCCGGATATCCAGATCGGGGATTCGGTGAGCGAGCAATTGCCGCCGATGGATTTCGGCCGAATTGCCGCGCAATCGGCAAAACAGGTGATTGTCCAGAAGGTCCGTGAAGCAGAACGCGACCGGCAATATGACGAATTCAAGGATCGCATTGGCGAAATCGTCAACGGTACGGTCAAACGGGTCGAATACGGCAATGTGATTGTCGATCTTGGCCGTGCAGAAGCGATCATCCGCAGGGATGAGACAATTCCGCGCGAAAATTTCCGGTATGGGGATCGTGTCCGGGCATATATTCACGATGTCCGGCGCGAACAGCGCGGGCCGCAGATCTTCCTGTCGCGAACCCATCCCGAATTCATGTCGAAACTGTTCACCATGGAAGTGCCCGAGATTTATGATGGCGTCATCCAGATCAAATCGGTTGCCAGGGATGCCGGTTCACGCGCGAAGATTGCCGTGATTTCAAATGATTCCTCGATTGATCCGGTCGGTGCCTGTGTCGGGATGCGAGGCAGCCGCGTGCAGGCGGTCGTTGCCGAACTGCAGGGCGAGAAAATCGACATCATTCCGTGGTCGGCAGATGCTGCCAGCTTCATTGTAAATGCGCTTCAGCCTGCCGAAGTTGCCAAGGTCGTTCTAGATGAAGATGCCGAGCGCATTGAAGTCGTCGTGCCGGATGATCAACTTTCATTGGCGATCGGACGGCGCGGCCAGAATGTACGTCTGGCCTCCCAATTGACCGGTTGGGACATTGATATCATGACCGAGCAGGAAGAAAGCGAGCGTCGCCAGGCGGAATTCGTCGAAAACACCAGCCGGTTCATGGAGACGCTGAATGTCGACGAGATGGTGGCACAGCTGCTTGCCTCGGAAGGTTTTGCCTCGGTTGACGAAGTTGCCTATGTCGAGGCGGAAGAAATCAGTTCGATTGACGGTTTTGACGAGACAACCGCGGAAGAGTTGCAGGCCAGAGCGCGCGAATTTCTCGAGCGCCAGGAGGCGGAACTGGATGCCGAGCGCAAAAAGCTCGAAGTGGCTGACGAATTGCGCGAAATCGAGGGTATTACCACAGCGATGATGGTCGCGCTTGGCAAGGAAGAGATCAAGACCATTGAAGATTTCGCCGGATGTGCAGCAGACGATCTTGTCGGCTGGACCGAACGCAAGGCAGGTGAGACCGAGAGATTCTCAGGCTTCCTGGATTCGTTTGGCCTCTCGCGCGTTCAGGCCGAAGAAATGGTCATGCAGGCAAGATTGAAGGCAGGCTGGGTTACCGAAGAGGAACTCAATCCGCCGGAAGAAGAACCAGAACAAGAGGATAGTACAGAACAGACAGCAGAGGCCTGATCAAAGGACAGATAGCCTTGCGAAAAATCGACAATCGGGGCGAAGACATGAATGAGCGCACCTGTATTGTCTCGCGAAAGACGCATGATGCTGCCGAACTGATCAGATTTGTCATGACACCGGAAGGTGGTGTCATCGCAGATATCAGCCGTAAATTGCCGGGCCGTGGCGTATGGGTTACTGCAAACAAGGCGTTTGTCGCTGAAGCTGCGTCGAAAAACCTGTTTTCGCGCGGATTCAAGGAAAAGGTTGCTGTTCCGGAAGGTCTGGCAGCACAGGTTGGAAAACAGCTTGAAACAGCCGCCCTTGGGTCGTTGAAAATGGCGCGAAAAGCCGGATTGGTCGTCATGGGTTTTGACAAGGTTGAAGCCCTGATCCGATCTCAGAAGAGTGAACTTGTGCTGCATGCCAAAGAGGCTGCAGATGATGGAGTAAGAAAGTTGGCGCAGGCGATAAAATCTGCCGGCGCGCCGGATGGCCATATGCCCGCCGTTAAACAAATCTTTCTTTCTTCGCAAATGGATTTGGCATTGGGGGGGCATAATGTGATACATGCAGCGGCAAAGCATGGTGGCGCAACGAAAGCATTGTTGAACCGCATAGAAAATCTGGAGCGTTATTTGACGTGAAAGACTGAGAACACAGTGAAAACAGCAGCCTGAATGAAGATTAAATTGCCTAATGGGCGGGCAAGGTACATACAGGTTCTTGAAACCCTCCGGAATTCGTTGTGAGCGAATTCCTGACTGACAGATTAACAAGGTCGTACGCAAGAATGAGTGAAAACGAAACTGACGATAAAAAGCTCAGTGTGAGTCCGAAGAAAACCTTGACACTGCGAGGGGGCGGAGTGTCACAGGGAACCGTGCGGCAAAGCTTTTCCCATGGGCGCAGCAAGGCGGTTGTCGTCGAAACGCGCAAACGCCGGCTGACGCGTCCTGGTGACGCAAAACCTGCGCCCGAACAGGAGCCGGCAACCACGGCACCTGAAGCGGATGCTGCTCCGTCCGCTAAAGCGCCAGTTGCGGACAAGAAAGCGGATTCTACGCAAAAACAGAGTGCCACCGCTGAGGTTTCTGCACCCAAGGCCGAGGCTCGTGCAAAATCAAAAGAAGCCGAGGAAACGACTGGCCGGGCATCACAGGGTAAATCAGGTGAATCCGGACCCACGCTTTCCCAGAGCGAATTGGATGCGCGCAAGCGCGCGCTGGAGGAAGCTCAGGCACGTGAAGATGCAGACCGGAACCGCCGCGAAGAAGAAAGCCGGAAGCGGGCGGAGGAAACTGCAAAGAAATTAGCGGAACGCGAACGCGAAGCTGAAAGTGAAAGGCTGGCCAAGGAAAAAGCCGAGGCCGAGGCAGCAGAAAAGGCAGCCAAGGAAAAACAGGCTGCCGACGCGGCCGCCCGAGAAGTACCGGCTGCGCCAAAAGAAGAAGCCAAGCCGAAAGAGCTGAAACCGTTTGAGCGCAAAATAAAGGATGAGCCTGAAAAGACATCGCGGCCGAAGTCCGGAGATGACAGAAGGCGCACCAAACTGACGCTGGCAAATGCTCTGGACGAAGACGGGAACGCCAGGGCGCCATCGATGGCGGCGATGAGAAGACGTCAGGAAAAGGCCCGCCGAGCGGCAATGGCCAGTTCCGGCCCGCGCGAGAAGATCTCCAGGGAGGTCACCCTTCCTGAGACGATCACCATTCAAGAGCTCGCGAGCCGCATGTCCGAGCGGTCGGTCGACGTCATCAAATATCTGATGAAAGAAGGTCAGATGATGAAGCCAGGCGATGTGATCGATGCCGACATGGCCGAGATCATTGCGGAAGAGTTTGGTCATACCGTCAAGCGCGTCTCGGAAGCCGATGTGGAAGTGGGCTTGTTTGACGAAAAGGATGATGAGGCAGACCTGCTTCCGCGACCGCCGGTTGTTACCATCATGGGCCATGTCGATCACGGCAAGACTTCGTTGCTTGACGCCATTCGTAATGCAAATGTCGTCAAGGGAGAGGCCGGCGGCATTACCCAGCATATCGGCGCCTATCAGATCGAGAAGGATGGTCACAAGATCACCTTTATCGACACGCCGGGCCACGAAGCATTTACCTCAATGCGCGCACGTGGAGCGGAGGTGACCGATATTGCTATCCTGGTCGTCGCTGCCAATGACGGCGTGATGCCGCAAACGATCGAATCGATCAATCATGCCAAGGCGGCGGATGTTCCGATTATTGTTGCAATCAACAAGATTGATCTGCCGGCTGCTGACCCCAATCGGGTCAGGAATGAATTGTTGCAGCATGAGGTCTTTACCGAATCGATGGGTGGCGAAACCCTTGACGTTGAGGTCTCTGCGACCACCGGCGAGGGTATCGACAAGTTGCTGGAAGTCATTCTCCTGCAGGCGGAAGTCATGGAGATCAAGGCCAACCCCAATCGTCCGGCGGAGGGCACCGTCATCGAGGCCCAACTCGACAAGGGGCGTGGGCCGGTGGCGACCGTGCTGGTCAATCGCGGAACGCTGCACCAGGGCGATATCATCATTGCCGGTGACGAATGGGGCAAGGTCCGCGCAATCATCAGCGACAAGGGCGAACGGCTTGACGATGCCGCTCCCTCAATGCCGGTTGAAGTGCTCGGATTGAGCGGCGCGCCAGGGGCTGGCGACCGTCTTGCTGTGGTTGCCGACGAAGCGCGGGCGCGCGAGGTTTCCGATTATCGCCGTCGCTTATCGCGCGAGATGGCCGTCGCAAAACATGCCGGTTCGCGCGGTTCGCTTGAGCAGATGATGAACCAGTTGCAAACCTCCGATCAAAAGGAGGCTGCTGTCCTTGTGAAGGCGGATGTCGGTGGTTCGGCAGAAGCCATTGTTCAAGCCCTGCAAAAACTAGGTACGGATGAAGTCCAGGCCAGAGTTGTCCATTCCGGTGTTGGCGGGATCACCGAATCCGACGTGGCCCTGGCAGCAACGTCAAATGCGCCGATCCTGGCGTTTAATGTCCGGGCATCCAAACAGGCTCGGGAAGCTGCTGACCGCGAAGGTATCGAGATCCGATACTACTCGATCATCTACGATCTCGTGGATGACATGAGGGCTGTAATGTCCGGCCTGCTTACGCCGGAACGGCGTGAGACCTTCCTCGGTTACGCAGAAATCCTGAAGACCTTCAATGTTTCAAAGGTCGGCAAGATCGCCGGCTGTCTGGTAACGGAAGGCCGGGTTGAAAGGGGTTCCGGCGTGCGGTTGTTGCGTGATGATGTCGTGATCCATGAAGGTAAATTGTCGACGCTCAAGCGATTCAAGGATGAGGTCAACGAGGTTCAGGCCGGTCAGGAATGCGGCATGGCCTTCGAAAACTATCAGGATATTCGCGAAGGCGATCAAATTGAGTGTTTCCGCGTGGAGCAGATAGCAAGAAAGCTGTAGGCCCACGCTCCCAATTTCTCCCGGGGCGGTCCTAACCCGCTCCGGTAAACAGGTGCAATATGCCGACGTGTCCCATCCAATTCGGATTGGTGTAGTCAACGATCTGCCTATGTTTTGAGAGCGGAATAAATAAGAATGTCACAGAAACCTCCCTCCCAGCGGCAGTTGCGTGTCGGCGAAATGGTACGTCATGCCTTGACCCAACTGCTCCAGCGCGGCGATGTGCCGGATCCTGTAATCGAGAACACCGTAATTTCGATTACAGAAGTGGCGATGTCGCCTGACCTGAAGATCGCAACGGTGTTCATCTCCCCGCTCGGAAATTCCGAGCCGCAACCGGTCATCAAAGCGCTTGCTGCAAATCAGAAGTATATTCGGGGCCGTTTGTCACCGGCATTACGGCAAATGAAATATATGCCGGAATTCCGCTTCAGGGCTGATACCAGCTTTGACAATTATGAACGGATAGACGCGCTTTTGCACCGCCCGGACGTTGCCCGCGACCTTCAAAGCGATGATGGCGCAAACGATATTGCGCAGGACACAAGTCAAACTGGAAGCGAGGAGCAATGAGCCGCCAGCGCAAAAGAAAAGGAAGGCCGATTTCAGGCTGGATCATTCTGGACAAGCCGGTCGGGATGGGTTCTACGGAATGCGTATCAAAGCTGAAATGGCTGTTCAAGGCTGCCAAAGCAGGACATGCCGGGACCCTTGATCCGCTGGCCTCGGGCATGCTGCCGATTGCGCTTGGCGAAGCAACCAAGACGGTGCCCTATGTCATGGATGGCAAGAAAATCTATCGCTTCACCGTCAGTTGGGGCGCTGAAACCAATACAGACGACCTTGAGGGTGAAATTACTGACAGCTCCGATAACCGGCCGACAATCGATGAAATTGAAGCACTGACTAGCAATTATATCGGTGAGATCAGCCAGGTTCCGCCGGCTTATTCGGCAGTCAAGATCAATGGCGAGCGGGCCTACAAGCTGGCGCGTGATGGTGAGGACGTGACCCTTGAGGCCCGGCGGGTGACCATCGACAGTCTTGATATTGTCGAACACATCCAGGAAGACGGAAGAATCAGCGCCACTATATTCGAGGCCGAATGCGGCAAGGGCACTTATGTCAGGGCTCTGGCACGTGACATGGGACGGGATCTGAATTGTTTCGGCCATATCAGCGATCTACGCAGAACCGGCGTGGGTCCGTTTCTGGAGGAAGATCTGATCCCGCTGGAAGAACTTGTAAGACTCGAAGATGACCTGGAGATGCTGGATGAGAAAATTCTGGCGACCGGAGCAGCACTTGAGGAACTTTCGGAAGTTCCGGTGGACAGGAATCAGGCCCAGCGGTTGAGATCGGGTAATCCCGTGCTGTTACGCGGCCGTGATGCATTGGCCTATGCGAATGATGCCTGTGCTGTCTGCGGAGACGAGCTGGTTGCACTTGGCGAAGTCGAACAAGGATCGTTTCATCCCAAACGTGTTTTTACCGTCTCGCAAATCTGAGGCAGCGATGTTTATCGTAACAGATCGACGACAAAGTACTGGTGTTTGGCAAGAAAATCCCCTATATGCACCGCAACCGGCTCGCAAATTGCGTGTCGGTCTATTAACGGCCCCTGCTGGACGACATCCCGGCTGTGGGCGTCTCGAGAATTCCGGGACCGTCTGAGGCGGTACTCCGTACAAGTAAAGGAAAAAGACGATGTCGATTACGCCAGAGCGCAAATCCGCGCTTATCAAGGAATATGCAACAAAGGAAAACGACACCGGCTCTCCCGAAGTGCAGGTGGCGATCCTTTCTGAACGAATTGCCAATCTGACCGAGCATTTCAAGGACCACAAAAAGGATAATCATTCCCGCCGTGGCCTGTTGAAGCTCGTTTCCCAACGGCGCCGTTTGCTCGACTATGTGAAGGCGGGTGATGAAGCGCGTTACCGCTCCCTGATCGAGCGTCTCGGCTTGCGCCGATAAAAAGTAATTTCCCTGCAGATCCCTTGTATGGGACTGCAGGTTTACCTTTGGCGGGTTTTTACTGTGTCCCGCAACAGGTTATCAACGAAACAGGCGCCAAGACTTTGGTGTAAAAGGGCAGGATTACAAGCCATCTGATCCGCGTTAAGCGTCAATCTTCAGGTTTCTTGTTGTCTTGCCCATGGCGCCAAAAACACAGTCAGAACCGGTAATGCTTTCGATCCCGTTGACGCGTTCAAGGGGAATGCGTGCCGGTACATAAAGGACAAGACATGTTTGATGTACATACCGTGGAAATCGATTGGGGCGGACGGCCCCTGACCCTTGAGACCGGCAAGGTTGCCCGTCAGGCGGATGGCTCGGTCATCGCCACTTACGGGGAAACAGTGGTTCATGCCACCGTTGTTGCCGACAAGGAACCAAGACCCGGCCAGGACTTTTTCCCGCTGACGGTCAATTATCAGGAAAAGACCTATGCGGCGGGCAAAATCCCCGGCGGGTTTTTTAAGCGGGAAGGCCGCCCAAGCGAGAAGGAAACGCTGACTTCCCGTCTGATCGACCGCCCGATCCGGCCGCTGTTTGCTGAAGGGTTCAAATGTGACACGCAGGTTATTGCGACGGTCATGCAGCATGATCTGGAAAATGATCCTGACATCGTTGCCATGGTCGCCTGCTCTGCAGCCCTGACGCTTTCAGGCGTTCCGTTCCTGGGACCGATAGGCGGCGCACGGGTCGGATTGATCGATGGCGAATTCGTGCTGAATCCAAATATCGATGAAATGCCGGAATCCTCGCTCGATCTGGTCGTGGCCGGGACTTCCGAAGCCGTGTTGATGGTTGAATCGGAAGCCAGCCAGCTTGATGAAAAAACCATGCTTGAAGCGGTGATGTTTGGTCATGCCGGTTTCCAGCCGGTGATTGAAGCAATCATCAATCTTGCCGAAAAAGCCGCAAAAGAGCCGCGCGGACATACCGTTCCCGACAATTCCGAGCTGGAAGCCGAAATGTCCAAACTGGTCAGCTCGGATATTGAAGCGGCCTACAAGATTTCCGACAAGCAGGAGCGCTATGACGCGCTTGATGCGGCAAAGGCGAAGGTCAAAGAGGCTTTTGTCACGGAAGACACAGATGCCAACGAGGCGCAGACCGTTTCGGAGGTCTTCAAGGATCTGCAGGCCAAGGTGGTCCGCGGTTCGATCCTGAAGACCGGCAAGCGCATTGACGGACGTGATACTTCTACCGTTCGGCCAATTGTTTCAGAAGTTGGCATGCTGCCAAGGACGCATGGTTCTGCCCTGTTTACGCGCGGTGAAACACAAGCAATTGCCGTCGCAACGCTTGGCACATCCGATGACGAGCAGTTCATTGATGCACTGACCGGAACCTATAAGGAACGGTTCCTTCTGCACTATAATTTCCCGCCATTTTCCGTTGGCGAAACAGGACGTGTCGGTTCTCCCGGACGCCGTGAAATCGGTCATGGCAAGCTGGCATGGCGCGCAATTCATCCGATGCTGCCGGGCGAAGAAGAATTCCCCTATACCTTGCGGGTGGTTTCGGAAATTACCGAATCAAACGGTTCGTCCTCCATGGCGACCGTTTGTGGAACCTCGCTGGCATTGATGGATGCCGGTGTGCCGATTAAGGCGCCGGTTGCCGGTATTGCCATGGGTTTGATCAAGGAAGCGGACGAATTCGCGGTATTGTCCGACATTCTTGGTGATGAAGACCATCTGGGCGACATGGACTTCAAGGTTGCCGGTACCGCAGAAGGCATCACCTCGCTGCAGATGGACATCAAGATTACCGGAATTACCGAAGAGATCATGCAGGTTGCACTTGACCAGGCGAAAGACGGCCGGCTGCATATTCTCGGGGAAATGGCGAAGGCATTGTCCGAAAGCCGCGAAGAACTTGGCGAGTTTGCACCGCGCATCGAACAGATGCAGATAGCGACTGACAAGATCCGCGATGTAATCGGATCGGGCGGCAAGGTCATTCGCGAGATTGTCGAAAAGACCGGTGCCAAGATCAATATCGAAGATGACGGAACAGTCCGGATTGCCTCGTCTTCCGGCAAGGAAATCGAGGCCGCACGTGCCTGGATCCATTCCATTGTTGCCGAACCTGAAGTCGGCGAGATCTATCAGGGAACCGTGGTCAAGACCGTTGATTTTGGTGCCTTCGTAAATTTCTTCGGTTCACGTGATGGCCTGGTTCATATCTCGCAATTGACGGAAGGCCGGGTCGCAAAGACCACCGATGTCATCAAGGAAGGTGACAAGGTCTGGGTCAAGCTGATGGGCTTTGACGATCGCGGAAAGGTTCGCCTTTCGATGAAAGTGGTCGACCAGGAGACCGGCAAGGAAATTGTCCAGGAAGGACAGGATGCCTGAACCGGCTGAATAGAATAGAATTTGAAGGCCGGAATTTTCCGGCCTTTTTCTTATTTAGTCGGAACAAAGAACGGAATAATCGAATGTCGGGGAAATGGCGAAACGCTGCACCAAATGAGAACAGTGCCAATGCCCTGGCTACCGCGGTTGAACGTGACCTGATCACATTTCCGGAACCCTTACCCGCAATCCCTGAAGCTGAGGCGAATTCCCGATGGCTGATGTTGAACGCATGTCCGTTACCTGCCCGCCTGAGTGAATTTATAGGATCCTTTCTGTGTGAACAGGGGTTTCGACCACAATATCTGTCGCTTGAAAAAGCGGGCTATGATGTTGTCGCCGAATTACCCTCGCAGTCCGAAGGCCATACCGGTGCGCTCGTTTTTGCGAGCAGATCGCGCAAGGCCAACGAGATTGAGTTTGCCCGGGCCTGGGAAATGGTTCGCCCGGGCGGTACCATTGTCATGGCCGGTGAGAAAACGGCGGGTACTTCATCGTTAAGAAAATGGGTGGGGCGGCGCACGCCGATTGCCGGACATTTTTCAAAGCACCATGCACAACTCTTTTGGGTCATCCGAACCGATGAACAATGGCGGCAAGGGCAAGTCACCAACCTGGTCGAGGATTTCGAGGTGGCGCCGGGGATGTTCTCCGCCGACGGCCCGGATGCAGGTTCAGAACTCCTCACAGGGTTCTTGACAGACAAGATCAGCGGAGAGGTTGCGGATTTTGGCGCCGGATGGGGCTATCTTGGTGCCAAGCTGCTGGAAATTTCAGGGAAGGTTACGACGCTCGACAGTTATGAAGCTCATTGGCCATCGCTCAAGGCCGTTGAAACCAATATCAAGCGTATTGGAAGTGATGCTGACGTGAATTTCTTCTGGCTAGATTTGACCGCAGAACCCGTCGGCAAACGGTATGACTGGATCATCATGAACCCGCCTTTTCATGTCTCACGAGCTTCTGAAAGCCAAATTGGCGCAGCCTTTATCAGAACAGCGCAGAATGCGCTGAAACCTTCTGGAAGCCTGCTGATGGTAGCAAACCGGGAATTACCCTATGAGAAGGTAATAAGCGTTCTATTTTCGGACGTTCAGACGCTTGAAGAAAATGAGAAATACAAGGTGTTTCATGCTTCGCGCCCATTCAAGAAAAAAGGAAACACCTGATTTGAAATCAGGTGTTCCCAGTCTGCCGTTCGAGCACGGCTTCCATGCAATAACCTCGGTAACCGGAAGAGAGAAGCAGGTTACTGCAGGAACTCTTAGATAAATTCGCTCAGAAGCCATTTTGGAAATGGCAACAGTCGCAGTGTTGGCAGAAGACTGACCTCTACGCAGTCAGGCCGTTTTTTGTAGCTGTTTTATATAGCTAGAATTCATGCAGAATTCGGGAGGAGTACTGCCATCCTCAGCTTCGTCCAACCACATGATGCAACCACCCACATCCTGACAGGATGCGCACCGAGACATTGCCTGCCTGATATCATTTTCGAGGTAAACAACATCCGAATCGGCACCGGCAATTCCGGTCTTTCCAAACATCCTGGCCATCAATTCCATATGCTGGCTAATTTTCTTGAAAAATCCCATGCCGATACCTCCATGCCAAAACAGGAAGCATAATTATCAACGTTAACCGGCGTCCGCGCATTGATCGGGATCAATAATTTGCCCGGTATCCGGGATTTTGAAGATTCAGCTCGAATCAGAAGATTTCAGTTCTTCAAGCCGCGGCATGGAGATAATCGAATAGCCGGAATCGACAAAATGCACTTCTCCGGTGACTCCTGACGACAGGTCGCTGAGAAGATAGAGCGCGGAACCGCCGACTTCATCGATTTCGACGGTTCTGGCCAGTGGTGCGTTGCGCCGCTGGTAATTGAACATCAATCGCGCATCCGCAACACCTGCGCCGGCCAGTGTGCGTACGGGTCCCGCGGAAATCGCATTTACCCGAATTCCGTCCAGTCCGAAATCATTAGCGAGGTAACGCACGCTGGCTTCCAGGGCGGCTTTGGCAACGCCCATGACGTTGTAGTTCGGCATCACGCGTGTCGAACCGCCATAGGTAAGGGTAAGCATGGTTCCGCCATCCGGCATTATCGCAGCGGCGCGCTTGGCGATCTCGGTAAATGAAAAACATGAGATGACCATGGTGCGGGAAAAATTTTCCCGTGTTGTATCGGCATACTTTCCCTTCAATTCTTCGCGGTCGGAAAAAGCGACTGCATGGACAAGAAAGTCGATTTTTCCCCATTCGGAACGCAGCGTATCGAACACAGCATCTACTGTCTCGATATCCTCGACATCGCAGGGAAGAACAAGGTTTGACCCAAGACTTTCTGCAAGTGGCTGGACGCGCTTGCCAAACGCCTCTCCCTGGTAGGTGAAGGCAATTTCAGCGCCCTCGGATGCAAGCCTTTTGGCAATACCCCATGCAATCGAGTGGTCATTTGCAACACCCATAACAAGTCCGCGCTTGCCCGCCATCAATCCAGTCATTATCCGGTCTCCAGGTCAGGCGTTGTAACGCTGAAATGCGAGGGTTGCGTTTGTACCGCCAAACCCGAACGAGTTTGAGATAACGGTATCGATCTTTGCGTTATCCACGCGTTCGCGCACGATGTTCATGTCGGCAAAATCAGGATCCATTTCATCAATATGCGCGCTTGCAGCGATAAATCCGTTATTGATCATCAACAGGGAATAAATCGATTCCTGCACGCCTGTGGCTCCCAGCGAGTGGCCGGTCAGCGACTTGGTCGCGGAAATCGGCGGGCTATTGTCCCCGAACACATCCCGTATTGCTTCGATCTCCCTGAGATCACCAACGGGCGTAGAGGTCGCATGCGGGTTCAGGTAGTCGATCGGATCATTGACGGTCGCCAGTGCCATCCGCATGCAGCGGGCCGCGCCTTCACCTGACGGTGCAACCATGTCATAGCCATCCGATGTTGCACCATAGCCGATAATCTCACCAAAAATCCTGGCGCCTCGGGCCTTGGCATGTTCCAGTTCCTCCAGCACCAGAACACCGGCGCCGCCGGCAATCACAAAACCATCCCGATTGGCGTCATAGGCCCGTGAAGCACGATCCGGCGTATCGTTGAACTTTGAGGACATCGCACCCATTGCATCGAACAGGTTGGACATCGTCCAATCAAGATCTTCCGATCCGCCGGCGAAGATCACATCCTGCTTGCCCATGGCGATGGTCTCATAGGCATTGCCGATACAATGGTTCGATGTCGCGCAGGCCGAAGAAATGGAATAGTTGACGCCCTTGATTTCAAACTGGGTGGCCAGAACAGCCGAAGCTGTTGAGCTCATCGCCTTTGGTACCGCTGTCGGGCCGATCCGTTTCGGTCCCTTTTCCTGAGTGATCACGCCCGCATCGAAAATGGTGCGGGTCGACGGTCCGCCGGAACCCATGATGATGCCGGTGGATGGATTGATGATATCATCGCTTTCCAGGCCGGAATCGGCGATTGCCTGCTGCATCGCGATGTAGTTCCAGGCAGTCCCCTTGGACATGAAACGGACCGTGCGCCGGTCAAGAACTTCAAACGGATCGAGATCGGGTGCGCCATGGACCTGGCAGCGAAAACCATAGGTTTCATAGTCTTCAGCCGTGGAAATCCCAGACTTGCCTTCACGCAGCGAAGCAAGGACCTCCTGTGTATTGTTGCCGATTGACGAGACAATACCCATTCCTGTCACGACGACACGTCTCATGGCACAATTCCTTTCAATCTCGCGCTGGTTCATGCCCTACCCGCAGCGCTCCATCTGTTATGTGGTCCAATACCATGGAGCCAACATTCAACAAACCCGCAATTACGTTGAAATTCCGGCGCCTGCGCAAATCCCGGTTTCTGAAAACGGTTTGGCAGGTGATCTCAAACGAAATTCAATTGTCCTTGAATAGGCCGACTCTCAGATCCTTGGCGGTATATATGGTTTCTCCATCAGCCTTGACCCAACCGTCACCAATTCCCAGAACCAAGCGCCCGCGCATGACCCTTCGGAAATCGACACCATATTCCACCACCTTGTTATCCGGGGTAACCATGCCGGAGAAACGTACCTCGCCAGTGGCAATTGCACGGCCCTTTCCCGGTTCGCCAAGCCAACCCAGATAAAATCCTGTCAATTGCCACAAAGCGTCGAGACCAAGGCAGCCCGGCATCACCGGATCTCCCTGGAAGTGACAGGGAAAAAACCAGAGATCATCGGTAATATCGAATTCCGCGCGTATGTGCCCTTTGCCGTGTTCGCCGGCGTCCTCAGACAATTCGGTGATGCGGTGAAACATCAACATGGGCGGTAGCGGTAGCTGCGCGTTACCCGGCCCAAACATTTCGCCCCGCCCGCAAGTCAGGAGTTCCTCATAGCCAAAGCTTGTCTTTCGATCCGCCATTCAATATCCGTTTTTTCGTTCCAAGACCCGGCTTTGCGGGCAAGTTGTCTTATGCGCTCGGTCTTAGCACAGCCGTAAAGCCAATCCCATATAAGGGGTCAGGAGATCAACCGCTAATTTTTAAAATTTATCCGCGGCAATTAGGTCTATTGATGCCTTGCTTTGCGATCCTTATAATAGGGGTATCGTGGTAAAACTGTTCGTGGTGGACGAATAACCAAGGAAACCGACGTGCATAGCTCGCGAAATGTACCAGCGCTCTTGAACAAAGCGAATCTGCGGCCGACCCGGCAGCGGTTGGCGCTGGCAGAACTGTTGTTTGCAAAAGGCGACCGGCACGTAACTGCCGAGGCGCTTTATGATGAAGCACGCGCGGCAGGAATAGGCGTCTCGCTGGCGACGATCTACAACACGCTGCACCAATTCAGCAGCGCCGGGCTGTTGCGTTCGATTTCAGTCGATACATCAAAGACCTATTTCGACACAAATACCGGAAACCATCACCACTTTTTCCTTGAAGACGGCGACGAAGTCATCGATATGCCTCAGGGAAGCATCGAGATTTCCAACCTGCCGGAACCCCCGGAAGGCATGGAAATCAGCCAGGTCGACGTGATTGTGCGAGTCAGATCTACGAGAAAGTAGATTTCAAGCTGATTTGCCGTATCGCCAGCGATATCTTTTGAAATACGCTTAAGAAGAGCTAGCCGACCAGATCAGAAGTTTTCGCCGGGATAGACACCCCAAAGCAGTTTTTGATCGATAAAGCCTGCGACCCCTTCTGCGCTCAGCTTGCACCACCCATCGGCGCATTCATCCACCGAAACAACAACGCCCGGCTCCAACCGTGCTGAAAGCGGCGCAGAATTATCGGGATCGCGGCGCATGGAGATCAGTTTCTTGTTGCCGCTCCAGGGTGCGACAATCGCGGTACGCTGTCCTGACAATAGGGAATGCAGGACCCAGCCCTCATTTCCTTCCGGATCGCGAACTTTGCGCCAATTGTCATATTCCTGAATGATCTCCATCGGCAGGCCGCGTTTCACATACATCCATTGCACCTGATAGGCCTGTCCGGGCCCGATCCGCATGTTGACGCGCTCCGACTTCAGGGAAACATAGCGCGGCAAAGGCAATCCGCTCGGTCCGATGGTCACGGCCAATGCCGGTACGCTCAAGACCGCGGCAGAGACGGTCAGGCTTGTGGTGATCAGGCAAAGCCGTCGAACCTGCAAACGGCAGGTGTTCAATAAGTTATGCAAGCTTCTGGTGGGTTGGTATTTGATCGGCATTCTGTTTCCTAATTCCTGAACTTCGTGACCGGAACTGTGCAACATCGCTTTTTCTTGCCTTCCGGGTCTGCTACACAGTGTTGGAAGTATAAAAATGCCCAAAGCTGGTTAAAGCTCCGTCAACAGAAGCGCGCAAATCAGCAAAATTTGGACCCGGAGGAACATGTCCCGAAAGAAACCGCTGGTCGTTGTCACGAGAAAGTTGCCTGAAGCGGTCGAAACCCGCATGCGGGAACTGTTTGATACCAAGCTCAATGTCGACGACAAACCAATGTCGCATGCAAAGCTTGTCGAAGCGGTCAGGAACGCCGATGTCCTGGTGCCAACGGTCACCGACCGTATCGATGAAAGCCTTATCAGCCAGGCCGGCGAGAACATGAAACTGATCGCCAATTTCGGTAATGGCGTGGACAATATCGATGTTGCGGCAGCCTCCCGGAAGGGTATTGCCGTTACCAATACGCCCAATGTTCTGACCGAAGATACCGCAGACATGACGCTGGGCCTGATGATCGCCGTATCCCGGCGATTGACCGAGGGTTTCGAAACCATTGAGGCCGGAGACTGGAAGGGCTGGTCGCCGACTTGGATGCTGGGGCGCCGGATATGGGGCAAGCGGCTTGGAATTGTCGGTATGGGCCGAATCGGTACCGCGGTCGCACGAAGGGCAAAGGCATTTGGTCTTTCGATCCACTATCATAACCGCAACCGGGTCGATCTGGAGACCGAGGAGCAGCTTGAAGCCACCTATTGGGACAGCCTGGACCAGATGCTTGCGCGCATGGACGTTGTGTCGGTCAATTGTCCCTATACGCCTGCCACGTTTCACCTTCTTTCAGCCCGGCGCATCGCGCTGATGCAACCCAAATGCATCATCGTCAATACTGCACGCGGCCAGATCATCGACGAAGATTCGCTGATTGCCGCGCTAAAGGCCGACCGGCTTGCCGGTGCGGGGCTGGATGTGTTCGAGCATGAGCCGGCCGTAAATCCCGAAATGATGGAACTCGCCAAGGTCGGCAAGGCGGTTATCCTGCCGCATATGGGGTCCGCCACGATCGAGGGACGGCTCGAGATGGGCGATCGGGTGATTATCAATATCAGAACGCTATTTGACGGCCATCGACCGCCCGACAGGGTGCTACCGACCGACAATTAGGCTGGATACCGTCAAATTCCTGCAGCCGCGAGAATTGCTGCTCTCAATTCGGAAATTCCTTGTGACTTTTCCGATGATGTCGCGATGACCTGCGGATAGGCAGCGGCGCGTTTGGAGATGGCAAGTTCGGTTGCCACCAGCAATTTTTCAAGTGCCGGCGGTTTAATCTTGTCTGATTTGGTCAGGACAATCTGGTAGGAGACGGCGGCCTTATCCAACAGGTCAAGAACTTCGATATCGTTGTTCTTGAGCCCATGGCGGGCATCTATCAGGACATAGACGCGTTTCAGGGTCGAGCGTCCGCGCAGATAATCGAACACCAGTTTTGTCCAAGCATCGACCTGCGATTTAGGAGCCTTTGCAAATCCATAGCCAGGCATATCCACGATCGCCAGGGGTGGAAGATCATCCGGTTCGCCGGCATGTTCCTGCGGCACGAAAAAGTTCAGTTCCTGGGTACGGCCCGGTGTATTTGAGGTTCTCGCCAGCGCCTTCTGCGCAGTCAGCGCATTGATAAGCGAAGATTTTCCGACATTTGAACGCCCTGCAAAGGCGATTTCGGTCGGGCCTTCAGATGGCAGGAATTTTGCTGACGGCGCGCCGAGCAAGAACGCCCAGGGTCTGGCAAAGAATACCCTGCCCCTTTCCAGAGCCGCATCCCGTGCCCGCTCTTCTGACGTCATTCGGCCGGATTTGGTTTTTTACGGAACAATGCCTGCAGATTGTCCCACAACTCCACTTTCACACCTTGGCGCTTCATGATCACGCCTTGCTGGATAATCGAAAGCGTGTTGTTCCAGGCCCAGTAAATCACCAGACCTGCCGGGAAGGTTGCCAGCATGAAGGTGAACACGACAGGCATCCATTTGAAGATCATCGCCTGTGTCGGGTCAGGCGGCGTCGGGTTCATCTGCATTTGCAGGAACATTGTCAGGCCCATGATCAGCGGCCAGACGCCGATCATCAAGAAGTACGGAACATCATATGGCAGCAGGCCAAACAGGTTGAAAATCGTCGTCGGATCAGGGGCAGCCAAGTCCTGAATCCAGCCGAAAAACGGCGCGTGGCGCATTTCGATGGTGATATAGAGGACCTTATAGAGCGCAAAGAAGATCGGAATCTGCACGAGCATCGGCCAACAACCGGCTGCAGGATTGATTTTCTCCTTCTTGTAGAGCGCCATCATTTCCTGTTGCAGCTTGACCTTGTCATCGCCAAGGCGCTCTCGCAATGCTGTCATTTCGGGTTGCAGCTTCTTCATGTTGGCCATGGATTTGTAAGACATGTTTGCCAACGGAAAGAGCGCAATCTTGATTAAGACGGTACCGGCAAGGATGGCCACACCGAAGTTCCCGAACAGCTTGTACAACCAGTCCAGCAGATAGAAGGTCGGTTTGGTCAGGAAATAAAACCAGCCCCAGTCGATCAGGAGCTCGAAACTGGTGATTTCGTGGGTGGTTTCATAGTCATCGATGACATCGACTACCTTAGCACCGGCAAACAGTAGCTGTTTGTTTTCAGCGGTTCCGCCGGCTGGAATGGAAATCGCGCCGGAAAGAAAATCGGACTGGAAGCGGGGCCTGCCATCCTGGAAATAGGAAAAACGGGGCTTGAAGGCGCCGCGCGGGGCAAGGGCCGCAGCCCAGTATTTATCGGTAATGCCCAGCCAGCCGGTGTCGGCATTATCTATGGTGAAGCTGGGCTCGTCCTCCATGTCGGCATAGGTAATCTGCTCAAGGCCCTCTTCGCCGAAAAATCCGATCATGCCCTCATGCAAAACGAAGGTGGATTGATTGACAGGCTTGGAGAAACGGGTAACCCGGCCATAGGGCGACATGGTCACCTGGGCATCTGAATTGTTCACCACGCCATCGATATAGGTAAACAGGTAGTTCTCATCGACGCTGATGGTACGGTTGAAGGTAACGTTGCGGTCGTTTGTCCAGGTCAAGGTGACCGGTGTCGAAGGTGTCAGTGTCGAACCTGATAGTACCGACCATACCGTATCGGCGCCGGGCACTTCACCAGAACTATCAGACCCAACATATCCAAATTCAGCAAAGTAACCATCGGTCAATGTAGCAGGCGAGAACAGGGTTACCAGCGGGCTGTCCTTGTCGATCGTGACGCGATAGCCCTTCAATCGCAAATCGTCGACACGGGCGCCCTTCAGATTCAGCGAACCAGTCAGGCGGGAACTCTCAATTGATATGCGGGCATCCTTGGCCAGTGCGGAGGCGCGGGTCAGGGCCTGGGAACCTGGCACATCACTTGCGGATCCAGGCACATTGGCCGCGCTGGTATTACCGGTGCTTTGGGCGACCGGGATGTCGGAGGTGCCCTCGGAAGGCTGTGCCGGGGTAGCCTGCTGTGTCTGCTCTGCCTGCTGACGCTGTATTTCAGCGGCGCGGCGCTCTTCTTCCATTTTAGGTGTGATGTAGAGGAATTGCCAGGCAAGGATCACGACAATCGACAAGGCTATGGCAAGAAATGTGTTGCGTGAATTATCCATTAGGTCCGTTTTCCTGCGCGTGTGCCGGGCGCTTCTGCCGCATGACGTTCCGAATTTTCGCCTAGTTTGGCCATTTTGTTTCTGTGCGGCAAACCGATCTTGCCAAGTCCGCGCGTCAATTCACGCTTCAAATCGCCAAATGGCTGGGTCAAAGCGCTCGCCTTGGCAACAATAACATAATCATGCTCGAGCCGTGCATGTTCTGCAGCAACATGACGCACGGCATCGCGCAATCTGCGCTTGATGCGATTTCGCTGAACTGCGTTTCCGGTTTTCCGGGTCACTGTGAAACCAAACCGGGATGCCTGGCTTGAAATTTCATGTTCCTTGCGACAGCGCGCCTGCATGATAAAACTGGCAGAATTGAAACGCTTTGCTCCACGCATCAACAAAAACTCAGAGCGCTTTTTCAAACGCTCCGGATGAGTTGTGAAACTTCGCTTAATCAAGGTGCCGTTCATCTATTTCAAGCGGCTCCGCAAATTACCGTGCAGGTCTTAGCCCTTGTCACGCAGAGAGTTTTTGCCTTCTGCGTGCCCGGCGCGAGGCAACTACCTTGCGCCCACCCTTTGTTGCCATACGGCTGCGAAAACCATGTCGCCGTTTGCGAACAAGCTTGCTTGGCTGATATGTACGCTTCATGTTCAATTATCCGGCCTTCCGGCGCGGACCCTCAAATTCTAGATATTCGAAACGGGGAACCATGTTCCTGCGAGATCCTGTTCCCGATCTTTCGGCCATATTCACGAAACTGGATAACAGGGCCTGGCAATCGCGAAATTTCACGCATTTTTGCCGCGCGGGAACCGTGAACCCGATCGTTGCGCGCTTATAGAAACAACGCCCCTGCCTGTCAATTGCGGAGCGCCTGTAACAGCGAATTTTCAGCAGTTTCGCTGGTTATTGGAATATCAATATTTCGGCGGGAAACTGCTCTCAGGACAGATAACCTAAATGTGAGCGGGATTTGGTTCCATGTCAATCCAGCGTGAGATTGACCCCTCAGCGATTGCGATTGGTTCCGGCAATGGGCATTTGAACGTCTCAGGCGGGTTTCCCGCACAAACGTTGGAGCCGAAAGATGAGCGTAGGGATGAACGAGACAAGCACAGAAAAGGCAGCGCCAAACGACCTGATCGGGCGGACAAAGCGGTATATACCTGCTGTTGTTGTCGTGTTGTTGCTTGTCACTGCCTGGCTGGCGGGCTGGTTTGAGTATTTCTCCCTTTCCAATCTGATCATGAACCGCGAAGAACTGGCCAGCTATGCGCATGACCATCAGTTTTTTGCCATGGCGATATATGCGGTGATCTACACCGCGCTGGTCGCGGTCTCCTTTCCGGGTGCCTCGCTTTTGACCGTTGCCGCCGGTTTCGTGTTTGGCGGCCTTGCCGGCGGTATTCTCACGGTCTTTGCTGCGACCGCCGGCTCAGTCATCATCTTTTCCATTGCGCGATCTTCTTTCGGTGATTTTCTGGCGAAGAAAGCTGGCCCCTTCGTTTCAAAGATGGTGGACGGCTTCAATCGCGACGCTTTCAACTATCTCCTGATGATCCGCCTAACGCCGATCTTTCCCTTCTGGGTAGTCAATATTGTGCCGGCACTGCTGAATGTGAGATTGCTGCCCTACGCCATCGCGACTTTCCTCGGGATTATCCCCGGCACCTTTGCCTATTCCTTTGTCGGAGCGGGTCTTGGCAGTGTCATTGAAGCACAGGAGGCGGCAAATCCCGGCTGCGCAGATGCGGGAACCTGCGAGATCGACCCCTCCAGCCTCGTCACGCCGCAAATCATCTGGGCGATGCTGGGTCTTGCGGCAATCTCGATCCTACCGATAGTCATCCGCAAGTTTTGGACCGCCAAGCCTGCCGATCCGTCCTGATTTTGCACAACTTGACGAATTGAACCTCGCATGGTCAACCAATTGCGCCAGGCATTGCAATGGCAGACCATATCATTCTGTTTCTTAGCTAACCCTCCAGGAAATGACGATGCCGACAATCATTAAACCAGATATTTGCGTAATTGGCGCTGGGTCCGGCGGTTTGAGTGTCGCCGCGGCAGCCGCGGCACTGGGTGTCCATGTCGTGCTGATCGAAAAGGGAGAAATGGGTGGCGATTGCCTGAATTATGGTTGCGTGCCGTCCAAGGCGCTGCTGGGCGCGGCCAAACAGGCAAAGGCGATGCGCGAAGCGGTCAATTTTGGTGTCGGGACGGGTGAAGAACCCAAAATCGACATGCGCAGCGTCAATTCCCACGTCAAATCGGTCATTGCGTTGATTGCACCCAATGATTCCGAGGAGCGATTTACCGCGATGGGCGTAACGGTCATTCGCGAGACCGCAACATTTGTCAACAAAAATATGATTGAGGCGGGCGACTACCAGATCCGCGCGAGACGATATGTTGTCGCGACCGGGTCTTCTCCCTTCGTGCCGCCGATTACCGGACTGGATGAAACGGACTACTTCACCAATGAAACCATCTTCGAAAACCGTCGCAAACTTCCACATCTGATCGTTATTGGCGGCGGGCCGATCGGGATGGAAATGGCACAAGCGCATCACCGGCTAGGCTCCAGGGTCACTGTGGTTGAAGGCTTGAAGGCACTTGGGAAGGATGATCCCGAGACCTCCGGTATCGTGCTGGATAAGCTACGTGCTGAAGGGATAGAAATCCTGGAAGGTGCCCAGGTTACGCAAGTGGCAAAGCGCGGCAACAAGAACGTTTCTGTTCACATCGAGACAGAGGACGGCCCGCGCGAGATCCAGGGTTCGGATATTCTAGTTGCCACTGGGCGGGCGCCGAACATTGATGATCTGAATCTGGAAGGTGCCCGGATCAAATTTGACCGGAAAGGGATCAAGGTAAATTCTAAACTCAGAACGTCGAATCGCCGCGTATATGCCATTGGTGATGTGGCCGGAGCTCTGCAGTTTACCCATGTCGCCGGATACCATGCCGGTCAGGTCATCCGGTCAATCCTGTTTCGGGTTGGCGGATCAGTCAATCACAACGTGATCCCCTGGGTTACCTTTACCGATCCTGAACTTGCCCAGGTCGGCATGGATGAGGAAGCCGCCCGCAAGCGATATGGGACCATCAATGTGCTTCGCTGGCCTTACCATGAAAATGACCGGGCCCAGGCAGAACGTAATACGATCGGCATGATCAAGATCATTACCGACCGCCGCGGCCTGATCCTGGGGACTTCGATTGTCGGCGCAAATGCAGGCGAAATGATCCATATGTGGACGCTTGCAATCACAAAAAAGCTAAAAATCGGCGACATTACTGCTTATGTAGCCCCTTATCCGACCTATTCGGAAATTGGCCGGCGTGCAGCAGTGACCTATTATGCGCCGCTTGCGCGCAAGCCAATGATCAGATCAATAATCGGATTTTTGAGAAAATTCGGCTAATATTGGTCCAAATGACAGGCAAAAGCGTAGAAAGCTGATGCATCAGGAAAGAAAAATTCAGTCGGCTGACGAAAACGGTCAAGGCGGTTCTAAGAACGTGCGTCGTAAATCCGCTCCGGAAGGAGGTTTGTTGAAAAGCCTCTCAGGCAAGCTTTTGATCCTGACGATCATCTTCGTAATGATCGCGGAAGTACTGATTTTTGTCCCGTCGGTTGCCAATTTCCGCAATGTCTGGCTGCAAAATCACCTCGATACTGCCGAGGTGGCCAGTATCGTATTTCTAGACAATAGCGACCCGATGCTGAGCGAAGATGCGCAGAAACAAATCCTGGAAGCAACCGGTTCACTGGCGGTTGCCATTCGTGCCGGACCGATCAGCACCCTGATGGCTAAATCGGACATGCCCGCTGAGATTGACGAACATATCGACATGACCGTCATGCATCCGATCTCGTCGGTACGCTCTGCGCTATCCATGCTGATTTCCGGCGAAGATCATGTCTACCGTGTTTTCGGAACCATGAAGTCACGCGATGCAACGATCGAGCTTGTGCAAAGCGACGCTCGTCTGAAACAGGCATTACGCATTTATGGCCGAAATGTCTTTTTAATTTCACTGGCGATTTCGCTGATAACCGCTGCGCTGGTGATCCTGGCGCTTTATCTGATCATCGTGCGTCCGGTTCGGCGTATTTCGAGCAATATGACGGAGTTCTCCAGGGAACCGGACAATGCCGCGCTAATTCTGCAACCTTCCGGGCGTTTGGATGAAATTGGCGTTGCCGAGCGGCGCCTGGCCGCCTTCGAAACGGATCTGCACAATACGTTGCGCCAGCGCCAGCATCTTGCAGACCTTGGACTTGCCGTCTCGAAAATCAATCATGATCTGCGCAACATCCTGGCGTCGGCGCAGTTGTTTTCCGACCGTATCTCGAAATTACCGGATCCGACCGTACAGCGCGTTGCGCCCAAGCTGCTTCGCTCAATTGATCGGGCGATCGACTATACGAAATCGGTATTGGCTTACGGCAAGGCGGTCGAAGCGCCGCCTGCCTGCCGGCCGCATCGATTGCGCGCCATTGCCGATGATGTTGCGGAACTGCTCGGACTCGACCAGTCGGAAACCATCGATTGGCGTAATGAAGTGCCCGATCAATTGGAAGTCGAGCTAGATGCGGAGCAGATGTTCCGCGTGATGGTCAATCTCTGCCGTAACGCGCTGCAGGCGATGGAGCGTGATCTGCCGACGGATGACAGCACGGTATCGCGGATAACAATGAGCGCAGCTGTCGAAGACGATGAGGTGAAATTGCGCATTGCCGATACCGGGCCCGGAATCAATGATGCGGCGTTGCGGCAGTTGTTTACGGCGTTTGGCGGGTCAAGCAAAACCGGCGGCACTGGGCTGGGGCTTGCAATCGCTGCCGAACTGGTTCGCGCCCATGGCGGCGAAATCAGTGTCGAGGAAACATCCTCGGCAGGAACCGTATTCCTGGTCAAGCTGCCCAAGAAGGCGCCCCGGCGGGCGCTGCCGGTCCAGGAAGCTGCCGATCTGCCGTGAATCTGTCGCGCTGAACCAGCGGCAATCTGAGAAGTTCCGTCAAATCGGTGACAAAAGAGGCCTTGCATTTCGCGGAGCAAGCGATTACCAAGCCGGACTGTTGCAGGGAATTTAGCACTTTGGCTTGCTGATCCAAGATGCAGCAATGCGCACCCGTAGCTCAGCTGGATAGAGCACTAGACTACGAATCTAGGGGTCGGGAGTTCGAATCTTCCCGGGTGCGCCATTTCCCCGCGTTTCGTTTGAATTTCTTGAAAAGCCGACAATCACGGTCGGGATGGCTTCCTGCGATATTTCGGGGATGTAAAAACAACAGGCCGCCGCGCTTTTCCAACGCTGACGGCCAGATGGTCTAGGAGTTTTCTACAGTACCAGTTCGATCAACAACATTCCCAGGGCTATCAGGCCGGTTGAAGAGGCAAACGTGTTGAAAACAGGACTGGAGTGTTCAAGTTCGTGACGTTTTTCGTTGTATGATTCGTTTGTCATGGTCTTTCTCCTGCAGGCAGTTCAGCTGCCTTAACCATGATATGGGCGCTAGTCGCCGGGGATGTTGTGACAAATGTCACAGCCACGGTTGTCCAACAGGTGCGGCGGTTTCGAATAAGGCGCCTGCTACCCGTTGACAAGACGCACAAAGAAAATGGCGCTCATGCAAAAGCCCACCGCCGCAATCAACCATCGAACGACATGAGCAGGCAGGGCCCTGGCGAGCGGCGCCCCGCAATAGCCGCCGATGATCGCCGCGATCATCATGATGATTGCCGGTTTCCAGACAATCAGGCCACCAATGATGAACACTGCCGCCGAGATGGTAGAAAGCACAAAGGACAACCCGGTCTTCAGCCCGTTCATGACATGAATGTTCGACATGCCCCAAAGCGAGAACAGGGCGAGCAATATGATGCCTAATCCGCCATTGAAATAACCTCCGTAAATGCTCACCACCATCAGTCCGGCTGTTCCATATGGCGTGACAGATTGATGCCTGTCTGCTGCCCAGGAACGGATCTGATCGCCGAAGAGGAATGTCAACGTGGCCGCCAGCAGCAGGAGCGGGACAATGAAGGAAAACACCTGGTTTGACGAAACCAGGAGCAGTAGCGACCCGATCAATCCGCCGATCAGCGTGATAATAGTCAGTTTCAACAAGACCCGTCGATCGAAGCTACGAATCTCTCGGCGAAATCCAACGGCGCCTCCAAGATAGCCCGGCAGAACTGCAACCGCACTTGTTGCATTGGCGATGACCGGCGGCACACCGATGAACACCAATGCCGGAAAGGTAAGGAATGTGCCGCCGCCGGCAATGGTGTTCAGAATGCCGGCGCAAAAGGCAGCAACGATGATCAGCAGATAATCCAAGGGAACAGCTTCTGGGTTTCGATTGCCCGGAAAATAGCGAATTTAATTGCGCGCGTGTACCGAAATTACAAATATCTTATGGTGAGCAGAAAATTTTCTTACTTCCACCGGAATACAATATGTCCGCACCTGTTCAACATAACGATCTAAGGGCTTTTGCCACCCAGTGTTATCAGGCAATGGGGGTTGGTCAGCATGCCGCCAAAATCCTGGCCGATACGCTGGTTCAGGCCGACCTATGGGGGCATCAATCCCATGGGGTGATGCGAACTTTCTGGTATGGCGAGCGCATAAGAAGCGGCGCGATAAACGTCGATGCGCAACCCGAAAACGATCCGGGCTTCGGGGCGATTGCCGTGATGGACGGCAGGAACGGGCTTGGTCAGCTTATTGCCCACGAAGCCATGGTCAAGGCAATTTCCCTGTCGAAGACCCACGGAATTGGTGCGATTGCCGTCAAAAATTCCGGCCATTTCGGCACGGCGATGTACTATACGAGAATGGCGGCGCAGGCAGGTTGTATCGGCTTCATTTCGACCAATGCCAGCCCGGCTATGGCGCCCTGGGGCGGAACCGAAAAGCGCGTCGGCACCAATCCCTGGTCCTGGGCGGCGCCGGCAGGCAAGTATCCGCCGATGATGCTGGACATTGCCAATACCGCCGTTGCCCGCGGCAAACTCTATCTGGCGAGACAGCGCGGGGAAGCAATTCCGGAGAGTTGGGCAATCGACGAATTGGGGCGGGCCACAACGGATCCGGCAGCCGGTATTGCCGGTACCATTCTTCCGATGGCCGGCCACAAGGGATATGCCATCTCGATCCTTATGGATGCCTTGTCCGGCGTTCTTTCGGGTAGCCGCTTCGGCGCCTCGGTTGTCGGGCCCTATGTGCCGGAAGGCTCAAGTGGCGTCGGACATCTGGTGCTCGCGATCAACATCGAGGCCTGCCGGCCGCTTGGCGAATTCGAGGCTGATATGAAGCGCCTGATCGAGGAATTGAAGGACACGCCGCGGCGTCCGGATGTCGAGGAAATTTTCTACCCCGGTGAGATGGAAGCGCGCAGCGAAGAACGATTGAAAAAGGAAGGAATCACCCTGCCCGAAGATACCGCAGACCAGTTGCGCATTGAGGCTGAAAAGCTAGGTGTGAAGGCGCCGTTCTAGGGCGGGGTAATTGCGTCTGATGATGATTCGATGACCGGACAGGGTTGCCGATTTCGCCTGCCAATACCTTATCGGAAAGTGACAAGCCGGTAAAAATGCGGTTCACTGATTTGCTCATCAAATGCAGAATTTCAATTTGGCCGCGAGCGGCGCGAGAGGGTGAAAACACATGGAATATTATGACGTTGATGTTTATGCGCGCCAGGTGACCACTTCATCTGCAGAAGCCCAGAAATGGTTCAATCGTGGCCTTGTGTGGTGCTATTCCTATTTCCATGACGAGGCGATTGACTGCTTCAACAAGGCGATCGAGGCCGATCCTGATTGCGCGATGGCACATTGGGGTGTCGCCTATGCGACCGGCCCCAATTACAACATGCCGTGGGAAAGACGCGATGAGGCGATGCGGCGGGATTCCCTGGCGACATGCTATGATGCCACCCAGGCTGCTCTCTCACTTGTGGAAACGGTAACCCCGGCTGAACGCGATCTGATCAAGGCATTGCCAGCGAGATTTCCGCAACGCGAACCTGAAGAAATCAAGGTCATGCGCAAGTGGAATGATGCCTTTGCCGAGACGATGAAGGGCGTCCACCTCGCCCATGCCGACGATCTTGATCTGAGGACGATCTATGTAGAGGCAATCATGAACCGGACGCCCTGGCGGATGTGGGACCAGGAAACCGGGGAACCGGCAAAAAATGCAGGAACCCTTGAGGCGCAGGTAGTTCTGGAAGCGGCGATGAAGGAAATACCGGACGCAATGACGCATCCCGGCATCCTGCATCTTTACGTCCACCTTATGGAGATGTCGCCGCTGCCGGAAAAAGCCCTGAAAGCGGGTGATGCCCTGCGCGAACTTGTTCCCGATGCCGGGCATCTGATCCACATGCCGACCCATATCGACATCCAGTGCGGCCATTACCGTGATGTCTTTCACTGGAACTGGCAGGCAACGAAGGTTGACCGGAAGGCGCTGGAGCGAAGAGGGGTCTATTCGATCTATACAGGTTATCGCATCCACAATTACCACTTTGCGGTTTATGGGGCGATGTTTCTTGGCCAGTTCGAACCGGCCTGGCGCGCCGCGCGGGAACTTGTCGATGTAACGCCGGAGGATCTCTTGCGGGTCGAGTCGCCACCCTTTGCCGAATTCTTCGAAAGCTATATGGCGATCTGGGTGCATGTACTAATACGATTTGGCCGCTGGCAACAGATCATCGATGAGCCGCTGCCAGCCGATGAAGCGCTCTATGCCAATCTCGTCGCAACGTTGCATTATGCCAAGGGGGTTGCCCATGCGGCTCTGGGAAATGTCGAGGAAGCAGAAAAACAGCGCAAGCTCTTCCATGCTGCACGAGACCGGATGCCGGAAGAACGGCGCCTGCACAATGTTCTGTGTCTGGAGCAGTTCACGGTTGCCGAACCCATGCTCGATGGGGAAATCGAATATCGCAAGGGAAACTACGAAACCGCCTTTGCCCGATTGCGCGATGCGGTCAAGGCAGAGGATGCCCTGCCCTATGACGAACCCTGGGGCTGGATGCAGCCAAGCCGCCACGCTCTGGGCGCACTACTGCTGGAGCAGGGCCATGTCGAGGAGGCGGAAGCCGTCTATCGCGAGGATCTGGGACTGGGTGGCCATCTCAGCAGGGCGCAAATTCATCCGGACAATGTATGGAGCTTGCGGGGCCTGAACGACTGCCTTTCCAAGATGGGCTTGGCAGATTCCACCGAGGGCAGATTGATTGCCCAACGACTGGCATTGGCAGAAAGCCGCGCCGACCGGCCGATCGGCGCATCCTGCTTCTGTGCCCAGGCCGCCGAATGAGGCCGGTCAGACTTCAATGTCAGGCCTCAAGCAGCCATTCATGTTCCTTGGCGTTGTTGAATTTCCACATGCGCTTGGGTCCGGCCATGACATTAAGGTAGTAGAGATCATAGCCATGACAGGCTGCGCAGGGGTGGTAGCCCCTGGGTACCATCACCACGTCGCCATCCTCCACTGCCAGGGCTTCGTCGAGCGAACGATCATCGGTATAGACCCGCTGAAATGCAAAGCCCTGCGGTGGGTTAAGCCGATGATAATAGGTCTCCTCCAGCAGGGTTTCCTCGGGAAGATTATCAACATCATGCTTATGAGGCGGGTAGGAGGAGGAATGGCCTGCCGGCGTAACCACCTCGACCACCAGCAGGGAATCTGCCGGCTGATCTTCCGGCAGAATATTGGTGACATAACGTGTGTTGGATCCCTTGCCCCGGGTTTCCTTTGAGAGATCGGCGGGAAGTATCGCACGGGGTGGACCGCTGCCGGGATCTCCCGGAGCGGTGCAAATTGCCAGTTCGAGATCAGTCTCCGCCGTTACCGCCCAGGGGCAATCAGCCGGAACATAAAGCGCTGCAGGTTCGCCCTCGAATACCGATTTGCGACCGCCCATCACGCCGTAATTGGTTTCTCCCGCCGTAGCCGTACCGGTACCTGTCAGCCAGACCAGGCACGTCTCCCGATCTGCAAGATGATCGGTGACGCTTTCGCCCTTTGCCAATCGGTAAACCTGGAAGCCGACATAGGTCCAGTCCGCTGATTCCGGCGTAACCTCGCTAACCAACCCGTGCGAACGGGCGGGTTTGACCAGGAGGGATGACTGTTTCGTCATGCTTGTTTTCCCTTGCGCGTTTACACCGTGCCGCCCAGCGATCCTTCGAGTTCGGCAAGTTCCTGGCCCCCTGCCATCATCTCCTGCAATGCCTCGGGCTCGATCTCACCACGCTTGGCTGTGCCGAGTGTCTGGCCGCGGTTCAGGACGGTGAAGCGATCACCGACCGCCATGGCATGGCGCACATTGTGCGAGATGAAGACGACGCCAATTCCCTTCTTACGGACCTTGTCGATCGTCGCGAGCACGTTTGATGTCTGCCGCACACCGAGTGCGGATGTCGGTTCGTCAAGGATCAGCACCTTGGCACCAAAATATACTGCACGAGCAATCGCGACGGTCTGACGCTCACCGCCCGACAGCGTTCCCACTGCCTGGTCGGGTTCACGCAGATTGATGCCCATTTTCTTCATTTCTTCCATGGTTACGCCATTGGCCTTGTCAAAATCCATGACATTGATCAATCCGACGCGCCTCTTGGGTTCACGACCCATCCAGAAGTTTCTGGTCACCGACATCAGGGGTATCATCGCCAGATCCTGATAGACCGTTGCAATCCCGGCTTCGATGGCGTCACGGGCGCTGTTGAAGAAAACTTCCTGCCCGCCCATGAAAATCTGGCCCTTTGTCGGCTTATGCACGCCGGCCATGGTCTTGATGAAGGTCGATTTTCCGGCGCCATTGTCGCCCAAGAGGCAGTGGCATTCTCCCGGATAGACTGACAGGGACACGCCTGCGAGTGCAATCACGGCACCGAAGTGTTTTTCAATGTCGCGCAATTCAATCAGTGGTTCGGTCATATCAACGCTCCCCTGTAATGATGCGGCGGATATAGGTGTTCAGGATAACCGCCAGCAGCAATATTGCGCCGAGGAATACCCGGAATAGCGAACTTTCCACATTGGCAAAGAACAGTCCCTGCTGGACGACGCCGAAGATCAGAGCACCAAGCGCCGCGCCAATCACGGAACCATAGCCGCCGGTCAGCAACGCGCCGCCGATAACAACCGAAATGATTGCCTCGAACTCTTTCAGAAGACCGCGGTCGGCCGCCGCAGAACCGAATTCCATCACCTGACAGGTGGCAAAGACGGTTGCGCAGAAAGCAGTAAACATGAACATCAGGATCTTGACCCGGTTGACCGGCACACCTGAATAGCTGGCCGCCTGGGCATTACCGCCAGAGGCATAGATCCAGTTGCCGAACTGCGTACGCGTCAGGAGAATATGGGCAAAGATGATTAGTGCGATCGCCCAGACGATCAGCATCGGGATGCCGTCAATTACCGGCTCACCGGCGCGATTTCCCGCCACAAATTTGCCGATAACGCCAATATCTGCGAGCCACACAAAGAAGCCGTAGAAGATCTTGCCGCCGAACAGCGATGCCAACCAGTCTCCTTCAGCAGCATCACGTACACCGCCGATAATGGTCTTGTTGGTCGTGGCGATGGCTGCGAAAATCGTCAGTCCGCGCAGGATATACAGAAAAGCCAGCGTAACGATAAAGGATGGCAAGCCTGTCTTGATTACGAGATAGCCGTTGATGTAGCCAACGAACAAGGCCACGGCAAAGGCGGTGAGGATCGCGATCCACATCGGAAAACCGTATGTAACGGACATCAGGGCAATGATGATGCCGGAAAAGCCGATCATCGATCCGACCGAAAGATCAAACTCGCCTGCAATCATCAACAGGCAGGCACCGACCGCAATAATCGCAAATTGTGCGGAGACCAGACCCCAGTTCATCACCCCTTCAGCCGAGAACATGCCAGAGTCCCTGGCGACCAAAAGGAAGAACACGAAAACCAGTATCACACCGCATATCGAGCCCAGTTCGGGACGGATCATCGCCTTCCTAAAACGCGATATCTCCTTTATTCGTTCGTCCTTGTCGGCCGTGTTTGTCGTAGCTTCAGACATATTGCTCCCTCCGCCAGCACGCCCGCATGACGCAATTTGTTGCGCCCGGCACGTGCCCTTCATCTGTCCAAAATTTCAGGTTTTTTGATTTTGAATAGGCGCCTTACTACCCGCTGGCGCCCTCAAAACAGTAATTTCCCAATGGGAAGGTGCCCGAAACCAGCTTCCGGGCACAATCTCTCCTAGCGATATTCGCCAGCAAATTCCTCGACCTTGGCTAGAGCGTCCTTGGTGACGAAGCCCGGTCCGGAATTGATGTTATTGCCTGGCAAGACGCCGTAGCGCTTGTAATTGGCAAGCACGATAACCGGCAGATAGGCCTGCAGGAATGGCTGCTGGTCGATACCCCACTGGATGGTACCGTCCTTGATGCCTTTGACGATTTCGGTTCCAAGATCAAAGGTACCGAAATACAGATCGCCGGCCATGCCGTTTTCTTTCAGCGCTTCGATCGTCGGATCGGCTGATGTCGGTCCAAGCGTCAAGACAGCCTGTGTATCCGGATTGGCTGAAAGATAGGCTTTTACCTTGTTCTTGATTTCGGCAGGGTCCTGACCGGAATCGATCATTGAACTACCCAGTTCAACGCCAAGTCCGTCGGCAAAACCGCGGCAGCGCTCGCCAACAACCGGGTTTGAAACCACGTGGTTGACACACAGGAATGAGCCGATGCCATCGCGCTTGGCGCGTTGGCCTGCTGCCAAGCCTGCATCATATTCTGGCTGACCAATATACATCAATGCGCCAACTTCAGCGGCCTGTTCCGGTGTTCCGGAATTGATGATGATTACAGGGATGCCCTTTGCAACCGCATTCTGGATCGGTCCGCTAAGCACGTCCGGGTCAGCAAGGGTTGTAATAATGCCATCCGGATTGGAGGCGGCGGACTGCTCGATAATGCGAGCCATGTCGGCAATGTCGCCGGTTGGCGGGTTCCTGTATTCGACCTCAGCGCCAACTTGATCGCCAGCCAATGCCAGGCCATTCTTGATTGTATTCCACCATGAATCTGAATCTGGTGCATGGCTTACGAGAATGATCTTCTCGCCTTCAGCCCACGCTGTGCCAGCAACACCGGCGACAGCGATAAGTGTCCCCATTGCTACGCCGATTGTTCTTCTTAACAATCCCTTCATTACATTCCTCCCGGTTTGGACCATGAATTCATAGGCCGGATCGAAAAAATACCAATCCAGCGTCTTAAGACAATCATACTTGAGACAATATTGCAACCGGTTGCAAAATTTTTTGTTAAATCCTAAGCTCCCTGCAGGCTTTTTGGATTGAAATTCTTTATGTGCCTACAAGGATGTAACGACCAGTTCGGGATTGAAACAGCATGGCAGTAACCTTGAAAGATGTAGCGAAGTTAGCAGGCGTGTCCCGGTCTGCCGTGTCGCGAACCTATACGGACGGTGCCAGTGTCTCGGACAAGACCCGCAAGAAAGTCGAGAAAGCAGCACGCGAGCTCGGCTATCGTCCAAGCCTGATTGCAAGGAGCCTGGCGACCAATCGCACCAAGCTGATCGGACTGATTGCCAATAATTTTCAGAATCCGATTTTTCTGGAAGTGTTCGACCTTTATACGCGAGCCTTGCAAAAACGCGGCCTGCGTCCGCTGATCGTCAATCTGACCGATGAAACCGATCCCGAACATTCCGTTCAAATGCTGCGCCAATACAATGTCGACGGTGTCATTGTCGCCACTTCCACCTTGCGTCCCTATTTCGCCAAGGCATTCAAAGATGCAAACATGCCGGTAGTCCATGCCTTTGGACGCGCCGAGGTTGGTACAGATGTGCATGTAGTCGGAATTGATAATCAGGCATGTGGCAAGATGGCTGCCGAAACGCTTTTGCTCCATGGCTATGAAAGGATTGCATTTCTTGGTGGCCCGGAATCAGCGACATCAACCCAGGATAGAGCCACCGGGTTTCTGGGTCATTTGCGCGATCAGGGCGTTGTTCCTGTCGATGTCAGATATGCCGATGCCTATGGCTATCAAGCCGGTCGCGACGCCATGCGGGAAGTGCTAAAAGTCGAGGGGGTCGAAGCAGTCTTTTGCGGTGATGATCTGATTTGCATGGGCGCGATGGATGAAACCCGCCAAAAGGGTATTCGGGTACCCGACGATATTGGCTTCATCGGCTTCAACGATATGGCCATGGCGCAGTGGCAGGCCTATAATCTGACAACCGTGCGCCAGCCGACGCACGACATAATCCTGAGTTCGATTGATCTCGTTGCGACGCTCGTTGAAGAGCCGGAAAAATCACTGGAACTGCGCATTTTTCCCTGTGAGGTGGTCGAACGCGGTACGCTCAGGCCCCTTTCGCAATAGGTTTTGAAGCTGGAATTCGACCCGCTCGGGCGCGGGTCGAAACATCAAAATCCGATTGATTCCAGATAGGTCCGGTTTGCCTTTGCATCGGCCATCGGGAGAGTATCTCCCTGCGGGTCGCAATCCTGTTCAACCGTGCACCAGCCATCAAACCCTGCATCGAGCAATATCTGCCGGACCGCAGGAAAATCCACGTCGCCATCACCCAGATTGCAGAAAATACCCTGGGCACAAGCATCATAAAATCCGGTCTGGTTTGCTATTACATCCGCTTTTACAACCGGATCGATGTCCTTGAAATGCATATAGCTGATGCGGCCGATATTGCGCTTCATGAAGGCAACGGGATCAAATCCAGCATAGGAATGGTGGCCGGTATCGAAGCATATTTTCAGAATGTCTTCGTCAACCTCATCCAGTAATCGTTCTAGTTCGGGTTCAAAATCCATGAATCCGGCAGCATGGGCGTGCATGCCCACGGTCAGGCCATATTCCTCGGCGCCCATTTTGGCGATTGTTCTGATCCGGTCGACATACGCGCTCCACTCAGCTTGATCCATCTGGACTGCTTCATCGGCCCGCCCTGCCGTCGGCGCCCGGCGCTCGGAGATTGAATCGATCAGCACCAGATGATCTGCGCCATGGGCCTTGAGCGCCTTGCAGGTACGCACCGAACCGTCCAACACATCATCCCATTTATCCGGGTCATGGAACGGCCGAAAAACAACACCGCCAATCAGGGTAAGATCCCGCTGTGCCAGGGCATCACGGAGTATTTCCGCGTCCTCCGGCATGTATCCGACCGGGCCGAGTTCGATACCGCGATATCCCGCAGCAGCGCATTCGTCGAGAACCTGAAGCCAGGGCGGATTGCGAGGGTCATCTGCAAATTCCACACCCCAGGAACATGGGGCATTTCCGATTTCCATTGCCATTTCTATAATCCTGTCGTTTCAACCGCGCATGCAAGTCAAGAATCTGATGTGCGGTAGCGGCTAGAAGATAGGCTCTCAGGCCACGCATTTCCCGATTAATCGGCATACACAAGACGAATTTTTATGCAACCGGTTGCAATAGTGATAAACTGGATTTATTCTTGACCGTCAAGCTTAAATTTAATCGCAGGTCATGGTCCAGATTGCAGGCAGTTAAGCATGCAATGACTGCCGGTATGAGGGAACAGAGATGGCGATGCAGCAATCAACTGTCAGGTTAACCACTGCACAGGCACTGATACGACACCTTGCAGCACAATTTATCGAGATCGATGGCGAGCGGCAGCGCCTTTGCGCCGGCGGATTTGCCATATTCGGCCATGGCAATGTCAGCTGCCTGGGCGAGGCCCTGTATGAACACAAGGAAGAACTGCCGCTTTATCGCGGGCAGAACGAGCAATCCATGGCGCTGGCCGGCATTGCTTATGCCAAGGAAAAACTGCGCCGCCGGTTCATGTTCGCTACCAGTTCGGCTGGTCCTGGTACGACCAACATGATGACGGCAGCAGCCCTTGCGCACACGAACCGCCTTCCGCTGCTGATGTTGTGTGGCGACACCTTCATTACCCGGTTACCCGACCCGGTATTGCAACAGGTCGAGCACTTCAACAATCCCGCCCTTTCGGTAAATGACGGGTTCAAATCCGTGACGCGATTCTGGGACCGGATCGTGCATCCCGCGCAGATTGTTCAATCCCTGCCCGCGGCCATCAACACGCTGATGGATCCTGCCGATTGCGGACCGGCATTCCTCGGCTTGCCTCAGGATGTTCAGGGATGGGTCTGGGATTACCCGACATCGTTCTTCGAAGAGCGGACGCATTTCATCAGACGGCAAATGCCGGATGAAACCGAGGTCGCGGCGGCAGCGGATGAAATCAGCCGGTCGAGAAAGCCGATCATCATTGCCGGCGGTGGCGTTCAGTATTCGCTTGCCTGGGAAGAGCTGAAGAATTTCTCGCAAAAGCACAATATTCCGGTGGTCGAGACTATTGCCGGTCGCGCCAATCTGGTTCATGGCGACCCGCTTAATTGCGGACCAATCGGTGTTACCGGGTCGAATTCGGCTAATATCCTGGCGGAGAAGGCTGATCTGATCTTTGCCGTCGGTACGCGGCTGCAGGATTTCACCACCGGCTCCTGGACTGCCTTTGACCAGGACGCGATGCTGGTATCGCTCAATGTCGGGCGATATGACGCCAACAAGCATTTGGCGACGCCGGTCAAGGGTGATGCCAAACTCGGACTGACACGAATTTCCGAAGCGCTCGGCGACTATCACGCGCCGGAAGACTGGTCGGATTTTGCGGCTGACGAGACCAAAAAATGGGACAACTATGTCGACGGCAATATCAGTCCGGTCGATTCAGCCGGCAAGAACCGCCCAATGTCCTATGCGCAAGCCATTGGCGCCGTCAACGAGTTATGCGAACCGCGCGACCGGGTTGTTGCGGCGGCCGGCGGGCTGCCCGCGGAAGTCACAGCAAACTGGCGGACAAAGACAGTCGGCAGCGTTGACGTGGAATTCGGCTATTCCTGCATGGGCTATGAAATTGCCGGAAGTTGGGGCGCCCGGATCGCACAGCAGGAGAAAGAGCCCGACAGTGACACGATCTGCTTTACCGGCGACGGCTCCTATCTGATGATGAATTCGGACATTTATTCCTCGGTACTGACCGGCAAGAAGCTGATCATCATCGTTTGCGACAATGGCGGATTTGCCGTCATCAACAAGCTGCAGAACAATACCGGCAACACCTCGTTCAACAATCTGATCGCCGACTGCAATATCGAGGTGGAACCCTTTGCGGTCGATTTCGCTGCCCATGCAGCGACCATGGGGGCCATCAGCGAAACGGTTCACTCGATCGATGAGTTCAAGGAAGCTTTCCTGAGGGCCAAGAAGGCGGACCGGACCTATGTGATTTCCATGCAGGTCGATGCGTTTGACGGCTGGACGGCGGAAGGCCATGCCTGGTGGGAGGTTGGCACGCCGCATGTCTCGGAAAATACCTCGGTCAATCAGGCCCATGTCGAGTGGGAAGAAGGCCGCAAGCGTCAGCGACGCGGCGTGTAAAGGGTCCCCGCGCGACAGGATTGTGCTCAAAATTTGGATTTTGGCTGTATCACAAGACAGAACGGCCAGCGCATGAGAGTATGATGGCGCCAGCCGCCCTGGAAGATGCATGGTCTGGTCGGGAGGAGAAAACCGTCACCATGCCTGCGGCAATTCTGCGCCCATCGCGTTAAGGAATTGTTAATTCTCCGGATTGTTCGTCATGGAATCCCTGTTGGAAATGGGCGAAAACGCCCGAGAAACAGGTGGTTAGGCACAGAAAAAGAAAACCCGGCACAGGTGCCGGGTGTTTCATTACTAGGAGGTCTAACGGGCTTAGGGGGTGGTTCAAGTCCCCGTGCTTTTGAATATAGGCCGGCTCTTGTTTTCAAGGTGTGCATTTTGACACACTTCGAAACGCGGTCATTTTTCCTTGTCTGATCGCTTGTCGATTTCGCTCAGCAGAAAGTTGACCAGGTTGATCAGCGAAGACCGGCTGTGGCGGTATTCAACCATCTCGGTTGCCTTCTCGTACAGATCGTTGCGCCCGGTCAGAACCGGGCTTGCCGCATCGATTGCCCTGGTCAGTTCCACTTCACCCTCAAGCCATTTGTGCTTCATGGCCGTGCTCCCTCGGTATGGAAATGCCCGACCCTAGAAACTGAGCGAAATGTCTCTGTGTTCCGCTTTACAGGCGGCAACTGCAAGCGCCTGTTGCCTTGGAAGACGAGGTTGCTGGCGCAAGCCAATGGTTTCACGGGTCAGACCCTCAAATTCGGTCAGCACCGGCAGCATCTCCTTCTCGGCTTTCTGGCGCCATTCAGTTTCGGTCTTTACGGCAGCGAGTGCTTCATCGATCAGCTCATTTGCCTTTTCGATGTCGGGCGAGCGGGAACGAAGATTCCGGGCTGCTTTGGAAAGCGGAGAAGCCACACTGTCGGAACCCGGGATTTTACCAACCGCATCTGCAACCTTCTTGACTGCTTCTCCAGCTGGTTTCGGTTCCATTGAAGCGATAGCCTGACGCACTTCCTCAATTGCCGGGCCGGTTTGGGAAAGTTCACCCGCATTTTCGATAACTGCAATCAGTTCGATCAAGCTTTCATAAGAAGAATCAACAGCCCGGCGATACAGGCTGCGGGCGGTTGTCTCTGCCTTTCGTAGCTCAGCGAAAGCGTCATAACTTGCCTTCCAGTCCTGCGGAATTGTACCTGATAGCCGTTCCGCCTCTTGCTTGCTGTCCTCAATCAGGCGTTCATATCTTGCTCGGATATTTTCCGAATCATCGTCGTCACCCCTTACTCGTCGCGACAGGGTCTCGTAATGCTTTATATGTTCTTCATGTCTGCGAATATCTGATTCAATCGAGCGCACCTGACGATGCAGGGGACGATAACCTTCTTCAGCTTCGCCAATGGCGTTTTCCGCCGAGACGATTTCGGGAATTGTGTCAAGCGACTTTTCGGCATTGTCATAGATATTAGCGAAATCCTTGGCAAAGGAATCGGGAATATAGGAGAGATCAAGCGTTCTTGCATTGGCAACTGCATTGCGAATGGATTCACCCTCATCGCCCAGTTGGTCGAAAACAAACTGTTCAATGCAATATTGTAGCTGGGGATTTCGCGGCGGCGGTGCGGTTTCAGACAGGAGCGACAAGCGGTTCGGCAGATAGTTCACCAGTGGCGGTGAGACAGCGACTATGAAAAGTGCCAATAATTGCAAGCCGATAAAGGCAATCACGCCCTTGTAGATTTCCAGCGTCTTTACGGTCGCATCCGCCACACCACGCAAGTAAAACAGTGCAAAGCCGAAGGGTGGTGTCAGGAAGGATGTCTGGATATTCAGGCCGATCATCACGCCGAGCCAGACGGCAGTAATATTGGCGCCGGGATCTGCGAGAAGGATGGGCGCCACAATCGGCACGACAACCACAGCGATCTCGATGAAATCAAGAAAGAAACCAAGGACGAAAATTACTGCCATTACAATTACGAACTGAGCCCAGAACCCGCCGGGCAGGCTAGTCAGAAACTCACGAACCAGTTCCTCCCCACCGAAAGCACGGAACGCTGCTGTCAGCATGGCGGCGCCCAGCAAGATAATAAAAACAAGCGACGTAGTCTTCGCGGTTTCCACCATGACGCCATGCATCGTGTCATCAGTCTTGTAGGCCCGCCAGCCACTCCAGATGAGTGCTGCAATCAAACACGCCACGGCGATAATCGCCAGCGTCATGACCCAGACATCGGTAGTGGAATTGATGGATTTGACATTGATGTCGTGGCTGTTGAGGAGCACCGCCAGTCCAGCCAGCGAAGCAAGCGCGAGAAGGGCTGGCCAATAGGCGCCCCTCTTTCCTTCATAGAGGCGATATCCGGCCATGACCAGCGCACCGGCTGCACCGATTGCGCCTGCCTGATTGACAGTGGCTATCCCACCGATGATCGACCCCAGCACCAGCACGATGAGGGTCAGAGGAGGCACCAGTGTCAGGAAAACTTTGATTGCAAATTTTCGGTCATATTCGCCCTCATAGGGGACAGCAGGTGCTGCTTTGGGATTGAAAAAGGCAAATATCAGTATGAACAACATGTAGAGGCCGACCAGGACGAGACCAGGTACGAATGCTCCCAGAAACATTTCTCCGGCACTTGTGGAGGCGACATCGAATGTTGATGGCATGGTCAATTCACCGGTAGAAGCTTTGTAAAGCGCCTTTCGGGTAGTACCTGCCTGATCTGCAGCACTTGCTAACTGGTCAGCCAAAATGATCAACACGATCGATGGCGGAATGATTTGGCCCAGCGTGCCGGAAGCAGCGATTGTTCCAGTTGCAAGCGGCTTTGAATAATTGTTGCGCAGCATGGCCGGAAGTGAAATCAGACCCATGGCGACAACAGTGGCGCCAACGATCCCGGTCGTTGCGGCCAGAAGTGCTCCCACAAATACAACCGAAATGCCTAGCCCGCCCCTGATCGGGCCAAACAGTTGGGCCATGGTGATCAGAAGATCTTCGGCAATCTTCGATCGTTGAAGCATGATCCCCATGAAGATGAAAAGCGGGATCGCAATCAACGTGTCGCGCTCCGTCTCCCAATAAACGCCCCGCAGATTGGTGACGCCCGCACTCAACCACTGCCCGGGACCACCCTGGGCAAAATAGGCGTCGACATCTCCGGCAAACAGGTGACCACAGATCGCTGCGGCCAAAATCGAGATTATGGCTGAACCCGGCAAGGCAAATGCCACAGGATAGCCACTACCGAGCGCCAGGGCCATGAGTATGATCAGGAGAAGGAGAAACAATAATTCCATATCAGTTTTCCGGCCGTCCTCCTAGGCGATACTGACCGATTCATGGTCGACATGACCGGGATCGCCGCGCCAGTCTGCAATCGCGCTCAGCAAATATGCAGTGAACTGCACCATCATTGAAATTGCGAAAATGCCCAGAAATCCGGCCATCATATATTTCACATACATGCCGAAACTCGATTGGGTGACTTCGAAATTGAATACTGGTGAATTGATAATCGAATTTTTGCCACCCATGCCGACGATCAGGATGGTCCAGCAAAAGACGATGCCCATCGTCAATGTGCCGACCGCATTTACAAAACCTTTTGTCTTGTCCTTGAATGAAGCATAGAACACGTCAACGCGAACGTGACCTTCCTCTATCAGAGTGTATGCACTGGCAAAAAGGAAAAGCGCTGCATACCAGAACCGAACCAGGTCGGACATGAAGGCCTGTTCATAGGAAAACACAAACCGGCTGAATACGATTAGAAGTTCCGCGATTACAATCAGCAATGACAACCATATAAATCCGAGGGTCCTTGTCATGGCAGCCAGCGCGATTGAAACAATCATGAGTGGAATGTGAATGTAGATACCACGAAACTGGGAGCGGCCAAGTTCGCGGTTCAGGTCCTCTCCGATAAACAGGGTCAGCAAACCTTCGACGCGCAGAAACGTGACTGCCGCATCGACAACCCCGATGATCAATACCGACCAGAATGCCGCACGGATGATGAAATTGTTCAATCGGGTAATCCGGTCGGCCTCGTCCCTCAATGTCATGTCCGGTGATCGAGAGACAAACAGGACAGCGATGACCACCACCGCCGGATACAAAGCTGCCTGCATCCAGGCCGCGGGGCCTGACGCGCTCGACAATAATGCCGCACCAGGCATGCCTCCTCCATAGGTCAGGAACACATTGACAACAAAAGCCGCTAACACACCCAGATTGGCCCAACCAAAGATCCGGGCATACAGCGTCAGTTTTGGATGCTCAATTTTGTCGATCATGAAGAGGTTGCGCCGCCCGGTGTAATTGTCATGCCCAAAGAGAGGCGGAACCTTTGCTCCGCCTCAATGTTTCGTAAACTACATGATACCGGTTTCGGTATCAGATGCCCATTACCTCGTTGCGCTTCTGCACATATGCCATGTCGGAAAGCGCCGTCCAGGAACCGATTTCCTGGCGGGCGTCGACGACCGCATCCATGATCTTTTTCGAGAGCGGGGAATGATCACGCGCCTCTTCAAGCACTTCCTGCGCAGCCTCACCGAATGCGGCATAGATATCTTCGTTGAATTCCTTCAACTCGACGCCATGATCATTGATGAGCCGGGCCAGATAGGCACCGTTATTTGCGTTTGTTTCCGCCATGGTACGGGCATTTTCCTCATTACAGGCGGCTTCGATAATTGCCTGGTCGGTGGGGGATAGGCTGTCCCAGAATCCCCGGTTAATGCCCATTGCGAGCTGTGCGCCCGGTTCATGCATTCCTGGCCAGTAATAATATTTGGCGGCTTCGTAGAATTTCATGAAGAAATCATTGAAAGGTCCAACCCATTCGGTGGCATCAATGGCTCCGGAAACCAGGTTTTCATAGATCTGTCCGCCTGGAAGCGAAACCGAAGATCCACCCAGTTTGGCGATCACCTCGCCGCCCTGTCCGGGAATGCGCATTTTCAAACCTTTGAGGTCATCGGCGGAGTTGATTTCCTTGTTGAACCAACCACCCATCTGGACACCGGTATTGCCGCAGGCCAGGTTCTTCAGGCCAAACTCGCCAGCAAGTTCATCCCAGAGTTCTTGTCCGCCACCATACTTTGTCCAGGCATCGATCTCTGTGTAAGTCAGTCCGAAGGGTATTGCCGTAAATGCGGCCCATCCCTTGTGCTTTCCAGTCCAGTAATAGTCTGCACCGATATATGCCTGTGCATTGCCGGAAGCCACTTCATCAAAGGAATCGAAAGCGCCTACGCGCTCACCGGATGCAAAATACTGCACATTAATGCGGCCATCTGTGAGTTCGGTAATGCGTGCTGCAAGTCTCTGTGCCGGGATCCCCAGACCCGGAAAATCCCGGGGCCAGGTCGAGACAATAACCATGTCCTTTATGTCCTGCGCAATTGCAGGTGCGCTGATAGCGGTAGCTGCGGCGACGCCGGCAGTTGCTGTTCCCGCAGATTTTATAAATTTACGACGGTCCATTCTATTCCTCCAGTATCATTAATTTTAGGACGTCAATACACGTGAATGGCAGGTGCAAGCCCAAAAGTTGAAATGGGTTCCTCCTCCCTCAACGTCGCGCCAATAGATATTAATCGTAAACCAGTTGCAAGTGCTCAAACTGTTACTTTTGTTTAACAAATACGTATGCAATCAGCGCATTTTGAATTTTATTATTTCCGACCGAACACTGCCGAACAGTTCCCGGGCGATCCGGGCCGTTTCCGCCTCGCAATAAATCCGCATTTCCGGCGCATTGCCGGAGGGCCGCAAGTGCACGATGTGATCGTTTCTGGTCGAGAACCGGAAGCCATCGGTCTTGTCCGTGCCGGCCAGCCCCCCGAAAGGCGCCATGAATTCCGCGGCATTGTCATCGCTCTGGCCCAGCCATTTAATCAGGGCGGCGGATTTTTCTATCGGGAAATCCGGGATCCTGCCGGAACAGGTTTGTTTGAAACCATAGTCGGTTTTCAGTCCGGTAGCAGTTTCTGTTGCGATCCGTGTCAGAACCGCAAGGATCGGCATGAC
>JANQQM010000173.1 GCA_028289365.1 Salaquimonas sp. | reverse complement strand
ATTGGATCCTTCGGAGGGCACCGATTGCAGATTGCAGATTTGGTGGACATTTCGGTTGAAAAATTGCGGAATGCTCATGAATCATGGTTTCCTGCGTTCATGGATGGTCACGCCCACCAGGTCGAGGCCGCAGAATAATTATAGAGAGGTAACGGCAATGCCGATGTCTGCCGGCGAAATTGAAAGTCTGATCAAGCAAGCGCTGCCGGACGCCACGGTCACAATTCGGGATTTGGCCGGTGATGGCGATCATTATGCTGCCGAGGTCGTTTCCGAGGAGTTTCGGGGCAAATCACGGGTCCAGCAACATCAGATCGTATATGAAGCACTGAAGGGCAATATGGGCGGCGTACTCCACGCACTTGCCCTGCAGACCAGCGTACCGGAATAATCGGAACACAAATGCCCGGCGGAATGGATAAACTACCTCCGATCTTTACGAAACCTTTGTTTCGGGACCAATTGTTTTGGTTGCTGGTCGCAACCGGTGCATTTTGGGCCTGTGTTATCTGGTTTCTGGTTTACTAATCTCCCTCTTTCCACTTGGAAACGGTGCAGATAGTGGATATTTAACAATTGGAAACGGACAGCCCGGCCTTGAACCGGGAAATTCAGGAGAATGAAATGTCTGCAGTCAATGAGTTCATCGACAATGAAATCAAATCCAACCCGGTATTGTTGTTCATGAAGGGCACACCCGATTTTCCCCAATGCGGCTTTTCGGGTCAGGTCGTGCAGATCTTGAACTATCTTGGCGTGGAGTTCAAAGGCGTCAACGTGTTGACCGACGATGACATCCGCCAGGGAATCAAGGACTATTCCAACTGGCCCACGGTGCCGCAGCTCTACATCAAGGGCGAGTTCGTTGGCGGCTGCGACATCGTACGCGAGATGTTCCAGGCTGGCGAGTTGCAGCAATTCATGACCGAAAAGGGCATTCCGCAACACGGCGTCGCCGAAGCCTGATAAATTCTGACATTCGCCAATACCTGCAGTTCTCTGCGCGTTGATATCTGACGGATATCAACCCGCACCCAAACCTGTGCACAAATCGACACAGACAATAAATGTGATCGGTTTCGACCCGCCGAAGTCACCACCCCATCTTTTTTCTGCCGTGCATTGATGTTAGAAAAGAAACAATGGTTCGGCACCGTGAAAATGGATCGAAAAGAAATTCATTGCGGTGATTGTTTTCATATCGTCGATACCTGTTTGTAGGCAACAAATCTCGTCTAAGACGGTTTGAAATTTGGTGGGCATGAATGACCAAACATTTGGTTATCCTGAATTGTTCCGTTAGGCGCGCAATCGGTGCTGCCGCGGCGGTGGCCTTTTGTGTTGCACTTACAGGATGCTCCACAAGTGGTGTATCGGGGTTTTCAGATCCCTTTGCCTCCCCCAGCAATGCAGCACAACGATCCGATCCACTTCGCGAAGTTCCGCTTGATGTGACCACCACCGGCGTCATCGACGAGCGCGGTGAAGCGACCAGTTCCGAGCTGCCAACAGAGCAATCGCCGGATTTACAGACTGCCGATCTCCAACAAAATCTCCAGCCTGTTGAGCTTCAACGGCAGAATTCGCAACCGGCTGCATTGGCTGCACTGACGCCTGAAGCAATTGGAGCACAACTGGGAACCGAACCAATTGCGCTTGCACCCGAGACTGTGGAATTGCGCAACCGCACGGAAGTACAACTGGCTGCAATCAGTTCTGAGACCGACCAGGACAGCTTGCTGGTCAATGGATATGTTGGTGTTTCTGATCCGAGTGAACAGCTGGCGATGCAACGTGCCGAAAGGCTGTACACCACGATTGATCATGGCGCCTGCAAGGGTGGTTGGGGACCGAAGCCAAAAGTCATCAATGCTCAAAAGGTAACGCCCGGACACCCCTACTACATGGAAATGCGGCTGCGCCACACGCCGCTGCTGCCGGTTGGCCACGTCTATATCGCCTATGGCCGCATGAGCCCGGAAGGCCAACCGCTTGACGAAAAACTGGTCATGCTGGCGCCGGTCGGTGGCTATGTCGGAGCCGGTATCGCCGGAGCGGTACCCATGCCAGGCATAATGAAACCGCTTTATGATGATTGCCGGGTCAAGCCCCAGGCAGCCTACCGGTTGACACTTACCGCCGAGCGATACGAGAAACTTCTATTGGCGATCAAGAAGGCAAAGACCGAAAAGCCGACTTACCATCTGTTTGCCTATAACTGTAACCACTTCATGTCGACCATCGCCAGCGCCGTCGGGATCTTGCCTCCCAAGGACATTTACAAGCCGTCTCTGGTCTATTTCTACGAGATGATGGATCGCAACGAAGGCCGCAAGGTTCCGCGCAGGGCAGCCGACATGTCCATTGCCCAGTCGCAACTGACACTCTCGCCATAGGTAGCCGGGGCTAATCGGGCCGAGTAACGGGCCAGCATTCTATTTGATTGAAACGTCTATTCCGAACGGCTTCGCTTGCGCAATTCGACGGCGTCGCTCGTGGTCAGCACGTTACCACCATAGCCCCAGGAACCGCTGCGAATTTCATGAATACGAACCGAGGTATTTGCCTTTAGCGATTCACCGGCGACCTCCCCAAACGCATCGGTGATCTTCATGATGATGCGCATTTTCTCTTCGTCGGTGAATACGTTCTCTAGCACTTGTATGTCGATCGCGGGCACGGCGGCTCTCCAGAATTGGCGGTTTTGAATCACAGAATACCACAATCCGGGAGAGGCGCAGCTAGCCGAACACCCAGGAATCATTTGTGAAAAATCCATATTCTATGGAATGATGTGCCCGCCTGCTCTTTGCCGATTCTCCGCCTGCACCATAGGCAAAGAACAGCGGCAACAAATGTTCATCAGTGGGGTGATTTTCCGGGACAAAGGGCGCCTGGTTTTTCCAGTCGAGAATGGCTTTGGTATCACCTGCCGATAATTTCTCGGACAGCCAACCGGTAAACGCATGTACTTTTTCTGCAAGCCTTGCATCTGATATCGGGCGACCCCGCATGACTGAGAATACTTCCCGCAGGTTATGGGTGATGTGGCCGGAACCGACGATTAGAATATTTTCGTCCCGCAATGGAGCAAGGGCAGCGCCAAGCGCATAATGATATTGCGCATCGCGGTCAGGATCGACCGAGACCTGGACGATTGGAACATCCGCGTTTGGGAAGGCAAGCAAGAGCGGTGTCCAGACGCCATGGTCAAATCCCCTGTCCTCGACTGTCTGAACATCGATCCCAGCCACCTCAAGCATCTGCACCACGCGCACTGCCAACGCCGGCTGTCCAGGTGCCGGATAGACCATTTCGGACAATTCTGGAGCGAAGCCGCCAAAGTCATAAATCATCTCTGGGTTCGGGTCGGTAACAACCGCGGTACCGTTGGTTTCAAAATGCGCTGAACAAATAACGACCGCCTTCGGCAAACCGGAAATTTCGCTCAACCCGGACAGGAAATCACGCGCCGGACTGTCACTCAACACAATGTCAGGCGCACCATGCGAAATGAAGATGCTGGGAATGGTCATGATCTGGCTAACCTCGTTTTTGGCTTCGACCTTATATGGCTTTGCCAACCGCGGGAATGAAGCGTTCAATTATAAACAGTGCGTTCACTTTGAACTTGACGCCCAACTCGGAATTTTTTGCTGATCAGGTTAAATATAACCAGACATGATACAATACATATAGAAGTAATATCTATCATTTTTATCTAATTTACGTTTTTCTTATTTAACAAAATACAGTTGACTCCAAATAATAATATATCCTTTATTGTTTAATTGATTTGTTTATGGAGGGGTTATATTTTGAACAATACAAGACAGGAAATTGAGATAAGCGTCCGTCCGGTCGACACTGCGGACATTGACTTTGCATGGCCGATTTATCGCGATTTTATCAAGGCGAACGTCTTTTCTTCCAGTCATGACACCGAGATTGCCAACAAATGGAATGAGGCAGCCGAAAAAAGCAGCTTCTCGGAACGCTGGAGCGCCGATGATTGTTACATCGTTGAAATCGACGGCGATAGCGCTGGCTGGATATCCACCGAAAGGAGCGACAAAACTCTGACCGTCGAGAACATTTTCCTGCTGGAGGCGTGGCAAAACAAGGGCATCGCAACGAGAATAATCACTGAAATGATGCCGGCATGGGAAAAGGAAAAAATCCTCCTGAACATTCCGGTGCTAAAGAATGCTGCCCTTTCCGATGAAATTGAAAATGCATTGCAAAACCTTGGCTTCAAATCCCGGGGCGAAGACGCGATGACAAATATTTATGGCAAAGACTGGCGATAATGAGTGAGGACAAAAAAATGAAAATTGATGATCCCGATACCGTTTTTGAATTATTGGATTGTGAAGTCGAAACCTTGCGCAGGGCGGCACTGGAACGCAACCTGCCCTTCGATCCCGAAAGGCGGGTCTATACTGCAGCCGAACTGAGCAAATATGGCATGGTTCGCGAGGCATATAATTCCGATGAACTGAAATCCAGAGGCTTCGGCGGCAAGCAGATCGTCACCTGTTTTGATGATGAAGCCTCCCGAGCCCGTAAGGAACTGCAGATCGACGCCCCGTTTGGATCTGACCTGACGAAATGGCAGATACCGGTCGATATATGTGAGTGGCGTGTCTTCATTACCGAATTCCCGCCAAATTCAGCTATCACGCCGCATGTTCATCCCGAACACTCGGCCGAAGAGCCAGGCGGCAGCATGCGGACAGTCTTGAAGGGCGCCCTCTACTATGCGGGACAGAAATATGGTCCAGGCGACTGGTTCTATGTCCCAAACGGCATTCCCTACGCCTTTACATCCGACCCGGATGTAGAGACTGTCGTGATGTACAAATACCGCTTCTTCAGCCTCAGGGAAGGCAACCGCTTCTCACATCCCATCTCGACCGCTGCTACGGAAACAGAACAGAACGTGGCCTGACCTCCGCGCACGGACTTGCATTAGCAAGACGCCCGCTTCCAGCAATGGAGGCGGGTAAAAGTTTGGTCTTCGGAAGAGAGCAGAGGCGCCGTAAACTGATCAATACCTCGGTATCTGCGGCAATCCATCCCCGATCTCATAATAGTCGCCTTTGGACTCACAAAAAATGTGTTTGTCGGCAACAAGGTCGGTAGGCTCATCAAAACTGCCGGCCAGGATCGACATCTCCGCCTCATCATTCTGTTTCCAGAACAAAGCGCTGCCGCAATTGCTGCAAAATCCACGACTGGCTCGCGTCGAAGATTCATACCAGGTAATTTGATCTTCCCCAGATATCGAAATTGCGGAAACCGGTGCGCTGGTAGCCGCGTAAAAATGGCCGGATTGTTTGCGGCATTGTTTGCAATGGCAAAAAAATACCGGACGCAATGGGCCGGTCACCTCAAAGGTGACCGCACCACATAAGCACCCGCCGGAATGCTTGTCAGCCATCACTGAAACTCCGGCATTCCGGCTCGATCAGCCATTGACCGCGATCTTGGAGCTTTCGTTCGCTTCCTTGTCCTGCAGCAATTCGCAAACAAGGAACGCCAGTTCCAGCGCCTGGCTTGCATTCAGCCGGGGATCACAATGCGTGTGATACCGGTCCTTCAGGTTTTCGTCGGTGATGGCATGCGCCCCACCGGTACACTCGGTGACATCCTTGCCGGTCATCTCGAAATGCACGCCGCCGGGGTAAGTACCCTCCGCGCGATGAACCGCGAAAAACTCCTGAACCTCGGTAAGGACACGCTCAAACGGCCGCGTCTTGTATCCGGTTGCGGAAGTAATCGTGTTTCCATGCATCGGATCGCAGGACCAGACAACATTCTTGCCTTCCCGCTGAACGGCACGGATCAGTTTCGGAAGATGGCTTCCGACCTTGTCTGCACCAAAGCGGGCAATCAGCGTCAACCGGCCGGGTTCATTTTCCGGGTTCAGAATATCGATCAGCTCAAGCAAACCATCCGGTTCGATGGACGGACCGCACTTCATCCCGATCGGGTTCTTGATACCCTTGAAAAATTCCACATGCCCGTGATCCGGTTGCCGGGTCCGGTCGCCGATCCAGACCATGTGACCAGATGTTGCGTAATAGTCACCCGAAGTCGAATCGACACGGGTCAAGGCTTCCTCATAACCGAGCAGCAGAGCCTCATGGCTGGTGTAAAATTCGGTTTCACGAAGCCTTGGCGATTCCTCGGCTGAAAATCCGACCGCCTTCATGAAGCGCAACGTCTCTGAAAGGCGATCTGCCAGCTGCCGGTATCGCTCCGACTGGGGCGAGTTCTCGATAAAGCCGAGCATCCACTCATGCACGTGTTCCAGATTTGCAAAACCGCCCTGTGCAAAAGCCCGCAACAGGTTGAGCGTTGCCGCAGACTGGCGATAGGCCATGATCTGCCGCTGCGGATCGGGCAAGCGAGACTCAGGAGAAAAATCAATGCCATTGATGATATCGCCGCGATAGCTCGGCAGCGTTTCATCACCCAGCTTTTCGAAATCCGAAGAACGCGGCTTGGCGAACTGGCCGGCAATCCTGCCGACTTTAACAACCGGCTTTGCAGCTGCAAAAGTAAGAACAACCGCCATCTGCAGAAATACCCGGAAAAAGTCGCGGATATTGTCTGCACCATGCTCCGCAAAGCTTTCGGCACAGTCACCACCCTGCAGGAGAAAAGCTTCACCACGTGAAACGCTGGCAAGCCTGTTCTTCAATGCCCGCGCCTCACCTGCAAATACTAGCGGCGGATAGGTGCGCAGGCGCTCCTCCACAACGTGCAATGCATTGGTGTCGGGGTATTCGGGAACCTGCAAGACAGGTTTCGAACGCCATGAATCCGGAGTCCATTTCGGTGCCATCAAACTACCTTTCGGCTACAAAACATACAGCACTTTGCGTGCCAGACTGGCGCGGTTATAGCGGCGAGATCAATCCAACACCAACAAAAAATGCACCAGGGTCAGCACCCTAAATCAATCTTGCGCCTTTTGCCTGCAGCAAGGCATCAAATTGCAATGCCAGTGCTTCATCCGGCCTGATCGCGCGGGTGTAAATCGGATTTTCCCGGTCGGCAATAACTTCGCGATCAAATCCGACCGTTGTTTCCAGCAAATGGTCTATACCAGCAGGACCATATTCGGACAGATAACCCGCCATGACCGTATCAAGATAGCTTTGGAGCAGCTGCGACTTTTGCTGATCGCCAGGATCGCTTTTGCCGACATAGATGAACAACTCGCGCGGAAGTGCGACCTGTCCTATATCAGCACCAAATTCGAGCTGGTTTGGGTCAAGGCGATGACGGTCATACCCTTTCTCGCGGATGTCAATCTCACCAAGATTTTCCCGTTGATCGAGGATCAGCATGCCGGACAGATGTGTTTCCGGACTTTCATGCACGGAAAGCAGTGCGATATCCTTTCCGCTATAGTGCAGATAGCCGGCAGCGCGGCTTTGCCAGTGACGGCGCCACCCTTTCAGCCGGACCGGGATTGCATGAGCATATCGGGTCTTCAACGTCTGCCTGTTTACAAGCGACCCATACCCAAAATACCCGACAAGCGTTTCAGTTGACATTGCCTTCGACTGCCCTGATTGCACTATCCCGCAAAATGTCTGGATGCGTCGAAAATCAAACATTGTCAATTACGCCGCGCAGCTTGACGACGAGGTCTCGGCGATTATCGTGCCGCCATGGAAGATATTTCATTCAATACCGATGATAATATCGCATTGCAGGCAACATTGTTTGAAAGCAATGCCGGCCTGCCCGGCAAAGGCTCTTTGGTGCTGATATCCTCAGCGATGGGTACGCCCCGCAAATACTACCGTCATTTTGCGCAGTACATGGCTGACAATGGCGCCCGCGCCGTCATGACATATGACTATCGATGCGTTGGCGATCAGGCAAACCAGCCGCATTGCGGATCAACGCAAATGTCCGACTGGGCATTGAAGGATTTCCCGGCCGCTGTCCGTTCGATCATGGCGCGCTATCCCGAGCATCATCTGTCCGGGCTCGGACATTCGTTCGGCGGTCAGGCATTCGGACTGTCAGGAACAGCCGAGCACTTTGACCGCTATATGACTCTCTCCTCGGGTTCAGGATTTCTGGGGCACATGAAGGACCCCGAAAAACTCCGCTTCAGACTCAATCGTATCGCCTACCCCATCTCGCTCATTTTGCGGAATGCAACAGTTGGTGAGGATTTCAAGACGAAGATCCCACACGGTATTTTCAACCAATGGCGCAAATGGTCCAATTCGCACGACTATTTCATGTCAGATCAATCGCTGCCTGAGACCCGCCGATTTGCTGATGTGCACATACCGATCATGTCCGTGGGATTTGAGGATGATCCCTACGCAACGCTGCCGGCAGTGGAAACACTAATGACATGGTACGCGCGCGCTGATGTGCGCTTGCGCTGGTTTACAATGGAAGACACCCACGACAAACCGATTGGCCACAAAGGCTTCTTCAAGCCCGAACACCGCGATACCCTTTGGCCGCAAATTTCAGATTGGCTGGTTCGGGAACATGACAGCAGATAATGCATCAGGCGTCTGGCAACCTGAAAAGCTAACCGTCCACACGACGACCGCCGGAGACCCGATAGGTCGGGGTGTACATGGTCACCAGCTCTTCCGCAGCTGTCGGATGAACGGCCATGGTCCGGTCGAAATCCTGTTTTGTTGCGCCCATCTTTAGCGCAATCCCAAGCGTTTGCGCCATCTCACCAGCGTCGGGACCAAGGATATGAACACCAAGAACCCTGCTTGAATCAGCATCAACGACAATCTTCATTGTCATCTTTTCATCCCGCCCCGACAAGGTGTGTTTCATCGGCCGGAAGCGGGCCAGGTAAACATCAACTTCCGAATATTCCCGACATGCCTCGTCCTCAGGCATACCCACCGTACCGATTTCCGGCTGCGAGAATACTGCTGTTGGAATGAGATCGTGATCCGGACTGGTTGGATTTCCCTTGTATTCGGTCTCGATCAGACACATCGCCTCGTGTATTGCAACCGGCGTCAGCGCCACACGGTTTGTCACGTCACCCACCGCCAGGATATGCGGTAAATTGGTACGCGAATATTCATCGACTCGAATTGCACCAATCTCGTCCGTCGCTAGCCCTGCGGTTTCCAGACCCAGACCTTCGGTATTGGGCAGCCGTCCGACTGCAAGCATGACTTCATCGGCTACAATCTTTTCGCCATTATCCAGCGTGACGCATTTACCGGCATCCTGTTGCTCAACCTTGGCCAGGTTTTGCTGGACAATTACCCGAATGCCTTTTTTGCCCATCTCTTCGGTCAGGTTCCGGCTGAGATCAAGATCAAATCCGCGCAGGATGTGATCTCCCCGATAGACCAAAGTGGTTTCGGTGCCCAGCCCCGCAAAGATGCAGGCAAACTCCACGGCTATATAACCGCCACCCTTGATAACTATCGAAGATGGCTGTTCGGCCAGATGAAATGCCTCATTTGAAGAAATGCAGAGTTCATGGCCTTCCAGCGAGCGCAGCGGGTTTGGCGCGCCACCGGTCGCAATCAGGATCCTTTCGGCGGTAACGGTTTTTCCGGAATCAAGGATCTTGATCTCGTTTGGCCCGGTAAGAACAGCTCGGCTGTCGACAAGCTCCGCATTGTTGGAATCAAGCCCCTTGCGGTATAACCCTTCCAGCCTTGCGATTTCCTTGTCTTTGGCGGCAATAAACGTTTTCCAGTCGAAGCTGGATTTTCCTACCTGCCAGCCAAAACCGGCTGCGTCTTCGAATACTTCCGAAAAATGCGAAGCATAAACCATCAGTTTTTTTGGGACGCAACCACGAATAACGCAGGTGCCACCGAACCGGTATTCCTCCGCAACGCCGACACGTTTACCCATGCCCGCGGCCAGGCGGCCCGCACGAACTCCACCGGACCCGCCGCCGATAACAAACAGGTCATAATCAAATTGCGGCACTGCTTTTCCTTTTTTCAATCACGCCAGCCAAGGAATTTTCCATCAGCAGCAACATTGTCCGTTCAGGTAGTTTCCAGATCGATTGCCGAATTCCACCTCTATTGAAGACCAGCTTCCTCGATTTTTTTGCGCACTTCCTGGGCCAGATCCCGCTGGATGCCGGCGGACCAAACGCGAGAGGCCCGATCCATTGCCCGTGCTATGCCCGGGGTTTCACGAATGAGCTTTCGTCCCGTTTCACTTCTGTAGAATTCATTGATCGCCACCAATTCTTCTTCGGTGAAGATCGACGCATAAATACGCGCAATCTCCTGTTCAAGGTCGCCACGACGTGCCGCCAGACTGATGGTGACTTCATCGACGATTATGGAGATTTGATCAGCTGCATCCGGTCTGTTTGAAATTAGCTGCTGTTTTGCCCGTTCACCCAAATTCGGAAGCAACACATCATATGCGGCTGTCGAACGCGTTGCAGTCACGGCGTTTCGTGCCGCCTCAAGATGTGACTCCGTTATATCCTGAGCTCGTACGTCACTTGCCCCCGTCAACGGTATCATTGCAATACCCGGCAGGACCAATAGTGCAGTCAGGAAAAAAGTTCTTATCCATGCGATCATAGAGCAACTCCACTTTTTTTATTTTCTTTGCGAGATTTCGCCAATCCGCTTTCAGACGGTTAGTTCTTCAACACCAGATTCGCTCGCGACATAGGCTAGATTTGCCATTCCAAGAAACAAACCATGCTGTACCACGCCGGGTATTTTCAGTAACCCGATATCAAGGGCACCTGCATCTTGAATGAGGCCAAAAGATGCATCGACGATCAAATGGCCACCATCGGTAATAAAGTGTGTATCCCCGGCCACACGCACTTCAAGCTCGCAGGCCAATCCGAGCGACTTCCCAAGTTGGTAAATCGAGTTCTTGGTGGATTCAATACCAAATTGATTGACCTCGATCGGAACTCCGAATGCGCCGAGGCTGGACACTTCTTTTGATTTATCAGCGATAACAATGAACCGATCTGATGCCGCCGCGACGATTTTTTCGCGAAGCAAGGCACCGCCGCCGCCTTTGATCAGGGCCAGATTGGGACCGATTTCGTCAGCCCCATCAATGGCGATATCCAGTTGCGGGGTATCATCAAGGGTCGAAAGCGGAACACCAGTTTCACGGCACAGGGCAGCCGTACGCTCCGAAGTTGGGACTCCAACCATATTAAGGCCATCATTCACCTGCTCCGCCAATAGTCTTACAAACTCTTCAGCGGTGGAACCGCTTCCAATTCCCAATCGAATTCCATCATATACATGTTGAAGAGCCGCCTTGGCTGCCGCGACTTTTAATTCTGTGCTCATGGTCGAAGACTAGTTGTGAATTTCGGATCTATAATCCACCCGAAGGGTGAAATCGGATAGGCAGTAACACGCGATGCCAGACAATACCAGCCGGTGTCTCCGTTCAAAAAATCATCTTCGGTAATTGCACCAGTCACAATTTGTGATAAAGCCCGGCTCGACTTTGCCCGCCGAACCAACAGCCATCGAAGGCCGATATTATTATGACCCGAAAGACACTGGTACTCGATCTGGACGGCACGCTTGCCGATACCAGGCTCGATCTCATTCCGGCATTGAATCGTACCATCGCGACTGAAGGCTTATCTCCAGTTCCAATGGACAAGATCGGGCACTTTGTCGGCCACGGCGCCAAGGCCATGATTGCCAAGTCCTACGAACATTACGGCCAGGATCTTGATATTAGCCTGCACGAACAGCTGTTTGAAATTTTCCTGGCAGATTACTCTGACAATATTGCCAATGAGACCGTCCTGTTTGAGGGGGTGCTGGAATCGCTGGATCAATTTTTCAGTGGCGGTTGGAAGATTGCGATATGTACGAACAAGACAGAGCATCTCGCCGTCAGATTGATGGAGGTACTCGAACTGGCGGACAGGTTTGTCACCATCACCGGTGGCGATACGTTTGATTTCAAGAAACCAGACCCGCGCCACCTTACCGAGACGATCAGCCTTGCCGGAGGGATACCTCAAGCATCAGTGATGGTCGGAGATTCGGAAACCGATATCAAGACAGCAAAGGCGGCTGATATCCCTGTCATTGCCGTCGATTTTGGCTATTCGGAACGACCGGTCGCCGAATATTCGCCTGACCGATTGATATCACACTACAACGAGCTCTTTGCCACAGCATCGGAACTCGTCGAGAGAAACCGTTCGCCCGCTTAGGCAGCCCTGAATTTCTTGGCACTGGTAATGAGATTTGTTTCCGAACGATTTTGAACGTTCTGTCTTTTCAACCAGTTGAAAGCCAGTGCTGCAGGCATCGGTTTGGCAAACAGAAATCCCTGCGCATAGTCACAGCCCAGATCGGCCAGAAATTCTCGCTGATCCTCATTCTCGACCCCTTCTGCCACCGTCTCATAATCGAGGCTCTTTGCCATGGCGAGGATGGTGCGGACAATTGCCTTGCCATGGGTGTCGAATTCATCACTGATCCCTTCCACGAAGGATCGGTCAATCTTGAATACGTCGAATGGAAGGCGACTGAGTTGCGAGAGGTTTGAATATCCGGTTCCGAAATCATCGACCGCAATTCTGATACGTGCGCGCTTCAGTTTCCGGAAATGCTCAAGCGCACGCGCCGGATTGTTCATGGCCATGCTCTCGGTGATTTCAATCTCGAGATGCTTGGCCTGAATTCCTTGGTCGCGGACAATTTTCAATGCCATATCCGCGAAATCCTCTTGTTCGAATTGCTGAGTAGAAATGTTGACCGCAACCGGAAAATCAAGCCCCATATCCTCCAGCTCTTTTATGTAGGCACATGCCTGTCGTAGAACCCAGTCGCCCAGCGGTATAATCAAGCCTGTTTCCTCGGCAATTTTTAAAAATTCACCCGGTTGGATGGTTCCCTTTTCCGGGTGGTGCCAGCGTATCAATGCCTCGAATGAAACGGGCCTGCCGTCATCGCATTTTACCTTAGGCTGCAGGTACAGTTCCAACTGATCCCTAGCCACCGCCTCCCGTAGATCACTCTCGATTTCCAGGCGTAGCGATGCTTTTTCATTCAGTTCCTCCGAATAGAACCGGAATGTGTTCTTGCCCTCTTCCTTGGCCAGATACATCGCCATATCCGCACTCTTGAGGACTTCGGTATAGGTTTCGCCATCCCGCGGGAATGTCGCTATGCCAACCGAAACACCGACGCGAATCTCCTTGTCGTCAATCACAAATGGCCGCGCGGTGGAGTTTATGATCCTCCGCGCGACCTGCGCTGCATCCGTTTCCTCTCTGATTTCTCCGAGCAGAATCGTAAATTCGTCGCCCCCCAGCCGGGCTAGAACCTGTTTTTCACGGCCATCCTCATCGGTCGCCTTCTGATCGGAATCTTTGAAGTCCTGATATGCAACTGTGTCCTCCACCCGGACAATTTTGGAAATTCGATCTGCAAACGCGGCCAGCAATTTGTCACCAAAATCATGGCCGAGCGTATCGTTCACCTTTTTGAATCCATCCAGATCGACAAACAACAGCGCTCCGGAAACCTTTACCCGTACTGCCCTGCACATCGCGCGGGTCAATTCATTTCGGAAATATTCGCGGTTCGGTAGTCGCGTGGTCGGATCAACATAGGCAAGCTCGTGAATTTCATCGATGTTGCTCTTGGCGGTGCGCATCATGGCATTGATGCTGCTGCCAAGCGCACGCACTTCCGAAGGACCGTCTATAACGATGGAGTTTTCTTGCTTGCCCGCGGCAATTGCATTCAGCTGTTCGGATAGCCGTGAAAGGGGTCGCGTAAATCGTGAAAGTAGACCAAGGCAGACCAGAATAGCTGCGATCATCAGTGGTAGACTTGACGTCAAATGCGCTCCCAGGATCGGGAGCATTGTCTCGACGAACTGCGGATTTTCCAACTCAGGCAGTAAAGCTGTGCCTGCCAACGGTTCCTGGAGATCGCGCGCAACATCCGAAGCTGCATTTGCGGCTTCAGCAATCTGGGCATTCCTGATTTCGCGAATCTTGCCGGAGGTGTCGGCAAAGACTTGCATGCCGATTATGGAAAGGAAAATTCCACATACAAGCATTACAAATCGAAATTTCAGCCCTTTTATCAACGCTTTTTGGCGCGCCACCTTGTTTTCCCCCAGTTGGATAACAAAATACCAGCTAACAACCTGAGTAGGCTAACAAATTACGAACTCCATTTGGTAAACAGGGCCCCATTCGTTGTTTTATTCTTAACAATGACTGAAACGTAATTCTAAAATATTTGGTTTCGTGACAGCTGCTGATTTCTGCCGGTACGATATCGCCGATTTCACGATTGCAATTGGCACAGGACACGATACACAAGCCTGAAAGACACCAGAGGATCAGACACAAATGGGCAAGTTCGAGATGTTTCCCACCTCGCCTGATGAGGCGCCTTACCGCAAGCTTTCCGATGGTTTTGTGAGCCTTGATAGATTCCGGGGTAAGGAGATGCTGGTCATTGAAAGCGAGGCCATCAGAATGCTGTCGGAACAGGCCTTTGTCGACATCAACCACCTGCTGCGACCTGGCCATCTTCGCCAGTTGGCCTCGATCCTCGATGACCCCGAAGCTACCGACAATGACCGTTTTGTTGCCTATGACTTGCTGAAAAACGCCAATATTGCCGCCGGCGGCGTATTACCAATGTGCCAGGACACTGGTACCGCGATCATTATGGGCAAGAAGGGCAAAAATGTCTGGACCGAAGGCGACGACGAAGCCGCCATCAGTCAGGGCGTTCTGGATGCCTATAACAAGAACAACCTCAGATATTCGCAATTGGCGCCGCTTTCCATGTTCGAGGAAGCAAATACCCGCGACAACCTGCCGGCCCAGATTGATATCTATAGCGAAGGCGAGGACGCCTATAAGTTCCTGTTCATCGCCAAGGGCGGCGGGTCGGCAAACAAGTCCTTCCTGTTTCAGGGAACGCCTTCCTTGTTGACCAGGGATCGCATGCTGGAATTTCTCCATGAGAAAATCCTGACACTCGGCACCGCTGCATGCCCGCCCTACCACCTCGCTATCGTAATCGGCGGCACATCTGCTGAAATGAACCTCAAAACGGTAAAACTGGCCTCGACGCGCTATCTTGACGGGCTGCCCCTGTCCGGATCACCCGACGGATCTGCGTTTCGCGATGTCGAAATGGAAGCAGAAGTCCACAAACTTACACAGCAAATGGGTGTCGGAGCCCAATTTGGCGGCAAGTATTTTTGTCATGATGTCCGGGTCATCCGGCTGCCGCGCCATGGCGCCTCGCTGCCGATCGGCCTTGGGGTTTCCTGCTCGGCCGACCGCCAGGCATTGGGCAAAATCACCCGCGATGGCGTTTTTCTGGAGCAGCTGGAAGCCGATCCATCCAAATATCTGCCAGAAATTACCGATGAATCGCTGAATACAGGTGTTGTCGAGATCGATTTGCAGCAGCCGATGACTCAAATTCTCAAGACTCTCTCCCAATATCCTGTAAAAACACGGCTTTCGCTGACCGGAACGATCGTTGTCGCCAGGGATCTTGCCCATTCGAAAATCCGTGAAAGGCTGGAAAGCGGTGAACCGATGCCGCAATATTTCCAGGACCACCCGGTCTATTATGCCGGGCCGGCGAAAACGCCGGAAGGCCATGCCTCGGGATCCTTTGGCCCGACAACGGCAGGCCGCATGGATTCCTATGTCGATCAGTTCCAGTCCTTTGGCGGTTCCAAGATCATGCTGGCCAAGGGCAACCGGTCACGCCAGGTCCGCGACGCCTGCGCCCGCCATGGCGGATTCTATCTGGGTTCGATAGGTGGTCCCGCAGCGCGCCTGGCGAAGGATTGCATCAAGAGCGTCGAAGTGCTCGAATATCCCGAATTGGGGATGGAAGCGATCTGGAAAATCGAAGTTGTTGATTTTCCTGCATTTATTGTCATTGACGACAAAGGCAATGACTTTTTCAAGGAGCTAAATCTTGGCTGATTGCGGTTCTGTTACAATCCGGACCAGCTTATTTCGATCAATATCATTGACCCGGCCCACTACCCTTTCTAGTTTTAGCGCATGAACACACAATTCCCCATTGTTGGCTCAGACGAAAAATCGCCGGCAAACGGCCCGATGATCGATCCGTTTGCCCGCGCAATTACCTATTTGCGTGTGTCGGTTACCGATCGCTGCGATTTTCGCTGCGTATATTGCATGGCAGAAGACATGACCTTTCTGCCAAAGCGCGATCTTTTGACATTGGAGGAACTGGAACGCCTTTGCTCGATCTTCATCAGGAAAGGGGTCAAAAAGCTGCGATTGACCGGCGGTGAACCACTAGTTCGGCGCAATGTCATGCATCTGATCCGCAATCTGGGCAAACATTTGGAAACGGGGGCGCTGGAAGAACTGACCCTGACCACTAATGGCTCGCAACTCGGCAGATTTGCCGAAGAATTGTATGAATCTGGGGTGCGCCGCGTCAATGTCTCGCTGGATACCCTCGATGATAAGAAATTCACCGAGATCACCCGCTGGGGACGCCTTGCGCAGGTAATGAAAGGGCTTGAAGCGGCGCAAAAAGCCGGACTTGCCGTCAAAATCAACGCGGTTGCGCTGAAAGACGTCAATGAGTTTGAAATTCCGCAAATGATCGAATGGGCTCATGGCGAAGGCTATGACTTCACGCTTATTGAAACCATGCCCTTGGGCGAGATAGACGCCGACCGGACAGATCAGTATTTGCCATTGTCGCTCGTAAGGCAGCGCCTGGAGCAGCAATATACGCTTAGCGACATTCCGTACAAAACGGGTGGTCCGGCCCGCTATTACAGTATTGCCGAAACCGGCGGCCGATTGGGGTTCATCACCCCCATGACCCATAATTTCTGCGAAAGCTGCAACCGCGTTCGCCTCACCTGCACTGGTACTCTGTTCATGTGCCTCGGCCAGGAAGACGCTGCAGATTTGCGTGGCGCCCTGCGCGAATCCGAAGATGACCAGCATGTTGCCCAGGCAATTGATGACGCAATCGCACGCAAGCCCAAGGGCCATGATTTCGTCATCGGCCGGAACAGCGCACCATCCGTTTCCCGCCATATGTCGATGACCGGCGGATAAGAACGTCATTCAGCAAATTTTTCCAGAATTCGCTTTTTCCTGAATAGCTTAGGGCAGAATTATGCGTGACTTTGGCGCAGGTTCTGCTATCGCGCTACTTTCGACAAGAGAACAATATGATGCCCCCAATCATCCAGACCAGTGCGAAGGCGAATCTGCGTGGCAGCCTGTTCATGACGCTGGCCATGCTGGGCTATGCCACAAACGACATCATCGTTAAGTCATTTGGCGGGCAGTTGAACCTCGGTCAGGTCGTGTTCGTACGCGGATTGTTTGCTGCCTTCATCGTTGGCGGCTTGGTGCTTTGGTTCAGGAAATTCCCGCCGATATCCATCGCAATCTCTTTTCCGGTTCTCCTGCGGGCATTGGCTGAAACGGTAGCAACCTTTCTGTTCCTGACGGCTTTGTTCAATATTCCGATTGCCGATGTCTCCGCCGTGATGCAACTTCTCCCGCTTGCCGTAACCTTGGGTGCGGCATACTTCTTTGGTGAGCAGATTGGATGGCGCAGGATCACTGCGATCATTGTCGGTTTTCTGGCGGTCCTCCTGATCATCAAGCCAGGATTTGGAGGGTTTTCAATCCACTCGCTCTACGTCGTCGGTGCGGTTCTTGCCTGCATGGTTCGCGATCTTGTAACGCGGCGACTGGCAACCGAAATACCGTCGCTATTCGTTACCCTGGTTACGGTACTTGCCGTATGCATTGCTTTTGGGACCTGGTCATTGTTTGAGGGTTGGGAACCGGTTTCGACCACTCAATTACTGCTGATCGGCCTGGCTTCGAATTTCATAATTGTTGGATACTTTTTTGCTGTTGCCGCAATGCGGGTTGGCGATATAGGCTTTGTGTCTCCCTTTCGGTATTCGATACTTTTGTTCTCGATCATTGGCGGCGTGATCTTTTATGACGAAGTACCGGATTTCTACTCAATGTTGGGTTCGGCGATCATTGTCACGGCAGGATTGTACACGCTATATCGCGAACAGGTCACGGGAAAGCAGTCAAATGTTACGGCTCCAATTCGTTCTTGAACGTGGTCGGGATTAGATAAATCATGTCCACAGCCACGTATATGGACCGGAATTCACCTCCGCATATCACTACCCTGGTCGCGGCAGCCGCGTTCGGGCCGCTTGCCATGAACATCTTTCTGCCCTCGCTCCCGGCCATCGCGACGCATTTTGATGCGCCCTTCGTCGTCGTTCAGTTTGCAATCTCGCTATATCTGATTGCCAATGCATTTCTGCAGATCCTCATCGGTCCGCTATCCGACAGATATGGCAGGCGGCCGGTAATGATGTTCTTTTCGGGCTTGGCCATCGCAGCCACGGTTCTTGCGATCTACGCACCGAATATCGAGATTTTCCTGCTTGCCAGAGGTCTTCAGGGAACCGCGATCGCCGGGATGGTAATCGGCCGGGCCGTCATTCGCGACATGGTCGGACCGGATGAATCCGCCAGCAAGATCGGCTATGTAACCATGGGCATGACACTTGCACCCATGCT
>JANQQM010000167.1 GCA_028289365.1 Salaquimonas sp. | reverse complement strand
GCCCGGTGAAGCGCGCTCCGATCGATGTCTGGCTGGGCAATTGGTCGCTTGACCGTTCGCCGGGCGTCGTACTGATGGATGTGCTGAGCCGCCTGGTTTCGCCCTATGATTTCAATCCTCTGGGGATCAATCCGCTTCGAAATATCGTCGAGGAGTTGATCGATTTCAAACTCATCAATGCGCTTGAAATTCCGAGAATTTTCATCGCTGCGACAAATGTGCAGGACGGCCATGTCCAAGTGTTCAAGAACCGGGAACTGTCCGTCGATACGGTGATGGCCTCGGCTAGTCTGCCCTATTTGTTCAAGGCTGTTGAACTTGAAGACCAATCCTATTGGGATGGCGGATATGTCGCCAATCCGGTGCTGTTTCCCTATGTCTATGAATGTGATGCGGACGATGTGATCCTCATCCAGATCAATCCGGTTGAGCGTTTGGAGACTCCGAAAACGGCACGGGACATTGCCAATCGCGTTGACGAAATCACGTTCAACTCATCGCTGCTGAGAGAATTGCGAGCCTTGTCGTTTGTCACAAAGGCGCTCGAAACCGGTAGCAAGCTGCCGAAAGGTTTTCGGCCTCTGCACATTCATCGGATCGAAGCAGGCAGCGAACTTGTCGCCGTGACGGCTTCTTCCAAATTGAACATTGAAAGTGGTTTTGTCCGCCATCTGCAGGAAATCGGGCGAAATGCCGCAGACCAATGGCTTGCGAAAAATGGGAGGATGATCGGAAAGCGTTCGAGTTTCGATCCGCTTGGCGGCATGCCGCTGTTTCCTGATTCCAGCCGGCCGGAAACGGGCCTCGGTACCATGGTTGGCCGCCTGAAACGGCTGGCGTCATGAAATCGTCGCGGGATCGGTTGAACGCAAATCGGTGGCAAAACGGAGCAATTGAAATAACAAATTTGCAAAACTGCCATGCGAAACGAACAAAAGACTTTTACGAAGCCATTGAATATAACCGCTAACCATAGTTGTATTACGCGACTGCAAAATTGCGTATTAAATCAAGCCTTGCCTCAGGAGGAGTAAGTCCATGAGCAGTGAAGCCATTGTCATCGCCAGTGCGGCCCGTACGCCGGTTGGTTCTTTTAACGGGGCGTTTGCCAATACGCCCGCGCATGAATTGGGAGCGACCGCGATCAAGGGTGCCCTTGAACGGGCAGGTGTTGATGCCGCCGATGTCGATGAAGTGATCATGGGCCAGATCCTGGCGGCAGGCGAAGGTCAAAATCCGGCCCGGCAGGCGGCGATGGCCGCCGGTGTTCCCGAAACCGCAACAGCCTGGGGACTTAACCAGCTTTGCGGATCGGGCTTGCGAGCGGTTGCAATTGGAATGCAGCAGATCGCGACCGGTGATGCTGACATTATTGTAGCGGGCGGACAGGAATCGATGTCGATGGCACCGCATGTTGCCCATTTGCGCAACGGTACCAAGATGGGCGACATGAAGATGATCGACAGCATGATCAAGGACGGTCTGACGGATGCTTTTTACGGCTATCACATGGGCAATACCGCCGAGAATGTCGCCCGCCAGTGGCAATTGACCCGCGATGATCAGGACTCCTTTGCCGTTGCCTCGCAGAACAAGGCTGAGGCAGCGCAAAAGGCCGGGAAATTCAAGGATGAGATCGTGCCGTTCGTGGTCAAGACCCGCAAGGGCGAAACGGTTGTCGAGGAAGACGAATATATCAAGCATGGCGTGACCCTTGAGGGCGTCGGCAAATTGCGCCCGGCCTTTGACAAGGAAGGTACGGTGACCGCAGCTAATGCTTCAGGCATCAATGACGGTGCTGCGGCAACGGTCCTGATGAGCGCCAAGGAAGCCGAAAAACGCGGCATCAAACCCTTGGCGCGCATTGTTTCCTGGGCAACGGTCGGAGTTGATCCGCAGATCATGGGCACGGGCCCGATTCCGGCCTCGCGCAAGGCGCTTGAGAAAGCCGGGTGGACCATCGATGATCTCGATCTGGTCGAAGCCAATGAGGCGTTTGCCGCCCAGGCATGTGCGGTCAACAAGGATATGGGATGGAATCCGGATATCGTGAACGTCAATGGCGGTGCGATCGCCATCGGCCATCCGGTCGGCGCCTCCGGTGCACGTGTTCTCAACACCTTGTTGTTCGAGATGCAGCGCAGCGATGCCAAGAAAGGCCTGGCGACGCTTTGCATCGGCGGCGGCATGGGTGTTGCGCTTTGCGTTGAGCGCGACTGAAAAAAGTCTGGCGAACCAATCGTGGCCCGGTGATCTGCCGGGCCTCCATCAAATTTTTCTAGTAGATCAGGGAGTGGGGAATGACCAAAACAGCGTTGGTAACAGGGGGATCGCGTGGCATCGGCGCGGCAATATCGGAGGCACTAAAGGAAGCCGGGTACAATGTCGCGGCTAACTATGCCGGCAATGATGAAGCTGCGAAAGCGTTTAGCGAAAAGACGGGTATCCCGACCTATAAATGGTCCGTGGCCGATTATCAGGCCTGCGTAGACGGAATTGCCAAGGTCGAGGCAGATCTCGGTCCTATTGATGTCCTTGTGAACAATGCCGGTATTACCCGTGACGCAATGTTCCACCGGATCACGCCCGAGCAATGGAATGAAGTTATCAATACAAACCTGAACGGCATCTTCAACATGACCCACCCGATCTGGCCGGGCATGCGGGATCGCAAATTCGGCAGGATCATCAATATTTCATCGATCAATGGCCAGAAGGGCCAGGCGGGGCAATCGAATTATTCTGCTGCAAAGGCAGGTGACATCGGATTCACCAGGGCGCTGGCGCAGGAAGGTGCACGAGCGGGGATCACCGTAAATGCCATTTGCCCAGGCTATATTGGCACGGAAATGGTCCGGGCAATTGATGAGAAGATCCTCAACGAACGGATTATTCCGCTGATCCCGGTTGGGCGTCTGGGCGAACCGGAAGAAGTTGCGCGCTGTGTAGCCTTCCTGGCGTCCGATGATGCAGGGTTCATCACAGGCTCGACAATTTCGGCCAATGGTGGGCAGTACTTTACCTGATTGCGTTCAAACGCTGGATTCTGGAAGGCCGGGTCAGCCCCGGCCTTTTTTGCATTGAACCAATCTGGCATGCGGATGCAATAGTCGCCATTGACATAAATTCGGGATGTGGAGTTCCGGCATGAATCCGAATATTTCCGGTCTTCTGGCAATTGCGATGTGGTCGCTTTTGGCGCTGTTGACGGTTGCCAGCGGCACGGTTCCGCCACTACAATTGCTGGCTATGACCTTCCTGATCGGGGGCTTGTCGGGTGCGGTAACCTGGATTTTCAGGGGATTTCCGACCGAATTGACCACGCTACCCTGGCGGATGTGGCTGTTCGGAATTGGTGGCCTGTTTGGCTACCACTTCTTTTATTACACGGCACTCAGAAACGCCCCTGCCGCTCAGGCCGGGCTGATCGCCTATCTGTGGCCGATGCTGATTGTTGCCGGATCAGCGCTGTTACCCGGTGAAAAATTACGCTGGTACCATCTGGCAGGCACGCTGCTTGGTTTCGGTGGAGCGGCAATTCTTCTCGCAGGCGACGGTAACCTGCTGGCGTTTTCCGGCTCAGCTTTTGGCTATCTTTCGGCATTTGCCTGCGCGTTCATCTGGTCGGCCTATTCGATCTACTCTAGAACCATGAAAGTGGCACCCGTCGACTGCGTCGCCATTTACTGCCTGGCGTCGGCGGTCTTGGCATTGATCTGTCATTTGCTGTTCGAAACCACTGTCTGGCCGCAAACGGGGGGAGAATGGTTGGCTGTTGCCGGCCTAGGACTCATGCCGGTCGGGCTTGCCTTCTATGCCTGGGATTACGGCATGAAGCATGGCAATATCCAGCTTCTGGGCGGCGCCTCCTATCTGGCGCCGCTTGCTTCCACGCTGATTTTGACGATCGTCGGATTTGCCGAGCCGCACTGGCAGCTTTTCGTCGCCTGTCTGATGATCATCGCCGGCGCCGTTGTCTGTTCGGGGAGACTCAAGTTTACCATCTGAACTCATGGTGTCGAATTGCATTTGAGCAAATTGTTCACCCAAACTGGTTGATTGAATGACGTTATCGGTGCAACAAATACGAGAGGTTTTTGTTCTCAAACTGCATTTGGATGCAGACATGACATGAATTTTTTTACAGGAACTTTGCATGATGTCTTTAATCGAAATTCGAGCACTGACGGGTGCAGCGGTTTTTGTCCTGATTTTTATGGCAAGTTTCGCAATCGCCGATGACAATGTCCGGGATGTTCAACAGATACTCAATAATCTTGGTTACGACGCAGGACCAGTTGACGGTACCTGGGGTAGGCGAACCAACAATGCGCTTGGCCAATATGCCGAGGAAAACGCACTAAATTTTGAAGGCTCACTGTCTGAAGATATTCATAAAACACTGGTCAACGCCCATCCGGGAATGGCAACCAGCCGATCGCATTTGGAGCAAGCGCTCGGCGGACCTGTTCCGGTGTTGTTTCCGACCGACAATCAGGATTGTCCGAGCTTTGCATTTAACGGAACGAAGCCGCTGAGTTATGAACAGACACTAAACCGAAATGTGCATGGCGAGGATCGAATTGGTGGTTTTATTGATTCAGTAGGGAATGCGATATCCAGCCATATCGGAAACAAAGCCCGCAACTCTTCATTCTATAAAGACGGAATTACCGACAAGAGATATCAACGGTATGCGGTGAAGCTTGTCGAAGCGGCTGACAAGCAAGCTTTCACGCGGTTAGATTTCGCCGGCAAGGGACCGAATCCGGCCCATTGGGTATCTGCTTTGCTGCATAATCTGGCACTGTATATCAATTATGCTGATCGCGAGAATCTTCTTGAACCAGCACAGCGGAAAAAACTCATAGACTGGGGAAATCGTCTTTATGATACATCACATCGCGTCAGTGGGCCCGGTGCAGGTCGGGCCATAAAATCAGTCCGATGGCCGGATACAGCAGCGATGCAGACGCTTAGTTATATTTCTTGGGGCTTGGCGGCGAACAATCTCGATGCTTTGGACGAGGGTGTTACCGACTGGCTCAAACTTCACCGCTTGATCCGCAATGACGGCGGCATGAAGACCTTTCTCAATGGCGGTAAATGGCAGAATGTCGGCGGGAAGGGAAACAATGATTTTTATTACGACAATACGTTAGGATTCATGGTCATTGCAGCAAATCTGGCGCGTTCAGTTGGCATAAACCTGTTCGATCAGGTCAGCGACGGGGCGACGATTCATGATGCCGTCCGCTGGAAGGTTCTTTACAGTACGGATTGGCAAAGCCTTCCGGGGATGAAACGCGAACCGCTTTACGACAATCACAACGGAAGGCGGCGCTATTTTCAACCGCATTCATTTGGTGGCAATTGGGGCTGGACAGAAGCTTATCTCCAGGCCTTCCCGGAAATTCCGATATCCGAGGAGATACGTGCTGCCAACAGAAAGTCGGTCAGTACACGATTTTACCGATCAACGACCATGGGACCAATGTCATGTTTGTTCGGTGCTCATAGGTGATTTCTGGATCATCCGTAACGATCTGATTTGATATGAATTTCTGTTCCTAGTCCTGCGAGTCCTCTAAGTATCAGGCATTGTCCTTGCGTTTTCTAATTTCCGCGAAGACGTCGGCATCACTGGCGTTTTCCATGCCAAGGTTCTTGCGGATTTGCGGATCCGCGGGTCTAAGAAACGGGTTGGTGCGCAATTCGACATCCAGCGTTGTCGGCAGAGTCGGTTTATCCTGCGCGCGCAATGCCTCGATCTCGGCAGCCCTGGCAACCAGTTCGGCATTTGTGCCATCAACCGTGAGCGCGAATTTCGCATTGGCCAAAGTATATTCATGGCCGCAGTAAATGGTTGTGTCCGGCGGAAGTTTTGTCAGTTTTTCAAGTGAATCCCACATCTGGTGGGGTGTTCCCTCAAATACCCGCCCGCAGCCAAGGGCAAACAGCGTATCAGCGGTGAAGACCACTTTTTGGGCTGGAAAGTGAAAATTGATCATGTCGAGAGTGTGGCCCGGCGTGGCGATGACATTGACGGTTTCACCAGCAAACTGAAAGCTGTCGCCGTCGGACACCGTCTGATCGAGATTGCTGATTGAGGGATTGTCTGGGCCGATCACCTGGCAGCCTGTTTTTTCTTTTAGTGGCCCGACCCCTTGTGTGTGGTCGGCATGATGGTGGGTTACAAGGATATGCGTCAGTTTCCAGCCTTTTTCGTCCAATGCTGCCGCAACGGCGCTTGCGTCGGGAGCATCGATGGAGGCAGTTTCCCCGGTTGAACTGGAATGAACCAGCACACCAAAATTATCGTCGAGGCAATTAAACTGAAAAAATTCGATGTTTCCCATCCTGGTTTCCTGTAGTTGATTTTTGGTTTGGCAAGGTTGCAGATACGCTAACCAACTGGTCATGATCGCTCTGTTATGACAATCATAGACTTGTTTCAGGAATAATCCATGTTTGTCGATGTAGTTGATCTAAGAGAATTTTATTCAACGCCGCTTGGCAAGGCGGCGGCGCGATCGCTGGGCAGCGAAATTGGCCGTTTGTGGCCCAGCGCTCCCGGCGAGGTCGTGGTCGGGCTGGGTTATTGTATTCCGTGGATCGAAAAATATAACGAGAATGCAGAGCGCGTATTTGCGCTCATGCCGGCGGCGCAAGGGGCACTGGAATGGCCGCATGGCGGACCGTCGGCAACTTCCCTGGTATTTGATGAGCAGTTGCCCTTACCGGATTCCTCTATTGACAGGCTAATGATGATCCATGTCCTGGAACATTCGGAAAATCTCGGAGATACGCTGAGCGAGGCCTGGCGGGTCCTGACGCCCGGCGGCAAGCTTTTGATTGTTGTCCCTAATCGACGTGGCTTGTGGGCGCGTTTCGAGCACACGCCGTTTGGTACAGGGCGTCCTTTCTCCAAGGGTCAATTGTCAAAGCTGTTGCGCGATGCGCTACTGACGCCCACCGTCTGGTCGGAAGCGCTGAATTTTCCGCCGATAACGCGATACGGGTTACTGCGATTTTATCGGGGTATTGAAGGAGCGGGAAAACGGTTCTGGCCGGTATTTTCCGGCATCATCATGGTTGAAGCGACAAAACGCCTCTATCAAGGTCTGCCTGCACCTGCGCGTTCGACCCGCCGGGTCCTTGTGCCGGTATTTGCGCCGCAGGGTTCTGCCAGGATAAAACGGCAGGCGTCTTCCCGGCGGTAAAATCGAGGTGTCGGTGAGCTGCAGCGATGTTTCCTTTGATTTTAGTGCTGGCAGCGAATAAGTACTGCGCAATCATGCGGTCAGCATCGCTAGATCAATAGATGGACTTCTGAAATGAACAAGCCGCTACCCAAAACGGGTGTCATGGATATCGCTGCCTATGTGCCTGGGCGCTCGACCGCTCCTGCGGGTGTGAAGCTGGTCAAGCTTTCATCAAATGAAACCCCCTTGGGGCCAGCCGAATCTGCAAAGGCCGCCTTTGTGCACACGGCGCAAAAGCTGGAAGACTATCCGGACGGCCAGGCTACGGAATTACGCCAGGCGATTGGCCTGAAACATGGGCTCAATCCGGACAATATTGTCTGTGGTGCCGGTTCGGACGAATTGCTCAGCCTGCTTGCAAATTGCTATCTTTCGCCGGGCGACGAAGCGATTTACTCCCAGCATGGCTTTCTGGTCTACAAAATCGCAATCCTGGCTAATGGGGCGGTACCCGTTGTTGCGCCGGAAGTCGACCACACAGCCAGTGTCGATGCCATCCTCGAATGCGTGACCTCGAAGACAAGAATCGTATTTCTCGCCAATCCGAACAATCCGACCGGTACCTATATTCCGATCGATGAGGTCCGGCGCCTGCATGCGGAGTTGCCGAAGCATGTCGTGCTAGTTCTGGATGCGGCTTACGCGGAATATGTCCGCCGGAATGATTATGAAGCGGGAATTGAGCTCGTATCATCATCTTCCAATGTCGTGATGACCCGGACATTTTCCAAGATCTATGGCCTGGCGGCCTTGCGGATTGGCTGGTGTTATGGACCTGCCAACATCATTGATGCACTCAACCGGATAAGGGGTCCGTTTAATGTCAGTGCCGCGGCTATTGCAGCTGGTACTGCAGCAATCGAGGACCACTCCCATCTGGAGAATGCCATCCGGCACAATGACGCCTGGCTTGCCTGGACGAGCAAGGCGCTGAATGATCTTGGACTGACGGTGACCCCGTCGGTTGCAAATTTCGTGCTTGTGCATTTCCCCGAGACGAAGGGCAAGACTGCGCAGGAGGCGGATGAATATCTCGTTCAGCGCGGATTTGTCCTGCGTGCGGTTGGAGCCTATGGCCTTCCCAATGCCTTGAGGATGACGATCGGTAATGAAGAAGCAAATCGCGGCGTTGTTGCAGCCTTAAGCGAATTTCTGGATCAAAGCTGATGAACAAGCCGATGTTTGACCGGGTGGCGCTAATCGGGATCGGATTGATCGGTTCGTCGCTTGCACGGGTGATGCGTTCAAAGGGCATTGCGAAGGAAATTGCAATTTCCACCCGCAGCGAAAAGACGCTTGAGCGGGCCCGTGAACTTAACCTTGGAGACGTCTATGATCTCGATCCCGCCGTGGCTGTAACCGGTGCCGATCTTGTAGTGCTGGGCGTCCCTGTCGGGGCATTTGAAACGGTTGCCAAGACAATATCGGGGTCCCTGAAAACCGGCGCCATTGTAACCGATGTCGGCTCAGTGAAGGCTTCCGTTGTCCGCCAGGTAAAGCCGAACCTGCCCGAGAATGTGCATTTCATTGGTGCCCATCCGGTTGCTGGTACTGAATATTCCGGTCCGGATGCGGGATTTTCGACCTTGTTTGAAAATCGCTGGTGCATTCTGACGCCGGAGGCTGACAGCGACCCGGAGGCACTCGCCAAGTTAAGGGCATTCTGGGAGGCGTGCGGATCGCAGACCGAGGTGATGACACCGGAGCATCATGACCTTGTTCTGGCGATCACTTCGCATATTCCGCATTTGATTGCGTACAATATTGTCGGAACTGCGGACGACCTTGAAAGCGTGACTTCGACCGAAATCATCAAGTTCTCAGCCGGTGGTTTTCGCGACTTTACCCGGATTGCTGCGTCCGACCCAACTATGTGGCGTGACGTGTTTCTACATAATCAGGACGCTGTGCTGGAAACGCTTGGCAGGTTCTCGGAAGATTTGAGTGCATTGCAGCGGGCAATCCGGTGGGGCGATGGCGATGCGCTGTTCAAGCTGTTCACCCGGACACGGGAAATACGCCGATCCATTATCGAGATCGGCCAGGAAACGGCGGAGCCCAATTTTGGCCGTGATGAAATCGAAACGCCCGCCGAGACTGTCAAAATGGCAGACGAGAAGTAATCAAATCAGCGGTTCGATCCTGCCCAGGGGGACGAATCCGGCGAGCACATTGCCGTTTTCGATCGTCAGCGTAACGATACGCATTTGAGGGTCTTCCTTGCTGCTCAGACCCATGGTGGAGGCAAGTGCTGCAATTGTGCCGATCGCATCGGCAGCAGAGGGCATGAATTCGGCAAGAAACTCACCGATTGCGTTTGGATCGGCAAAACCGATTTCAAACCGACCCGAAAGAACCCCGTTGGTATCGAGTGAGAAGGGTCCTGATACTTCCAACCGTCCGCCATTGGCCGGCAGGATCGAAATGTTCGCTACGCGCCCGGCGAGCCCTTGGTTTCTGATGTGTCGTTCCAAATCAAAGCCTGGCCGAATGTCAGGAACGATTTCGTCAACCGTCATTGTTGCAACCAGGTCGAGCGAGGCCAAGGCTTCGCCAGCCGGATAGACATCGATCCCCTTGAAGGCGAGATCGAGATTTTCCGGACCTGTTTCCGAAACCCTTGCATGAAGTTGCGCGTTTGCGGCCATTGCCATAGCCGGCGTACCTTCCGGTGCCCATCCGTCGGAAATCGCGATATCACGTGCTTCGACAGAAAGCTCCCGGATTGTTTCCAGGCTCGCGCGGATGCTTGCATGCAGTATTTCCCAATTTGCTATAACGGGAACATTGCCAAAGGTTTCGATCCTTGCCGGACCGTCGAGTTCTGCCACAATTTTTCCGGGATCGTAAAACTGTGCGGCAGAACGAAATGCGCCGGCCTCGGCGACGCTGCCATCGTCAATATTCTGGCTGGTAATGGTGGCGCATGAGACGCCAATCCGAAACGGAAAGCCGGTAATTTCGCGGTTATTGCATTCCAGCTCGATGCCATAACTCAACAATTGCTGTGTAAGCAGGTCGGCGCGCTGTTCCAACTGACCTGCGCCCCAATTCCAAGCAAAAAGCCAGGCGCCCCCAAGTGCACAAATGACGATACCCATTGCAATGAGCCGGATTAACCAATAGGTCCGACTTGGTGGCTTTTGCGATGACAGGTCAGGCATTTCTTGATTTCATCCGACTACCGGGCATTGGAGACTACAGGTTATATGAGCGATTTCTGGGTGTTTGGCTATGGTTCCCTGATGTGGAACCCCGGGTTTGAGACCATTGAGCGCAGTAAAGCGGTCATGCATGGTGTCCACCGCGCATTATGCATTCACTCCTGGGTGCATCGCGGAACGCAGGATAATCCCGGCCTTGTGCTTGGCCTGGACCGCGGCGGCTGTTGTCACGGCGTCGGTCTGAAAGTGGATGGCCAGGTTCGAGAAAGTGTCATCGAATATCTGCGCGCGCGGGAATTGGTTACACGGGTCTATATTGAACAATGGCGCTTTATCAGATTGGAATCGGGTGAGCGCGTACAGGCATTGACCTATCTTGTTGATCGCGACCATGAGCAATATGCCGGCCGTATGAGTGATCATGAAATCTGCGAAATCATCTCGAGGAGTTCGGGCAAATCGGGCAAAAACATCGACTATGTTGTCAATACGGTTGATCATTTGCGAGAAACCGGCATTCACGACCCTCATCTGGAAGCGGTCATCGATGAATATGACAGCAATCACACGTCCACGCCGGAATAACAGCTAGTTGGCGGACGCCGAAGATTGTCCGCGCAAGACCGGCAGTGGTGGGGGATTGTTTGACCGTAGCGCTTCATCAATCAGTGCCGTGCTGGCGGACTCTATCCCATTTTCCAATTCGGCCGAGAACTGGGATTTCCTCAATCCCGGTTCAATTGGCGGCAAAAATTCCATGATTATCTTGCCCGGATATATCCTCGCCGATTTGCGCGGCCAGAACAGGCCCGAGTTCAATGCGATGGGAAGGATGGTTGCGTCCAGTTCGTCATAAAGATGGGTTACCCCATATTTGTAATGGGGTTTTGCGCCGGCACTTGTCCGGGTACCTTCGGGATAGATGATGATCTTGCGACCGGCATGATATTGGCGTTCCGCTTCAAGCGTCATCGAAGCCAAGGCAGCGCTGCGCTTGCCGCGATTTACCGGCACGACATTCATTTTTGCCGCATACCAGCCAAAGAGCGGTATCCACATCAATTCGCGTTTCAGGACATAGCTCGGATCATCGAAGAAAAGCAGCTGGGTATAGGTTTCCCAGGTAGATTGATGTTTGGAAGCGACAATAAATGGCCGGTCGGTCGGAATATTCTCGGTGCCGCGAAATTCATAGACCGAACCGATTATCCAATGCTGCAGCAGAAGATGGGATCTTGCCCAGAGCCGAACGACGCGCCAACCCAGTTTTCTTGGAATGATAAAAAATACCGGCGTCCAGAACACCATCTGGACCGCGTTTGATGCATAAAACAGAATGTAAAACAGAAGCGAGCGGATCAAGATCAATCAGGTGCACCAAAGATTGCCAGTTGTCAGGATTTCACCAGAGTTCGTACTCATCATCGCCTGAAGCTGCAACTGTAAATGCTGATATCCTCTGATATTGGGACAGTCAAAGAATAGTTGGACGTCTGTCGATCATCTGGAAATCAAAATGAGAATGTAGAGGCCAAGGCTGATCTATTCTGTTTTTCGCGAACGCCCAGCCGAAGTCTGGCGACTATATACTTGAAGAATTCGCCGCTCACGATCTGCCATTTCCGTTCGGTCCAGGGTGAATTCAATAGCTGTCCTTCACCACTCTTGACAGCAAACGGAATTACCTCTGCTCCACCGAGCCGGCGCGAGAATTCGATCATGCTGCGTGGCATGTGATAATCGCTGGTAACCAGTATGATTTTACGAAAATCATTGTCCTGAGCCCATTTACCTGCCTGTTTGGCATTTCCGACTGTATCCAAAGCGCGGTCGATATCAACACAGCAGTCAAATAGATCGGCCCGCGCGCCGTTCACACGGCGCAGTACGTTTCTGGATGTTTTTTCGTGGACGCCCGAAATCAGCAGTCTCTTGCCCTTACCCTGACGCAACAATTCCAGGCCGGTAAATATCCGGTCGCCGTCTCCGGTCAGCACGACGATGCCGTCTGCGTCCGGCAGATGCGTTGTGTTTGCAAGGCGATCAATTTCCAATGCAAAATAGACTACGCTGCCAACCAAGGCGATTACAGCTGCCGCAATTATCAAGCTGAATAGGCGCAGAGGTCTGGAAAACCGGCCAAATCGCCTGGATTTGCCCTGTCCTTTATCATTTCGTGTTTTTGGCAGAACTGATTCAATCAATTCGATACCCCGGTGCAGATTCCTGCCGCCTGCGCTGCGACAAGGTAACCGCGTTTCCTCAAACCCTCATAACCCGACTCAACATAATTATGAACCATGGCGAGTTGGTGGCAAGGCATTATGCGGCGAAATTGCTGCAAAGATGCCTATTCCGGCGTGCGTCGGCGATATCTTTCCAGGTCACCTACCTGCTTCATGACTGTCAATCGTGATGTACCTGCCGCAAGGATTGCTATTGTGATCACAACAGCGGCTATACCGGCATATCCCATCCAGTTTACGACGAAGTTCCCAAACAAGGCCGACAGTTGGTCGGCTTCGGGGGTTGCCTGATTGAACTGCGCCCATAGTCCCAGAATGACGAAGACAAGCGTTGAAGCCACTCCGCCAATGAGTGAGCCACGCAGTGCGAGGACAAGAAAATGCCGTTCAAACTCGCGGGCGATGAAACGTCCGTCGGCGCCCACGAAATGCAGAACCTCCACGATTGACCGGTTCCCCACCATGGCGCCGCGCGTGGCAAATATTACTGTCAAAACGGTGGCGACAAGGACTAATCCCAGTACGCCCAGGCCAATCGCGACCATTGTCCAGGCCATTGCGTTGAGACGATCTGTCCATACGCGGTGGTCATCGAGCGATGCACCGGGAACATTTTCTTCCAAAGCGCTGCGGATGGCGGCAAAATCCGGATTTGCACCTGGTCTGGTGGAAACAGTCAGCAATCTTGGAACGGGAAGCTCGTCGAGGTCCAGACCAGAACCCAACCATGGTTCCAGCAATCTGGCAGAGCCAGCCGCATCAAGCGCGGTGATTTTTGCAATGCCGTCAAAGGTCAACACTAACCTGCTCGCCTGGCGAACCGCATTATCCATCTCAACGTCGTCAAATGGCCGGATCTGAATGGTGACCTCACGTGAGATATCACTCTGCCAGGCACTTGCCGTCTGGTTGATTATGGAGACCGCGCCAACCGTAAGACATGCCAGAAATGCCATGATGATGATGACGGTCGAGAGTGCCTGCCCGATGATTGTCTCCCGGGGAATGATATTGCGTCCACTGCTCAGATTGTAGCGGGGCGGCGTATCGCTTGACGGGACGGTTGCTGCGGATGGCGGTGGCTTTCTCACCTTTGCCTTGTTGGATGCGATACCAGGCCGTGTTTTGAGTTTCCTGTCAGCCATAGATCTGCAACCGCCCTTCATTAAGCACGAGCCGCCGCGCATCAAATTGATCCATCAAGACGAGATCATGGGTTGCGATCACGACCGAAGTACCGGAACGATGCAACTCTATGAACAATCTCAACAGGCGCCGGGCCAAGGGTGGATCGACGTTGCCCGTGGGCTCATCGGCCAGAAGGACGGCCGGCTGGTCAATCAATGCGCGGGCAATTGCAGCCCTTTGTTTCTCACCACCCGACAAAACCGGCGGCAGCACATGCATCCGATCTCCCAATCCAACCCATTTCAATAGCTCGGTAACATCGGATCGATATTGTGCTTCTTCCTTTCCCCGGACAAGTAGTGGGAGTGCCACATTCTCGTAGGTCGTCAGGTGGTCAAGCAGGCGGAAATCCTGAAATACCACGCCGACCTTGCGCCTGATTGCAGGCATCTGGGACCGCCTTATCTGGGAGGCTTCCTTTCCGAAAACCTTCACAAGGCCACGGGTAGGCTTGAGCGCCAACAGCATCAGGCGAAGCAGGCTGGTCTTGCCAGCACCTGAAGGCCCTGTCAGAAACTGAAAGGACTTCGGCGCGATGTCGAATGTCAGGTCGGATAAAACTTCCGGCCCGACACCATATCTCAACCCTACATTCTCGAACTTAATCAAGGTTTTTCTCTTGAATCATTAAGAATGAACCATGCGTTAACCATGGTTAACAATGCATTAACGATTTTGGTGTATCCGATTTGTGTGTAGCTGTGAAATGCCTCGTTCATGCTTGCACTGTTATCGGAGAACAGAGATGCAGTTCAGCAGTCAATCTTGTCCGAAATGCGCCTATCGATCAGACGCTTCTGCTCGAATCGGGCAAGGCTTATTCAAGATGGACAACAGAGGATCGGGGACCTGCAAGGTTTGCGGAAAAAACCGGCGCCTATCAAGTGAAGCCGGCAGACCGAAAATTATTGATGCAGTAGTCGACAAGAATGACGGGATAGCCCGCATAAGCCAGCCAAAATACAAGATTGGCTTTATAGAGCATCTTCGCGGTTCAAGAATCGCCGGCATTGCTTCGACACTGGACGGCTTTCTCATTTTGACCCTTGTCATCATGGCCGCGTTCCTGATGTTCCAGCCGTTTTCCATGGATTGGCGGAGCGGTATTTCCCTGATGCAAAATAAGGGAATAGAGATCAGTGCACTTCGTACAGATCAATTGACCCGGAACGGAAAACCTGCGCTACGGGTTGAGGGACGGATCACCAACAATGATTCGGTACGGCGCGAAATCGGGGATGTGACCATTGTCGTCAAGAAACCGGCGGGCAAAGCCTTCCGAAGCTGGAAACACAAGCCGGCGATGGAATATCTAGAGCCCGGTCAGTCAATCCGATTCATTTCTGCGGCAAGCTCTTTGCCCGGCAGGGCAAGCCGGATAGAAGTATCAGCTGCCGGATATGTTACCGGCGTCAATATGTAGAAGCGCCGCCTGCAAATAGCGGCAATCATCAGAAAGAGATGCCGCACATGCCGATTGTTCGTGACAAAAAGATTGAAGTGCTGTTTTCCTCCGAGCAGCTTGCAATGCGAAACAGGGAATTGGCCGAACAGATTGCGCTGGGCGATCTCAAGGACATTCTGGTTTTATCAATTCTCAAGGGATCGTTCGTCTTTGCGGCGGATCTGATCCGGGCGCTTCACGCTGCTGGTCTGGCACCGGAAGTCGAGTTTATTTCCGTTTCCAGTTATGGGGCCGGTACCGAACCTGGAAAACTGAAACTCCTGAGGGATGTCGAAAGTGACGTGAGGGGTCGTGACATCCTGCTGATCGATGACATTCTGGAGTCGGGTAATACGCTCAAGTTCACCCAGGATCTGATGCTGGAACGGGGTGCCAACAAGGTGGCCATTGTTGCGCTTCTCAACAAGGGCATGAAACGGCGTGCCCAGGTACATGCAGATTATGTCGGGTTTGAATGCCCGGACAAGTTTGTCGTCGGTTACGGCATGGATGCAGGCCATGCTTTCCGGGAATTGCCGTTTGTCGGCGTGGTTACCGGTGAAGTTTGAATTAGTGTTCCAATTCGGATGAAGTGCTGACTTCCGGCCTACTCGGCATCAAGTAGACGCTCGAGGTATTTTTTCTCGATAAGCGGTGAGGATGGCCTGGCAAGACGCTCGCGAATTGCTTCCATGATTTCGCGGGCCCTTTGGGCATCGATTTCTCCGGGTAGTTTTGTCTCGTCGCCGTCTTCAAGTCCTTGCGCCTGCCGCGATCTT
>JANQQM010000145.1 GCA_028289365.1 Salaquimonas sp. | reverse complement strand
ATCCGGCGCCGAGGCAATCGAGATCCTCAAAGCCGCCATCTCCCACGACATGGCCGTCGACTGCGTCATCCTCGACTACCACATGCCCGAGATGAATGGAGAGGAAGTTGCAAAAGTCATCCGGAGCGATGCACTGTTGGAACAGACCCCCATTGTCATGCTGACATCCGTCGACCAGACCGCCGAGGGCAGGGCATTTTCGTCGCTCGGCATAAATGGCCATTTGACCAAGCCGGCGCGTTCGGCCCAGCTTTTGGATATCCTTACCCAGGCATTGCAGGATTCGGTTGGACGCAAGGATGGCGAATCCATGGACGAAAAAGCCATCGCCGCGGCGCGCATGATCGGAAAACTGAATGTCGCCGAGGGCGATACCTCAGAAACCGACGTCGAAATGCATCGGCTCGATATCGAGGCTGAGAAAGCTGCCGACAATTCACAATTGCCCGCGTCGACGCGGACGGCCGAGTTTCCCGAAGATGGCGTGAACGTCCTGGTTGCTGATGACAATGAAGTAAACAGGATTGTGCTCTCGCAGATCTTGCACACGACCGACCTGACCTTCATCACCGCCACAGATGGAGAAGAGGCGATCGAGCGCTATCACAAGGCAAATCCGGACATCATCCTGCTCGATGTATCCATGCCGAAGATCAACGGTCTTGAGGCAACCCGGGCAATTCGTGAATCCGAGAAACGTACCGGTATTCATACGCCGATCATCGGCGTCACCGCACATGCATTGAAGGGCGACATGGAGCTTTGCCTTGAGGCAGGCATGGATGATTACCTGTCCAAGCCGGTCTCGCCCGACATGCTGATTTCCAAAATCGAGAAGTGGTTGGAAAGAAAACTGTCGAGAAAAGCCATCTGACAAGACTAATTTCCACTTCCAAATTGACATGTGCCCTTTCAGACGTTTTGTGATTGCCGACAACTGAAATTCGGCAGGCAGGCGGCAATGTCACATGATTCCCATCAACAAGACACCAATATCGGCGCCATGCCTGAAGTCGGTATTGTTCGCCTCGAAAATGCGCTGGATCTTGATTTACCGGAATATGAAAGCAGCCTTGCTGCGGGAATGGATTTGCGCGCGGCCTGCCACGATCCGATTTCAATTCAACCTGGTGGGCGTGTGCTGGTTCCTACCGGCCTGATTTTCGAGATCCCTGCCGGATTCGAAGGTCAGCTGCGTCCAAGGTCAGGGCTTGCCTTCAAGCATGGTATTACCTGCCTGAACTCCCCCGGCACCATCGATGCCGATTATCGCGGTGAGGTGAAAGTTCTCGTTATCAACCATGGCGATGAACCCTTTCAGGTCGAGCGCGGCATGCGCATCGCACAAATGGTGATTGCGCCGGTCTACCAGGCAAAGATCGTCGAGCGTGCCGAACCCAGCAGTTCCGAACGCGGATCCGGCGGTTTTGGTTCCACCGGCGTTTGATGCAATTGGATAAATACGGCAGGCCGCACGCTACACTGTCTTGATTTCCTGGATCTTGTTCATCGGGATTGGTTCGCCTGCCGTCTCTCCCATGGTCAAAATGGCCAAATCAACCGGATCGTTGACCCCCTCCACATTGGTCGTGACATTTTTTCCGGCAAGCTGCCCTTCATATCCCTGCTCGATCGCAGCGTCCCAGGTGACACGATCGCACAGACAGTTCGAACCCAATGCCTTGTTTTGTTTTTCCAGCTTTGCGGAAAGATTCACCGCCGGGCCGATCACCGTCATTTCCAGCCGGTCGCCGATCCCGATCGCTCCCCAGGAAACTTCACCGGTAGCGATGCCGATGCCTATTCTCAGATATTCGAAATCGGCCAGATCGGGATTGTCTTTCGGCCAATTTTCAAAATCAGCTAATAATTGCTCAGCCGTCCGGATTGCCGCTACCTCAATCTGATTGTCTTCTTCCTGCGGGTTGGTGCCGTAAATCGCCATGATGCCGTCACCCATGAACTTGTCGATAACGCCGCCGTTTGCCTGGATGATCGGGTTGATCCTGGCCCGGTAGGCGGTCAAGAGGCTCATCACCCGCGAAGGTTCAAGCTGAACGGAGAGTTGGGAAAATCCTCGAATATCGACATTGAAGATGGTCACCTTGCGGCGCTCACCCTCTCCGGCACCCAGCATCAACCGGTCTGAGCGGATATCCTTCGCGATACTGGTATCGAAGAACCGAGACAAGTTATCGGCAGCCGATTGCTCGGCAATGGCCGTTGCCAGCAAATTGCTTGAACCATTGACCGAAACTGCAAGGATGATGGTGACAAAGGCGATGGACAATATCTTGTCGATTTCCGCGCCAATCAGGATACGGTTGGCGGTCAGATACTCGACATAGGACCGGGTCAACATGTTGTCGCCGGGATCAATCCTGGTGACATAGTAGATGACCGCTGCCCAGCCGACAATCGCCACGGTGCCTGCCGTGATTACATATTTCGGATTAAACCGGAGGGCCCGAATGGCAATGAAGATGAAAACATACAGCAGCGCCGGCGCTTTCAGGATGAAGGAGGCAGGCTGGTCGTACTGAATGTGAAAACTGATCATCAGCCCGTAAAGCAGGCAGAAGTCGAACATGATCGAGATGTAAATCGACCAGTCGGGCGGCTCGCGCAGCATCCCCCAGATCAGGCCGATGACCGAAAGCACAAAATAGGTCGCCAGCACGTAAGGAGCAGGCGTGAAAATCCCCTCGGGGCTGGTCTTGGGCGATATCGTGTAGATGAAACAGAAAATCGAGATGATGATCAGCTGTATCGCACGCAACAGGATTTCGTTTGCCCATTCACGGCGGCGTATCGCATCACGAACACGCGGCGGCAAGCCGGACAAATCGGGGGTTTTCAGGAAGCTGTCGGCTATTTCTTGAAACTTCGACAAAAATGGATCCACTAGATTAGGTTTGGGAATCGGTTCCAGTCAGATTTTTGCACGCCCCTACATAACCCAACAACCGTTCATATGCAGTAAAATCCAATCAACTTGCCGCCATTTCCACGAGATCAAGGGCCCGCGATCGACGCACGGGCCACCATATAACAAACGCTATTATGACATCGCATTTCAGAGTGTCTTTCTTCGAATCCCGGCAAATTTGCAAAACATCGCTTCAGGATTTGGTTTCCGGCGCAAAAAGCCTTATATTACACACAGATAGAAGCACGAATCGGCCTGATGCCGAGCGCCTGGAATGAATGGCGATTTTCCGGAACAAAACATGACAGAAACAAATCCGGCCGATATGGCCTATGGTGCTGATTCCATTAAGGTTCTCAAGGGGCTTGACGCGGTTCGCAAGCGCCCCGGAATGTATATTGGCGATACCGATGACGGATCCGGCCTGCATCACATGGTCTATGAGGTCGTCGATAATGCCATTGATGAGGCGCTGGCAGGCCATGCCGATCTCGTTACCGTCACCTTGAACGCCGACGGTTCCTGCACGGTTACCGACAATGGCCGGGGCATTCCGACCGGCATTCACTCAGATGAAGGCATCTCCGCGGCCGAGGTCATCATGACCCAATTGCATGCAGGTGGAAAATTCGACCAGAACTCCTACAAGGTTTCCGGTGGTCTGCATGGTGTTGGCGTTTCGGTGGTCAATGCGCTGTCGGTCTGGCTAAAGCTGATCATCAAGCAGGACGGCAAGATTCATGAAATGAGTTTCTCCGACGGCATAGCCGACGGAACCTTGGAAGTGACTGGGGATTGGGACGGGCGCAACGGCACCGAGGTCACCTTCCTGCCGTCTCCCGAAACCTTTTCCATGACCGAATTTGACTACCACACCCTTGAGCATCGGCTGCGCGAGCTTGCCTTTCTGAATTCCGGGGTGAGGATCGTCCTGACCGATCGTCGCGGCGTAGAAGTCAAGTCCGAAGAGCTCATGTATGAGGGCGGTTTGGAAGCCTTTGTCCGGTATCTCGACCGAACCCGCAATCCGCTGATTGAAAATCCGATCAGCCTGCTTGCGGAAAAGGACGGGATTACCGTCGAAGTGGCGCTGTGGTGGAACGATTCCTACCACGAAAACGTGCTGTGCTTCACCAACAACATCCCGCAACGCGATGGCGGTACGCATCTGGCCGGTTTTCGCGGCGCGCTCACCCGCCAGGTCACCGGCTATGCAGAGAGTTCCGGCATCCTGAAAAAGGAAAAAGTCTCCCTGACCGGCGATGATTGCCGCGAAGGCTTGACGGCTGTTCTCTCGGTCAAGGTGCCCGATCCCAAGTTTTCATCCCAGACCAAGGACAAACTAGTTTCCTCCGAAGTCCGGCCGGTTGTCGAGAACGTGGTCAGCGAAACGCTTAATCAGTGGCTCGAGGAAAACCCTCCCGACGCAAAAAGTGTCGTCGGCAAGGTGG
>JANQQM010000138.1 GCA_028289365.1 Salaquimonas sp. | reverse complement strand
AGCCATCGCCTGCGGCCTTTCCAGCGTCGAAGACATATTTCTTCAGATCATCATAGATCGGGAAATCGCCGCCAACACCATGGAAGGCTATGGCCTTGTAACCGTCTGCGCCGTCACCGGCAGGCAGAACATCATTTTCGGAAGCCGACCACCAGACACCGATGAATTTATCCATCGGGAAACGGATATTTGCCGCTTCCTGAATAGCCACCTGGTTCATCACGCCCCAGCCCCACATCATGACATAGTCAGGGCGATCGCGGCGGATTTGCAGCCATTGCGATTTCTGTTCCTGGCCGGGATGATCGACCGGGATCAGGCTGAGTTCAAAGCCATGCTTCTTCGACAGTTCCTCAAGCGTGCGGATCGGCTCCTTGCCATAGGCGGAGTTGTGATAGACGAGTGCGATCTTCTTGCCGTTAACGTCGCCCCCTTCCTGATCGATGATGTGCTTGACGATGATCGATGCGGCGTCCCAATAGGTACCCGGATAGTTGAAGATCCACTCAAACACCTTGCCGTTGGCAGCCGATGTACGGCCATAGCCCATGGAGTGGACCGGAATACCATCAGCGGTTGCCTTCGGGATTAGCTGATAGGTGATGCCTGTCGAAAGCGGCTGATAAATCAACGCGCCCTCACCCTTGGTCGACTCATAGCATTCGACACCTTTCTCGGTGTTATAAGCTGTCTCGCATTCGATGACACGGGCCTTGACGCCGCCAATTCCACCATCACGCTCGTTGATCAGGGTGAAGTAATCGGCGTAGCCGTCCGCGAACGGAATTCCGTTCGGGCCGTAAGGTCCGGTGCGATAGCTAAGCGACGGGAATACCAGATCGGCCAAGGCCGGTCCTGCGCCCATCACCGCAGCTACCGCAGCAACCATGGCAATTTTTGTTAGTTTCATGTCGTTTTCCTCCAGTTTTCGACATTTCCCTCTTGGGTTTGTGCGCTGAAGCCCGTCAATAAGGGAAGGGCCAGAGACGCAATTTCTCTTTTGTCAAACGCCAGAGCTGTGCCAGCCCATGCGGTTCGACAATAAGAAAAAGGACAATCAGACCACCAATCAACATGATCTGAATGTGGGCGGCAACATCTGTCGGCCAGCCCAGCGTACCCACAAATATGTTTTTCAAAAGAACCGGCATCAAAATCAGAAATGCAGCGCCCAGGAACGAGCCGAGAATCGAACCCAGACCACCGATGATGACCATGAACAGCGCCAGGAACGACTTGTCGATGCCAAAGGCTTCAGTCACTTCGGCTGCCCCCAGATAGACCGAGAAAAACAGGGCGCCGCCAACGCCAATGTAGAATGACGATACGGCAAAGGCAGACAGTTTGGTCCTGAGCGGTTCGACGCCGATGATTTCAGCGGCGATGTCCATGTCGCGGATGGCCATCCAGGATCGGCCGACCCTTCCTCGCGTCAGGTTTCGAGCCACCCAGGCAAAAATGAACAATATGGTGAGACAGAACAGATAGGTTGCCCAGGGAGGCGCGTTCGGGCCGGTGACGGTAATACCGAAAATATCGCGCGGCGGGGCGGTAATCTGGCCGGATGGCGAGTAGTTGTAAAACCAGTCAAACTTGTTGAATACCCAGATGAGGAAAAACTGGGCCGCCAGGGTGGCCACCGCCAGGTAAAACCCCTTGATGCGAAGGGACGGCAATCCGAACAGCATGCCGACCAAGGCGGTTACCACGCCGGATAATATCACCACGAAGAAGATATTGAGATCCGGAAAGGCCGTCATCAGCTTGTAGCAGGCGAATGCACCGACCGCCATGAATCCGCCGGTGCCGAGCGAAACCTGGCCACAATAGCCGGTCAGAATATTCAAACCGAGCGCAATCAGCGACCATACGAGCAGCGGAACGAGCACCGATTTTTCCCAATAGGAATTGATGAAAAACGGTACGATGCAGAATGCGACGATCATGGTCGCCCAAAACAGGTAGCGCTCAGATTTGATCGGAAAGGTCTGCTGATCTGACCTGTAGTCGGTCTTGAAATCGCCGGCTTCGCGATAAAGCATCTGATCATATCCTCTCGATTATGCGTTCGCCAAACAGGCCCTGAGGCCTGAACAGCAGGAACGCAAGCGCCAGCATGTAGGCAAACCAGTTTTCGATCGCGCCGCCGACCAGCGGGCCGATATAGGCTTCAGCAAGCTTCTCCCCGACACCGATGATCAACCCGCCGACAATCGCGCCTGGAATCGAAGTAAAGCCACCCAGGATCAGAACCGGCAACGCCTTCAGGGCAATCAGGGAGAGCGAAAACTGTACGCCGGATTTAGCGCCCCACATGATGCCTGCCACCAGCGCGACGAAGCCAGCTATCGACCAGACTATGACCCATATGGTGCGCAGCGAGATGCCGACCGACAGTGCTGCTTGGTGATCGTCAGCGACCGCACGCAAGGCGCGCCCGGTGGCTGTATATTGCGAAAAAATGGTCAATATCGAGACAAGCGCGATGGCAATCAGCGCGGCGGTGACATCCAGTGTATCGATATACATGCCGTAGTATTCGCTGCCCTCGCTGGCCCATTCTCGCGTTACATCCTCCCACCAGAAAGAGCCTCCCGACGGCAGGCCAACATTCATCGGCTTGATGTCTGCACCCCACATCAAGTCACCCATGCCTTCGAGGAAATAGGCAAGGCCAATGGTTGCCATGAACAGGATGATCGGTTCCTGATTGACCAGGTGTTTGAGGACCAGTCTTTCTATCAGGAATGCCATCAACACCATGACGGCCATCGCCATCAATATGGCCAGGAAAGTCGGGACGCCCGGGCCCCAATGGTGTAGATCGGTCCCAAATATCGCATTGATCAGATGCGCAAACGGGACCTGACCGGTTTGGAAACCGACCAGGGTCAGGGCTGCAAAGAGTGCCATGACGCCTTGTGCGAAATTGAATATGCCCGATGCCTTGAAAATCAGGACGAATCCGAGCGCGACCAGGGAATACATCACGCCGGCCATCAAGCCGTTAAGGGTGGTCTCGATCAGATTTAGAAATGCCGGGCTCAATCTCTAGCTCCTGATTTCATCATGCGTCCTCATGCGGGACACCCAGATAGGCGTCGATCACATCCTGATTGTTTCTCACCTCATCGGGCGTGCCATCGCCGATCTTGCGGCCATAATCGAGCACGACCACGCGGTCTGATAGATCCATGACCACGCCCATATCGTGTTCGATCAAGGCGATCGTGGTGCCGTATTGCTGATTCACGTCGAGGATGAAGCGGCTCATATCCTCTTTTTCTTCCAGGTTCATGCCCGCCATTGGTTCATCGAGCAGCAGAAGCGCCGGTTCGGCGGCGAGTGCGCGTCCAAGTTCGACTCGTTTCTGCAAGCCATAGGGCAACCGTCCAACCGGGGTCTTGCGGATATGCTCAATCTCTAGAAAGTCGATGATCTGCTCAACCGCCTCGCGATGTTCGATCTCCTCTCGCTGGGCCGGCCCGAACCAAGCCGCATGCCAGAGCATGTTCCGCTTCATCAGGGTAATGCGTCCGGTCATCAGATTGTCGAGCGTGCTCATGCCACCAAACAAGGCAATGTTTTGGAAGGTCCGGGCGATGCCCTGATTTGCCGCCTCGTGCGGGCGCATGCGTCTGCGCTTGTTACCGCGGAAGGTAATCGTGCCCTGCTGGGGGTGATAGAACCCGTTGATGACGTTCAGCATGGAAGTCTTACCGGCGCCATTGGGCCCGATGATTGCGCGTATTTCGCCCTTTTTTACATCAAACGAAATGTCGGCAATGGCCCTTACGCCGCCAAAGGAGAGCGAGATGTTCTCGGTGACGAGCAAATCATCACCGGTGGCAATCCCGTCATCGGCGCGCGTGTGAAGTTGGGTATCTGGACGGATGGGTGCGTTCATTGTGCAGCCTCCAGAACAGGCTTTTTGGCCGGAACCAGTGGCATGTCTCGGATAAGAACGTTAGCCGAAATGGACCCCTTGCGCCCATCTTCGAAGGTGACTTCGGTTTCGACGAATTTTTCGGTCGAACCGTCATAGAGCGCCTCGATCAGGGGTGCATAACGCTCTGCAATGAAGGACCGGCGTATCTTGAGCGTGCGAGTCAATTCGCCGTCATCGGCGTCCAGTTCTTTGTGCAGGACCAGGAACCTGCGGATCTGCGAACCAGCCATGAGTTCCTCGCCAGCCAGATCGTGGTTCACTTGGTCAACATGTTCGGCGATCATTTCATAGACGCGTGGATGGGCCGCCAGTTCCTGATAGCTGGCATAGGAGACATTGTTGCGCTCGGCCCAGTTGCCGACAGATGTAAGATCGATATTGATGATGACCGCGCAAAATTCCCGCTCGTCACCAAAGGCAACAACTTCCTGAATATTGGGAAAGAATTTGAGCTTGTTCTCGATATATTTCGGCGCAAAAAGACTACCGTCATCAAGTTTGCCGACATCCTTGGCGCGGTCGATGATCTTCAGGTGTCCATCATTGTCGAAAAAACCGGCATCACCGGTGTGGACCCAATTGTCCTTTGTCTTGGTCTTGCCGGTCGCCTCGTCATTTTTGTAATAGCCCAGGAACACGCCCGGGGAGCGATACATAACCTCGCCATTGTCATGGATCTTGATCTCGACATCGGGTGACGGCCTGCCGACCGTATCGGCGCGGATTTCCCCGTCGGGCTGGGCAGAAATATAGACACTCGCTTCGGTCTGACCGTAAAGCTGCTTCAGGTTGATGCCGAGTGAGCGATAGAACCTGAAAATCTCCGGGCCAATGGCCTCGCCGGCAGTATAGCCGACCTTCATCTTGGTCAGGCCCATGCGGTTTTTCAGCGGGCCGTATACCAGGAATTCGCCCAGCCAGTATTTGATACGATCACCAAACGGCACCGAATCCCCGTTCAAGATCGGTTCGCCCACTTTGCGGGCGACATCCATGAAATAATGGAACATGGCCACCTTGGCTTTGCCGGCATCTTCCATTCGAACCATTACAGCGGTCAGCAGGACTTCAAACACCCGAGGCGGAGCAAAGAAATAGGTTGGCGCGATCTCACGGCGATCGGCGTCGGTCGTTTCCATGCTTTCCGGGCAGCAGACGCAATAGCCGGCGATATAGGCCTGGGCATAGGTGAAGACATGGTCGCCGACCCAGGCAAGCGGAAGATAGGCAAGGACCGATTCTGTTTCGTCGAGGTGATCGAATTCGTTGGCATTGATCGCGGAGACGGTCAGGTTATGGAATGAGAGCATGACGCCCTTGGGTTTGCCGGTCGTGCCTGATGTATACAGGATTACCGAAAGGTCGTTGCCGTCGCCTTTCGAAATCGATTCAAGCCATTTTTCATCACCGGACTTCTTTAGCTCCTCAGCGCCCAGTTCCTGCACATCGTCTATGGAATGCAGGTTCGTGTGATCATAATCCTTCAGACCGCGGGTTTCGTCGTAGATGACTTTCTTCAGCGCGGGAAGCTGGTCGGCAATCGAAAGCACCTTGTCGACCTGCTCCTGGTCCTGCACGATCGCCATGACCACTTCGGCGTGATCGAGGACATAGACCATCTCCTCGGCAACCGAATCTGCATAAACCGGAACCGGAATGGCGCCCAGTGCCTGAACGGCACAGAATGTCCAATAAAGGCGAGGCCGGTTCTGACCGACAATTGCGATCTTGTCTCCGCGCTTTAGGCCAAGCGCCGCCAGACCCATCGAAAAAATGCGTATCTCTTCCAGAAGCTCTGCCCAGGTCCAGCTTTGCCAGATGCCATAATCCTTGTGGCGCATTGCCGGCCGATCGGCAAAGCGTCTTGCGTTCAGCAACAGATATTGCGGAAAAGTCTCCGGCTGTTCAGGCGCAATTGTGCCTTCAGCGGGCATATCAGCATGTTCCTCCCTCATTTCCATCTGCTCGGTTCAGCGGATGGATGGCTGGTCATCGGCATTTGCACCAAACCAGCCTTGCGAGAGTGAAATTGAAATACGCCCCGATATCAACTAGCAAATCGTCTAGTGTGGCGATTTTTCCCGTTTATTGCGCAAAAACCGGCCGGCAAGTGCAAATCGACATGGCTATGACGATCGATTTGTCCATTTTTTCCACCAGGCTTCAGACCTGATGATAGGATCGGTACCACTCGACCAGCTTGTTTACGCCTTCGGTGATTGAGGTCGAAGGCCTAAAGCCGGTTGCCTTTTCCAGTTCGCTGGAATCCGAAAACGTATCGGGCACATCGCCCGGCTGGAGTGGCAGCATCTCCATTATTGCCTTGCGGTCCACGGCATTTTCGATCGCTGCAATGAAATCCATCAGATTGATCGGATCGCTATTTCCGATATTGAACAACCGCCAGGGAACCGACGAGGATTGCGGGTCAGGATTTGCCGGGTCGAAATCGGGATTGGGTGCGGCGATATCATCTGCTGCGAGGACGACCCCCTTGGCGATATCGTCGATATAAGTGAAATCTCGCCGGTGATTTCCGTGGTTGAACACCTTGATCGGCTGGCCTTCCAATATGTTGCGCAAAAACAGGATGGGCGCCATATCCGGCCTGCCCCATGGGCCGTAGACCGTGAAAAATCTCAAGCCGGTTGTCGGAAGGTCAAACAGGTTGCTGTAGGCATGCGCCATCAATTCGTTTGAGCGCTTTGTTGCCGCATAAAACTGCAGGGGATGGTTCGCGCCGTTATGCTCCGAATAGGGCATGGTGGTGTTCAGGCCATAGATGCTTGACGTGGAAGCATAGGTCAGATGGGGAATTTCAGCTTCGCGGCAAGCCTCGAGAATATTGGTAAAACCGGTAATGTTCGAATGGACATAGGCTGCGGGATTTTCAATGGAATAACGAACGCCTGCCTGCGCTGCCAGGTGAATGACGCGATCAAACTTGTGATCAGAAAAACAAGCTTCGACGGCACTGCGGTCGGCCAAGTCTGCCTTGATGAATTGATGGCGAACATTATGCCCGGAAGACACCAGATCCAACTCACGCAGCCGCGCATATTTCAGGTCAACATCATAATAATCATTGATCACGTCGAACCCGACTACCTCATCGCCGCGGCTGACAAGCAGTTTTGCCGTGTGATATCCAATAAATCCGGCAGTTCCCGTAACGAGGTATTTCATTTTCGGCTCAAATTGATTGGCGTGTCGATTTGCAGTCGCAATAGCGTGTTCTACAGCGAAATGACAGTCCGCAGAGCATTGGAAAATTGCCGCAGCACAAATAATTCGTGGGTCTGGACAAAATTAACCGTATGGTTGCGTTTCGGTATGGATAATTGGCCAACTGCGAATCATTGAACGGAAACGCACTGTCTGGAACCTTGCACTACGCTTAAAACTCGGCCAGAAGGTCTGGCGAGATGGTGGGATTGAATAAATGCGGACGAAGACAGCCAACCGCCGGAAATACGGGTTCACAGCAATATTTCGGGATGAAGCATGACGATTAGATTTCACCAGGGCGATCTTCCAGACCTGGATCTTTATGGAGATAGCGTCGCAATTGATACGGAGACCCTGGGTCTTGTTCCGGGACGCGACCGGCTTTGTGTCGTGCAGCTCTCTCCTGGAGATGGCAGCGCTGATGTTGTGCAGATTGGCCGCGGGCAGGATCACGCTCCGAATATCGAGCGCCTGCTGGGTAGCCCGAAGGTGACAAAGATATTCCATTTCGGCAGGTTTGATCTGGCTGTCCTGTTCCAGGCGTTCGGGGTAATGGCTGAACCGGTCTACTGCACGAAAATCGCCTCACGGCTGGTGCGCACCTATACCGACCGGCATGGCTTGAAGGATCTGGCGAAGGAATTGCTGGGAATTGACATATCCAAGCAGCAGCAAAGCTCGGATTGGGCAGCTGAAAGCCTGAGCCAGGCGCAGCTTGAATATGCGGCTTCAGATGTCCTGTATCTTCATGAATTGAAGGACAAGCTTGACGACATGCTCAAGCGTGAAGAGCGAAGTGATCTTGCACAGGCTGCGTTTGAATTTCTGCCATGGCGGGCCAAACTCGACCTGGATGGTTGGCCGGAAACCGACATTTTTGCCCATAGCTAGGCGTGTGTATTGGAAAGCCGGCATCACCGGCGATCCCGTGTGGAACTGCAATTCGATGAATTGATTTGATGTCAATGAAGGAATTGCCGTAAAAGCAACAAAATCTAACCGGCTGTAACGGTACCAGAAGGTAGTACCGGATCGCCGAAGATCATAACCGTCAGGATTGTTTCCAGACCGTGAGTGCGCAAAACCCATATCAGCAACGGGCAGTGCCACCCGTTTCAAGCCCAGATGCAGGATCTCCATCTGCTTCCGGGCAGGATAACGGCGCTCGGCCTGTAGCAAGCCAGGTTCTCGGTCAGCAAGGAAGGACGGCTGCGGCGCAAACGGTCCGTCCTGGAGCTGGGACGCCTCCCCAAGGACCGATGCAAGCGAGCAGCGGGAGGGCAGCTGCAGAATTTGAACGGGCAAGAAAGCACTCGAACCGTGTGCAATTAATGAAGCGAATGCTGCCCGTGATTGGTGTCGTGGCGATCGTCATCATCTTAGGTTCATTATTTTTCTCAGGCGGAAATCTGCCTTCAGTTGATCTTGGTCAGCTCCGGCTTGAGGATGGCAAGCTCGTGATGGACAGTCCGGAGTTGAATGGTACCGATTCCAATAATCGGCCCTATTCCATGACGGCCACCCGTGCAGTCCAAAATACTGCGAGGCCTGACCGGATTTCGCTTGAAGAGATCCAGGCCAAACTTCCGCTCAATGATGAACAATCGGCAAGTATTTCTGCTGGAACCGGTGTGTATGATGCTGCTGCAAAGACGTTGGAATTGGGCGGCAATATTGCGGTTGATACGGATGACGGCATGAAAATCCGCATGATGGATGCCCAAATCGATATCGAGACCGGCAGGATGGAAACAAACAGCCCGGTTGAGGTCGATACCGGTCGCGCAAATGTCAAATCGGACAAGTTGACAGTCGAAGACAATGGTAAAATGATTATTTTTGAAAATCGGGTCAGGATGACCATATTGCCATTTAATGAACAGGATGGTGGCGGACTATTGGGTACCGTCGATCAATCCACAAACAGGACACAATGATGCGTGCAGGCCAGTTCATAGCAGTTTGTGTTGCGGTTTCATCGTTTACGATGACCGGACCTGCATTGGCCCAGAACCTTGGCGGTGCCTTTGACGGCATGCGCAATTCCGGCGAACCGATCCAGATTCAGGCAGACCGGCTGGAGGTTGCCGATCAAAAGGGAACTGCGGTGTTCAGCGGCAATGTCGAGGTGGTCCAGGGCTCGACTTTCATGAAGACCTCCAAATTGCTCGTCTATTACGGTAAAGATGCACAAGGTAATGCCGGCCCCGGTGGGAATGTGCTTCGGATCGAAGCAACCGGGAAGGTAGCCGTCCGCTCGAACGATCAGTTTGCATCTGCAAATCGTGCCGTCGTTAACATGGAAACCCAAATGGCAACGCTTGATGGCGACGTTTCGGTTAGCCAGGGTACGAATATTATTACCGGTTGCCTGGTAACAGTGAATATGAAAACAAATGATATTGGTGTAGAACCTTGCGCCGGGAAAGGCGGACGCGTCAAAGTACTAATTGACCGTGCACCTTCGAATTAATCAGCAATGCAAAATCTGGCGCGATATTGAAAGCACCTGAACCCAATCGGAAACGGAGACAACCGTCCAATCGTTCCTCGCCAAGCCTGTGGTACAAGCTACGACTGGCCATGGCAGGATTGCGCCACGATCTGACGTCGATATTTCCGAAAAACCGCAAGGCAAGGCCCAAGCCGGGCCCGCAGTTACGGCCGAAGACCGTTCAAAGACGCGTGGAACAGGCCGGCAACCCAAATCCCGGCCAGGGTCGCGCGCCTGCAGTTCAATCAAGCGCCAACACCCAAGCTGCGCCTGTCAGGCCGGCTGGGGGGAATCCGCCAGCGGCAAATCGACATGCAAAGGCAAAATCCGCGCCGACGGCAAAATCTGCGGCGAAAGATGGTCTGGCGGGAAAGGCAACTGCCTTTCTGCGTGGCAGGCCGGCGGTAAATGGTGCCGCCGCGGGGCCAAGGCCTGGCAGAGAAGGGGTTCTGGCCGTAACCGGGCTGCAGAAAAGCTACAAGGGAAGACCGGTTGTGCGTGGCGTTTCGCTTGGTGTGCGCCGTGGTGAAGCAGTAGGCCTGTTGGGTCCGAACGGCGCGGGAAAGACCACTTGTTTTTACATGATTACCGGTCTTGTTCAGCCGGATGTGGGTCGTATCGAGCTTGACGGACACGATATCAGCGGAACGCCAATGTATCGCCGAGCCAGGCTTGGTATCGGATATTTGCCGCAGGAAGCTTCGATTTTTCGTGGATTGAACGTTGAAAACAATATTCGCGCCGTTCTGGAGGTGGTTGAACCGGATGCCGCGACCCGCGAACGCGAGCTGGATTCGCTGCTTGAAGAGTTTTCGATCGCCCATTTGAGAAAATCCCCTTCCATTTCGCTGTCGGGCGGCGAAAGAAGAAGATGCGAGATTGCCAGGGCGCTGGCCACCAAACCTTCCTTTGTCCTTCTGGATGAGCCTTTTGCCGGTATTGACCCGATTGCAGTGGGCGACATTCAGCAATTGGTCCGGCATCTGACCAGAAGAGGGATTGGCGTTTTGATCACCGACCACAATGTTCGCGAAACACTGGGTTTGATCGATCGAGCCTATATTATTGCCAATGGGCGCGTTTTGACGCATGGGCGTCCACAGGAAATTGTACAAAATCCTGACGTAAGGCGCACATATCTGGGCGAACAATTTACACTTTAAGAACCGACAGCTGTTATATAGGCTAGCAAGAAACAAGCCAGTTCGCATTTTTTCATGAAAATTTGCTGGTAAAACCATAAACAGAGGCAAAGGGATGGCGCTTACTGCCAAACTGCAATTCCGGCAGTCGCAATCGCTGGTGATGACCCCCCAGCTGATGCAGTCTATCCGTCTGCTTCAGTTCTCCAGCCTCGAGCTTGCAACCTATGTCGACCGCGAGGTGGAAAGAAATCCGCTCCTTAGTCTGGATGAATCGGGCGAGAATCCGGGACTGAACCTCAATAACGATGAAAATCGGCAAGAAAACACCGAATCAGAAGCTGACATCACCAATACGGCTGATGACGGCGAATGGTTAGGTGCAGAACTTGAGACCAGCACGGCTGCGGTCGAGGAAAAACTCGGCACCTCGCTTGAAAATGAGTTCGAGCCGGACATTGCAGGACAACCGCCTAGCGGTGAAATCTTGCAAAATTCCGACCCCTGGCAGACTTCAAGCCAGACACTAAGCCTTGAGGATGCGGGGCCCAACCTCGAAGAATATTGCGCTATTGAGCCGACCTTGCGCGATCATTTGCTGGAGCAATTGCCGCTTGCCATTCGTGATCCGGCCGAATTGCTGATAGCCCGCGAAATCATCGAATCCCTGGACGATGATGGCTATTTGCGGCGGCCAATCGAAGAGCTTGCCACCACGCTTGGCGCTGATGTTGTGCTTGTCAACACGGTGTTAGGCAAGGTTCAATCCTTCGAACCGTCCGGCGTCGCAGCGCGGGATCTGGAGGAATGTCTGGCGATCCAGCTCAAGGAGAAGGACCGCTTCGACCCGCCAATGCAGGTTTTGACGCAAAATCTCGATGTTCTGGCGAAACGGGATTTTACCCTTTTATGCCGTATTTGCGGCGTTGACCGGGACGATATTGCCGACATGGTGCATGAAATACGGGAATTGGAGCCACGGCCCGGCAGGCGATTTAATCCCAGCCCGGTCCAGCCGGCAATTGCGGACATCTTCGTGAAGCAAGGCGCGGACGGTGGCTGGCAGGTCGAACTCAACCCTGAAACCCTGCCGAAGGTATTGGTAAATCGGGATTATTATTCAAAAATAACAAAGACTTGCCAGGGAGAGACCGAGAAGACCTTCATGATGGATTGCCTGCAGTCAGCCAATTGGCTGGTCAAGAGCCTGGATCAGCGCGCGCAAACCATTCTCAAGGTGGCAAGTGAGATTGTGAAGCAGCAAGACATGTTTCTGGCTTATGGGGTGGAACACCTGAAGCCGTTGAACCTGAAAATGGTTGCTGATGCGATCAAGATGCACGAATCAACCGTCAGCCGGGTTACTTCGAACAAATACATGATGACCGACCGGGGTCTGTTTGAACTAAAATATTTTTTCACTGCCTCAATTGCCGCCACCGAGGGGGAAGAGGCTCATTCGGCCGAAGCAGTTCGCCACCGGATTCGGCAATTAGTTGATGCCGAGCAGCCCGAAAAAATCCTTTCTGACGATGTAATCGTCAAGATGCTGCGCTCGAGCGGGATCGATATTGCCCGCAGGACCGTCGCTAAATATCGTGAATCGCTCAATATTCCCTCTTCGGTACAAAGAAGGCGGGAGAAGCGTGGGTTGATGGCCTAAATACGCCAATTTTCATGACCCGAAAACCTTGACATTCCTGTCACGGGGACCTAGAAGCCCCCGTCCCTCCGCAACTGAAAAATTCGAATTCAGAGGATAGCGGGGACAAGCTCAATTGAGGCGTTGACCTTGCGGGCGCGAGGATAAACGGTACGATTTAGCGCGCAAAATTACCGCAGGACAACAGAGATCTTGGGTATTTGGGGTTGTGGCGCAGGCCGCTTCAGGAGTATTAATCGGACATGAGCCTACGAATCTCCGGCAAGCATATGAATGTTGGCGAATCTCTAAGCCAACGCATTGAAGACCGGATAGATGAATCTGTCACGAAGTACTTTTCGGGTGGCTATTCCGGCCAAATAACCCTCGAAAAGGCCAATAATGCATTTGAATGTGATTGTACTGTCCATCTGGACACCGGAGTTGTCCTGCAGGCAACTGCGCGCGGGCATGATGCAACAGCCTGCTTTGACGATGCTGCCGCGCGTATCGAGAAGCGGCTTCGCAGATATAAGCGCCGTTTGAAGGATCATCACGCCGGGGCAGCGGCAAGATCGCAGATAGAAGCCAGTTACACCGTGATGGAGGCTCCGGATGCAGAGGATGAAGTGGCCGAAGACTTTGTCCCGGCAATCGTTGCAGAGAGTTCGAAAACGGTCCTTACCCAGACTGTCGCCCAGGCTGTGATGCAGCTGGATTTGACAGACAGTCCGGTGGTCGTTTTCACCAATGCCGCTAGTGGTAACACCAATATCGTATATCGTCGCGCGGACGGCCACATCGGGTGGATCGATCCGAATCAGGCTAGCTGACAGCAATTTGTGTCAGGCAGGTTCAGGGGCGGTTTGAGGCCGCTATCAGAAGGGAAGAAAAATGGATCTTGGTGATTTGCTAACGCCAGATGACATTTATCCGACAATGCGGACAAGCTCCAAGCGGCAATTGCTGCAGGATTTGTCGGAGCGGGCCGAAATCCGGACAGGCATCGCCGCACGGCAGATTTTTGATACATTGCTGCAACGAGAGCGCCTTGGCTCCACAGGGGTAGGCAGCGGGATAGCCATTCCGCACGGGAAATTGCCGGGCTTGGCCAAAATCACCGGTATTTTTGCGCGGCTTGAAAAGCCTATCGATTTTGAATCGCTCGATGACGAGCCGGTCGATATAATTTTTCTGCTATTGGCGCCGGAAGGATCAGGAGCCGATCATCTGAAAGCACTGGCCCGCATTGCCAGGGTCATGCGTGAGACAGATACGGTCGAGAAATTGCGCGAGACCTATGAATCCGATGCCATTTACTCGCTGTTGACCGATACACCAGCATCAAACGCAGCCTAGCGACACGACCGAACATTCCTTAAAACCAAAACCTTCCCGTCCTGCTGGAATGATCAAAAAATTCCTGCAGATCAGCTCAGTAAATAAGAGATTGATTTAATGGACCGCGACCGGGACGAGATTATTGTCAAAGGCGCTGGAAATCGCCGATCCCTGGTCATCTGCCAATGCCAATGGCGTTCCATCTGCACCGAACAACGCCCAGACCTTGGCTTCCGGCGGGATCTGCATTGCATTTGGAAATGCTTCGGAAATCTCCTTACCGGTAATCTGACGCAGATAGGCGATGTGGCCTGATCCGATATTGGCAAGGTCCGCCTGGGTTATTTCCGGGGGATTTGCTGGATTATACATACTCTACTCCTTCGGTCCGAGATTGGCGCCGTTATTGTCCAAAGCCGATCAGGCCTTTGGAGAGATCTTTATCTTGCGAATGACAGGTTCCGGCTCGTCACGGGTCAAGTTGATAGACAACAAGCCATTTTCCAGTTCTGCGCTGGAAATTTCCATGCCTTCTGCCAGGACAAATGACTTCTGAAACTGTCTTGCCGCGATTCCCCTATGGAGAAATTCGCGTTCAGAATCATCGTCTTGCTGGCCTCTAATGGTTAGTTGGTTCTTTTCGATGGTGATATCAAGGTCATCATCGCTAAATCCTGCCACAGCGAGGGTTATGCGCAAGGATTCAACCGATCCCTTGTCATTTCGGAGACGTTCGATGTTGTAGGGTGGATAGCCATCATTGGCCGACTTTGATACGCGATCCAATACGCGTTCTATTTCGTCAAACCCCAATAAATGCGGGCTGGAAAAACCGGCGAAACGCGGCATTGCACTTCCTTTCAAAAGTCCATAAGCGCTGCGGCCAAAAGCATGACCACAACCATCAGCAACTTTATCGCGGAGCCCGTCTGGCACTCCGCACCTCGTTATATGGTAGCATGAAAGGATATGTTCAACACCAGCCCTGGTGTGAGGCAAATGGATCAATCGCCACGATATAGCTTGTACAGGGTCAATAATACGGCGCTGACATCCTTGCTGGCCAGGCTGTAATAGATCGTCTGAGCTTCCCGTCGGGTTGCAACCAGATTACGTTCCCTCAACTTGGCAAGATGCTGGGAAAGCGCTGATTGGCTCAGCCCGACGGAATCGGCGAGCGTTGTCACGCTCATTTCCCCATCGAGAAGTTTACAAAGCACCATCAGGCGATGGGAATTGGACATTGCGGACAGCAATTTAGATGCTTCCGACACGTTATTTTCTAAGACAATAGTATCCATGGCTTGTTATATTAGAAATCACTAATTAAAATAAAAACGACTCATTCAAGTTGAATATTGTAATAATAGCAGTAAAGAACTCAACTTGCACGTGAATTATATGTATAATGCAGGAATTTTCAATATGACAGAATTTTCTCCATTTTCTGCTACTTTAGGCGGCATTCTGATCGGAATTTCTGTTGTTCTACTGATGTTTTCCATCGGCAGGGTTGCCGGAATGACCGGTATAGTTGCAGGGATTATCCCGCCACTTCCCGAAGACTGGAAATGGCGCGCCAGTTTTCTTGCCGGTGCTGTCATTGCTCCGATCCTGTATGTGGCCATCAGCGGGCAGACGGTTGACTTGACCGTTCCCGTCAGCCACGGCGCATTGGTCGCCGGCGGGTTATTGGTCGGGGTCGGCGTGACATTCGGCTCGGGCTGCACTTCCGGACATGGTGTTTGCGGCATTGCACGACTGTCCAAACGCTCAATTGTTGCAACCGGGGTATTCATGATTTCAACATTCGTGACGGTATTCTTGGTCCGGCACGTCCTAAGTTTCTGATGATGGAATCACATCATGCGCATTATAGTAGTTTTTGCTATTGGTATAATTTTCGGATTGGGCATCACGATTTCCGGCATGATCAACCCGGCTAAAGTGCTCAATTTCTTTGATATTGCAGGCAGCTGGGACCCGAGCCTGCTATTCGTGATGTTTGCCGCCATGTTTACGGCAATGGCAGGTTACAAGCTCGTATTTCTCCGCAAAAGACCACTGTTTGACACCAAATTCCGCCTGCCGGAGGCAAAGACAATCGATCGCAGGCTGATTGGCGGTTCTGCCCTGTTTGGAGTTGGCTGGGGCATAGCAGGATTTTGCCCGGGCGGTGCGGTTCCTGCCCTGGGCACGGGAAGAACCGAGGCGATCGTGTTTTTCGCCGCGCTGGTGATCGGCATTATCTTTGCGCGGACGCTGCAGAATTTCATTTTTCGGCCGGCGACAACCTGATTTGAGAAGCGTTCCGAACTGTCGTGGGCGTTATCTATTTGGGTGGAGGCAACCATCAACCCTTCTGATGGGCTTTCAGGCCACAATTCTTGACTCAACGGTCATATTCGCTAGGTACTGAGAGCCCCATCCCTAACCCAGCTTTGCAGGACAGACTATATGAGCAAGATGACTGACGTCGAAGGTCTGAAAGTCAATTCAGACCTTTATGAATTTATTACCGATACCGCCATTCCAGGTACGGGAATAGACGCTTCAGATTTTTGGCCTGCATTTGCCAAAATCGTTGGTGACCTTGCTCCGAAGAACCGCGCATTGCTGGAGAAGCGCGACGATCTGCAGTCAAAAATCGACGACTGGTACAAGGAAAAGCAGGGAAGCGGCTATTCAATGGATGAGTACCGCCAGTTCCTGTCAGAGATCGGATATCTTGTGCCGGAAGGAGAGGACTTCTCAGTCACCACTGCAAATGTGGATCCTGAAATCGCTGAAGTAGCGGGCCCGCAGCTCGTTGTGCCGATTTCCAATGCCCGCTTTGCGCTGAATGCAGCCAATGCACGTTGGGGGTCGCTGTATGACGCGCTTTACGGCACCGATGCACTGGGTGATCTGCCGAAAAAGGGTGGCTATGACGAGGAACGGGGGGCGCGGGTTGTTGCATGGTCGAAGAAGTTTCTCGATGAAAGCGCACCCTTGGCGTCCGGTTCCTGGGCTGATGTGACCGAAATCGTGGCTGGGCCTTCGCTCGTGCTCAAGACTGCAGACGGTGAGACCCGGCTTCGAAATGAAGATCAATATGCCGGTCATGCCCAAAGTGACGGTGGCTGGGAGCATGTCCTGCTTCGCCAAAACGGGCTTGGCATCGAGATACTCGTCAATCGTGAACATGTAATCGGCAAGAATGACCCCGCCGGAATTGCCACGGTCAATCTCGAGGCGGCACTTACCACGATCATGGATTGCGAGGATTCGGTTGCCGCGGTCGATGCCGAAGACAAGATCCTGGTCTATCGCAACTGGCTGGGCCTGATGGTCGGGGATCTGGAAGAGACGTTCGAGAAAGGCGGCGAGAAGATCACCCGGAAGATGTATGGTGATTTCGACTTTACAGCACCCGACGGCTCAACCTTCCCGGTCAAGTGCCGCTCGCTGATGCTGGTGCGCAATGTCGGACATCTGATGACCAATCCGGCGATTCTGGATGCGGACGGCAATGAAATCCCCGAGGGCATCATGGATGCGATGTTTACCGCGCTCATCGCGTTGCACGACATTGGCCCGAACGGACGACGAGCCAACTCGCCCGCAGGTTCGATGTATGTTGTGAAGCCTAAGATGCACGGGCCAGAGGAAGTCGCATTTGCGGTCGAGCTATTCTCGCGGGTGGAAGATGCCCTGGGCATGGCGAGAAACACCATCAAGATGGGCATCATGGACGAGGAAAGGCGGACCACGGTCAATCTGAAAGAATGCATCCGTGCGGCCAAGGAACGTGTCGCGTTCATCAATACCGGTTTCCTGGACCGTACCGGCGACGAAATCCACACCTCGATGGAAGCCGGAGCTATGATCCGCAAGGGCGACATGAAAGCCGCTCCCTGGATCCAGGCCTATGAAGACTGGAATGTCGATATCGGGCTGGAATGCGGGCTTTCTGGCCATGCGCAGATCGGCAAGGGCATGTGGGCTATGCCAGATTTGATGGCCGCGATGCTGGAACAGAAAATCGGCCACCCGAAAGCCGGTGCCAATACGGCGTGGGTTCCCTCACCGACCGCTGCCACCCTGCATGCAACGCATTACCACCAGGTCGATGTGAAAGCCGTACAGGAAGAATTGAAGAAGCGCCCGCGCGCGGAACTCGACGACATTCTCACCGTGCCGGTGATCAGCAGGCCAAACTGGACGGAATCGGACATTCAGCTTGAACTCGACAATAATGCGCAAGGAATCCTAGGCTATGTCGTGCGCTGGATTGACCAGGGGGTCGGCTGCTCCAAGGTGCCGGACATCAGCGATGTCGGCCTGATGGAAGACCGTGCAACGCTGCGGATATCATCCCAGCACATGGCCAACTGGATGTATCATGGTGTTGTCAGCGAGGCGCAGATCGTTGAGACCATGGAACGCATGGCCAAGGTGGTCGACCGGCAAAATGAAGGCGACCCTGCCTATCTGCCGATGGCGGATGATTATGAGAAATCCATCGCGTTTCAGGCGGCCATGGACCTTGTGCTAAAGGGGCGCGAGCAACCATCTGGCTATACCGAGCCAATTCTGCACCGCAGGCGGCTTGAGTTGAAGGCGGAAGGCTAAGGCGCAACCAGCGGGCTTAAGCCTAATTCCGTTATTTGCGGTCTGCGGCCGGGTATGGCAATTTCGGATGATGCCGATACTCGATTTCAGCCAATCAAATCCGTTATCCGACGGCCGCCAATCGGAGCGCGCATTGTCGATCAGGCGCGGTGTGGTCCGGCATTTTCAGGAACTTGGTGTGTCCATGATCGCCGAACTGGCGCTGGCTTCCGGCAGGCGCGCCGATCTGATCGGCATGGACCGCAAGGGAAAGTTCGTGATCATCGAGATCAAGTCATCGATCGAGGATTTCAAGGTTGACCATAAATGGCCTGAATATCTGGTCCATTGCGACAGCTATTTCTTTGCCACCCATGCAGAGGTTCCAATGGAAATCTTTCCAGAAGAACAGGGGCTTATCGTTGCCGACAATTACGGTGCCGAGATCGTGCGGCCTTCGCAGGATTTTTCAATGGCAGGTGCGACTCGCAAGGCACTTACCCTTCGGTTTGCAAGAGCCGCCGCGGACCGGCTCGAGCGCGTTCTAACCCATTGTTCGGACAATGGAGACACGCTGCCTTCCGGGCTGAAGGATATTTCAGGTCAATAGCTTACGAATAAATTCAGCTATTCAGTGCCGAGGCCGATTATCTCGGCGCACGCTTGGCGAGGATGCGTTGCAACGTGCGTCGGTGCATGTTCAACCGCCGTGCTGTCTCGGAAACATTGCGATCGCAGAGTTCAAACACGCGCTGAATATGTTCCCAACGCACCCGGTCTGCCGACATGGGGTTTTCTGGCGGTTCGGCCTTGTCGTCCGGCTTGCGGATCAGCGCGGCGAAGACCTCATCGGCATCGGCAGGCTTTGCAAGATAGTCGATTGCGCCCATTTTTACCGCGGTTACCGCGGTAGCAATATTGCCGTAACCGGTCAGGATGATTGCCTTGCAGTCGGATTTTTTCGCACGGATCGCTTCGATCACGTCGAGGCCATTTCCGTCGTTCAGACGCATGTCGACGACGGCATAGGCCGGCGCGGATTTCCGGACCGCGCTCAAGCCCTGCGAGACGCTTTCGGCGGTGCTGACTTCAAATCCCCTGCTCTCCATGGCGCGCGCAAGCCGATGCAGGAACGGCTTGTCGTCATCGACAATCAGCAGGCTGGCGTCTGGTCCGATTTCGCCTGCAACCATGTCAGGCATAGGTGTTATTCCTTCGATATAGGCCAATTTGCGTGTCCTTGTGTATCAATGAGGTATATTTGTCAAAGTGCATCAACGGTCAAGGGCAGGCAAAGCCCACTTGATCAATCGGTTGCAAGCGCAACAGGCACATTTTGGGGATGCTCGATAACTGCCGGTTCATCGGATTTTTCAAAGTATTGCCGCGGCCAGGTGACGGAAACGACCGCACCATGTTCGCCGGGATTTGCTGCATTAGAAAACTCAATCGTTGCGCCATTGCGCTGAAGCAGGGTCTTGGCGATGAACAGACCGAGACCCAATCCGCCACCACTTTCCCTTTTTTCCGATTTCCTTGTCGTCACGAATGGATCTCCGACGCGCTCGAGCAGATCCCGGGAAAATCCCTTGCCATCATCGCTGATCTGGATCGTGACGGAATCATCATTCCAGCGGGCGCTGAACTTGACCCGGCTTTCGGCAAAATCGACGGCGTTTTCAATCAGATTGCCGAGGCCATACAGGATTGCCGGATTGCGGTTCAATACCGGTTCGCCGGGGACACTGCCGGGCACGAGATCAATCGCGATGCCAAAATCACGGTGCGGGCTGGCAACCTCCTCCATCAGCGAAGAAAGCCGCATGCGCCCGATATGCTCCTCGCCCTCGCCGGATAGCGAGGTCAGTTTTTGCAGGATTTCCCGGCATCGTTCCGCCTGGGCGCGCAGCAGCATGGCATCCTCGCGCAACGGTGAATCGTCTGCCAGCTCGCGCTGCATTTCCTTGGAGACCAGTGCAATGGTTGCCAGCGGCGTTCCCAGTTCATGAGCGGCGGCGGCAGCCAGACCATCCAGCAGGGACAGGTGTTGTTCGCGCTGCAGCACCAGTTCCGTGGCTGCCAGGGCATCGGACAGGTTTCGGGCTTCATCAGCCACGCGATAGGCATAGACCGCGGTGAAGATCAGCGTCGAAACCAGCGCCACCCAATTGCCAGCTATATAGACCAGCGGCAGCTGAAATTCTTCGCCCGGATACCAGGGGAGCGGCAGGTGGAAGAATACCAGCAGGGTGGCGGCGACCATGGTCAATGCACCAAGCGGGATAAATTGCCAGAAACCCTGTGTCGTCGCAGATACGACGACGGGAACGATCAACAATATCGAGAACGGATTTTGCAAACCGCCGGTAAGATATAGCAGCAGGGAAAGCTGCAAAATATCGTAGCTCAGAAGCGCCAGCGCGGCATGGCCGGTAAGACGGAAACTGGCGCGATAACGCAGCCGCAGGAAGAGGTTGAGCCAGGCCGAAAGCGCGATCAGGACCAGGCAGAGTTCCAGATAAAACTCGAATCCCAGGCCAAACCAGACCAGGAATACGGCAGCCGTCTGGCCAATAATTGCCAACCAGCGGATCCTGATAAGCGTATCCAGCCTGAGATCTGCGCGATTTCCCGGTTTGGAAACTTTTTTCTCGATCATCTATCCAAAGCCTATATGCAGCGGGTTTGTTCCACCCCTAGCATTTGTTTCACAACTTCGACAAACAGCTGATCAGCCATGGCTTATTTCGTCCTCGGCTTTGCACGTCTTGTGGCCTGGGCGGTTGCCGGGTCTTCGGGCCATGGATGTTTCGGATAGCGGCCGCGCATTTCGCGCCTTACCTCTGCCCAGGAACCTGACCAGAATCCCGGGAGATCGGTCGTGACCTGTATCGGGCGCTGGCCCGGCGACAAAAGTTCGATCGTCAGAGGCAATTTGCCGCCCAGCACTGCTGGATGTTGCCCGAGGCCAAATAGTTCCTGGACCCGAACCGGCAATACTGCCTTTTCCTCTTCATAGCGGATCTTGATCCGGGAGCCGGCCGGCGTATGAAATTCAACCGGGGCAAGCTGATTTGCTTCTTCGATGGTTCGGCCGGACTGCGTCAACAGCAATTGCAGGCCGTTATAAAGCGCGTTGGCGTCAACCGCATCCATGCCGCGCGCGCCGGGCAGGAACGGCAGAAGCCAATCTTCCAATGCATCGGCCAGCGCTTCATCGGACAGATCCGGCCATTCGTCCGGCAAATGGAAGTGCAGAAAGTTCAATCTCGTTCGAAGGCTTTGTGCAGCACCGCGCCAGTCCAGGCTGTCCAGCCCCTTCCTGCGGATCCTGGCGCAGATCGCTTCTGCGATGTTGTCGTCTGCCGAAATTTCATCGAGTGTCTGCGAAAGTGTAAGCGCGCCTAGTTTCTTCCTTATCAAAGCGCGGAACCGATTTGTCTTTTCGTCAAATTCCACCTCGCGGCGTGTCTCGATATCATCTGAGTGAAGCGACAATACCTCCTCTTCGCTGATCTGAGCGGCAGAAAGCATCCGCGAGGCAGCAGCCGAACCCTGCAAATCCGCCACGACCAGCCATTTGGCCGTTGCAAGCGGGTCGGTTTCGTCAAGATTGGCACCGCGGCCATTTGCCAACTGGAACCTGCCCGCAGCGCCCCTCGATTTAGCAATTCTGTCGGGAAAAGCGAGCGACAATAGCGCGCCGGGGCTTGGCTCGTCAGTGGATCGCTGTGACGAGCGACTGACAGAACCAGTAATCTGCCTTGCGGATTTGATCGCAGACTTGGCGCGCGAGGACTTATCTCTGCCCAATTGTTCCAGCCGCGAGGCAAGATCGATTGCATTGCCACCAAGCCCGCGCTCCGTGACCAGCATTGCCAGCCTGGCCGCGGTATCGCTCGCGCCGAGCTCAACCGATTTCAGTACCATATTTGCCAATCGTGGCGGGAGTGGCAGTCCCTGCAATTTCCTGCCGGTTTTGGTCAGCCGACCGGCCTCATCGATCGCTCCCAGCAAACGCAATTGTGCGGCTGCTTCCCGCCATGCCGGTCTTGGCGGCGGATCAAGCCAGCTCAGCTGTTGTGGATCGCTGATGCCCCATTCACCCAGGTCAAGCACAAGTCCTGACAGATCCGCTTCAAGAATTTCCGGCGTGTCATGATCCGGCAGCGACGCATTTTGCGGTTCGTTCCACAGTCGTATGGCGGTGCCCGGCGCGGTTCGCCCAGCCCTGCCGGCCCGCTGCTCAATCGAGGACTTGGAGGCGCGGACCGTTTCAAGGCGGGTAAGGCCGGTTGCCGGTTCATATCTGGGTGCGCGGCGCAAACCGCTGTCGATGACAATGTCGACGCCGTCGATCGTCAGCGAAGTCTCAGCAATGGCGGTCGCCAGTACTATTTTGCGTTGACCGGACGCCGGTGGACGGATTGCATCGTCCTGAATCCGGCCATCAAGGGCACCGTATAACTGGTGCAGGCTGGCATTTTCCGGTAGACGGCCCTCCAGCAATCTTGCTGTCTGACGGATTTCGCGCTGGCCGGGGAGAAATGCCAAGATTGATCCGGACCTGGTCTGGAGCGCCGAGCGGATGTTTTCCGCCATTGCGTCCGCGATCTGCTGGTTTGGCTGACGAGGCTGGTATTCGATTTCCACCGGGAAACTGCGTCCCATGCTCTTGATGGTCGGCGCATCTCCCAAAAGCCGTGACAGCGGCTCGGCTTGCAGCGTTGCCGACATGACCAGGATCCGCAGATCAGGCCGTATTGAATCTTGAACATCGAGAGCCAGCGCAAGACCGAGATCAGCATCCAGGCTGCGCTCGTGGAATTCATCGAAGATCACCGCGCCGACACCCGGCAGTTCGGGATTGTCGACAATCATCCGGTTGAAGACACCTTCGGTCAGGAACTCGATCCTGGTCTGGGCCGAGGTTCGGTTTTCCAGCCTGACCCGGTATCCGACAAGTTCGCCTGTCTTCTGACCGATTTCACGGGCCATGAAGCCCGCCGCAGCACGGGCAGCAATTCTTCGGGGCTCGAGTACCAGAATGCGACCCTGCATCCAGTCACCGTCCAGAAGTGCGAATGGAACCCGTGTAGTCTTGCCGGCTCCGGGTGGCGCGATCAGCAATGCCCTGTTTCCAGTCTGCAGGGCGTCAAGCAGCCCTGGCAGGGCGTCATCGACCGGCAGATGGTTTCTGGGTCCAGGCGCCATGATCAATCCAGATGAAATACCGGACCGCCCGCCTGTTCGGCATCTTCGCTGTCATGGGTCACCAGAAGTACCGGTAATTGCCGTCTGCGGGCTTCTGCAAAGACAAATTCCCTGATGCGGCTTCTGCGATCGGCATCCAGCCGGGAAAAAGGCTCGTCCAGCAGAAGCGCATGCGGTTCCGAAAGCATTACCCGCATCAGCGCGGCCCTGGCCTTTTGTCCGCCGGACAAGGTTGCCGGATCGCGGTCATGAAACTCGGCGAGCCCGGCCTGTTCCAGCGCTTCCTGAACTTTCCCGTTGCGATCGTCCCGATCCCCGGCACGAACCGCAAAGAGGAGATTTTGGCCCACACTCATATGGGGAAACAGCAGGGGATCCTGGAACAGCAGGCCGACGCGGCGATGTTCCGGCGGTTTGCCGGTTATGTCGGTGCCGGCCAGGGTGATCCTGCCTGAAGCCTCGAAAACCGGATCAAGAAACCCGGCAATGAAAGCGAGCAGGGTGGACTTTCCGGAACCTGATGATCCCATCACGGTCAATACATCGCCGGGCTGAATCTCCCGATCAATTTCGATCAGGGTCCGGCCTACCAGCTGTATCGTCACCTTTTGCAGCCGCAAAGATTCGTCCTTGCGGGTCATGAACCGGCCCGCATGTCACGCCGCCGCATGAACAACAAGGCTGGAACCAAGGTGGCTGCGGCAAATCCAATAAATGGCAACAACATTTGTATGAAGGCATATACGCCAATGACGCGCCTGTCACCGCTTGAGGCGAGTGCTACTGCTTCCGTGGTGATTGTCGGCCAGCGACCGGCACCGACAAGCAATGTCGGCAGGTATTGGCCTATCGAGACAGCGAAACCGACCGCACTTGCCACCAAGATCGGCCTGAGCAGCATTGGCGCGCGAATTTGCCAGAAAACGCTGTTGCGGCTGGCACCAAGTGTCCTTGCGGCCTGGGCATAGCGTGTATCCCAAGCGCGCCAGGGGTCACTGAGCGACAGAAAAACATAAGGCAGTACAAAAACCAGATGGACAAGTATCAGCGCGTATAGGCTGGCATGCAGCCCAACCGACAGGAAAAACAGCTGCAAGCCGAACACGAAGGATGCCTGCGGAACAATCAGCGGAATATAGATGAGCGCCAGCGCACGATTTCCGCCGGTTCTGCCGGTTCTGGCCTCGCGTTCCAGACAGCCCAGTGCCAGGGCAAGGGCGAAAATTGTTGCGGCAATTCCGACCAGGATCGTCGTTGTCAAGGGCTGACCGATACCGGGCAATTGACGCTGCCAGGTATTGAAGGTCAATTCATCGGGGAAGGCCTTGGGGAAGGGCCAAAAACCTGAAAACGACCACAACGCCAGTATGAACAGCCCGGCAAACACCGCGCCGGCGGTTGCGATCATCAGAACCGAAAACCCGATCCTGACCGCCTGGTCTTTATCAAAACGCCTGCCGGAACTGCGAATTCGAGCAAAGATGATCGAAAACAGTTTCTCGCCGGCGACCCATATCAACAGGCAGGTGGCGGTAATCCCCAATTGCAAGACCGCTCCGGCAGACGCTTTGAACCGTACCGTCAAGTCCGGATCATTCATCCAGGAAACAAGCCTGACGGCGAGCGGCGCCGGATTAGTCGGACCAAGGATAAGCGCCACATCGACGACCGAGCTGGCATAGGCAATGACCGCGAAGACGGCAAGCCTGATCTGCGGATAGATTGACGGCCAGACCGCAAACAGGAAGCCTGCCGTCCTGCCATAGCCCAAACCGGTGGCGATCATGGAACCCGGACGCGGATTTGCCTGCGGCATGGCAGCGAGCGTAACCAGCATCAAGAAAGGCAGTTCCTTTGCAAACAGGCCAGCCATCATCGCTATACCCAGCGGATCGTGGATGATCAGCCAATCTGGTGGACGTTCAAAGCCGGACGGCCAGGGCGAAAACAAACGTACGAGCCAACCGGAAGGCATGAACAGGAAGGCAAGGCCGAATGCTGCGGCGGCGTGCGGAACCGAGAGAAGCGGCGAAACTAGGTGCTGGATGGCGCGAAACATTCTCGTATGCGACCAGCCGGCGACAAAGCCGGCAACCACCGCGAGCGCAAGCAGTGTCGTTACAAGACCGGTCGCCAGGCTGATCAGGCAGGAGCGAAGCAGGCCCGGCGTTGCGAACAATTGCCTCCATGGGTCAAGTGAGAATTCATTGCCACCCAGTGCCGGAAAATAGCCGAAAGCAGGAAGAATTGTGACGCCAAGCCCGCAAAGGATCGGGCCGATCAGAACGGCAATTGCCAGTGCCGGGGCGGCTTTCAAGATCATTTGAAAGCCATCCGGAACCTAATTGGCGACGCCGTAGCGCCTGATCCACTCTTCCTCGATGCGGGTCATCCAGCTTGCATGCGGTTCATGCAGTGTCGGACCGAGATCGGCAGGACCAAGCGTTGCGATACCAAGATCAAGCGCCTCGAAGCTTGCACGCTTGTCAGCGTGCAGTTTTTCCATCGCCAGTACTGTCGGATCGCCCCAGATGACGGGATCCTGCTTGCGGAGCTGGGCTTCCGGAGAAAGCAGGAAATTTGCCAGGACAAGTGCGCCATGGCTGGCAGAAGCGTTATAGGGGATCGCGACAAAATGTGTATTGCCAAGCGTCCCGCCGGAAAAGACGAAGGAGCGGACACTATCGGGCAATTCCTTGTTTGCGATCGCATTGGAAGCTTCAGCCGGCGAAAAGGCGAAGGCTATATCGATTTCATTGTCGGCGAGCATCCGGCGCAGTGCTTCCTTATTCTTGGGGAAGGTGCGGCCGCCACGCCAAAGATTTGGATGCATGGCGTCAAGCTGGTCGAAAAGGGGCGCTGTAACCTCGCTGAACGTCGCTTCATCGACGGGCTCCAGCAGAACCGACGGATCGGCGACCGATTCACTCAGCGCTTGTTTCAGAAAAGAGGATCCAATGAAATCGGGTGGAGCCGGATAGGAGAAGCGGCCATTGTGTTCCTTGGTCCATTCAACGAGCTGGGCAAAGGAATCAGGCATTTCGATGCCGCGTGCCGTGTCGTGGAAGAACACCATTTTTGCCATGCCCCAGGGTGATTCCAGCCCCTCGACAGGAATCGTGAAATCGGTCTGGATCGTTGGCTTGCTTTCGTGGTCGACATATTTCCAATTGGGCAGTTTCTCGGCCCAACCCGGCGACAGCAGCAGGTTCTGGCGTTTCATCGAGGCAAAATTCTCGCCATTGATCCAGATGAGATCAATCGAGCCGCCTTCGTCCGTTCCGGCAGCTTTTTCTGCCACGACGGTTGCGACGGCGTTGGCAGTATCGTCCAGCTTGACATGCACGACCGTGATATCGTGGCGTTTGTCGAGTTCGTCTGCGACCCAGGCGATATAATCGTTGATGTTCTGTGCACCGCCCCAGGCATTGAAGTAGACCGTTTGCCCCTTGGCTTTCTGTTCGACCGCCTTCCAGTCCGACAGGTCTTCAGTGAAAGCAGATTGAGGGGAGAAAGTTCCTGCGACTGCAAAAATAACTGCCGTCAACAAGCCTGAGTAAATCCAGCGCAACATAATTAATCCTGTCTCATCCTGTTTTGTTTCTGCCTTACACAGGGCGCCAATACACGGTCAAAACACGCTTGTGTTATGGTTGGCACGATGTGGACAACCGATCATCGCACCGTCAGGGAGCGTGATACGGCATCGTTCCATCCGGCATAAAGTGACTCACGATCATCCTCGTGCATGGCCGGCTCAAAGCGACGATCAAGCGCCCAGCCATCGGCAAACCCGGCAGCATCGGGCCAGACGCCGGCGCGTTCGCCCGCCAGCCATGCCGCACCGAGTGCCGTCGTCTCGAGTATTTTGGGCCGGTCGACCGGTGCATCCAGGATGTCGGAGAGGAACTGCATGGTCCAGTCGCTGGCAACCATGCCGCCATCCACCCGCAGTACCGTATCGCCGCTATGGGCCCAGTCGCGTTGCATGGCGTGCAGAAGATCGCGGGTCTGGTAACAGACCGATTCCAGTGCCGCGCGGGCAAACTCCGCGGGACCGCTATTGCGGGTCAGTCCAAAGATGGCGCCGCGCGCTTCGGCATCCCAATGGGGTGCACCCAGCCCGGTAAAGGCAGGAACCAGATAGACGCGCTGGCTATCATCTGCGGTGTCCGCAAGCGTGCCACTTTCATGGGCATGGGTGATGATGCCGAGACCATCGCGCAGCCATTGTACCGCGGCGCCGGCAATGAAGATCGAACCTTCCAGGGCATAGGTCGTCTTGCCGCCGAGGCGATAGGCGATGGTGGTCAACATGCGGTTTTTCGATTGAACGCGGTCATCGCCAGTATTCAACAAGGCAAAGCAGCCTGTGCCGTAGGTCGATTTGAACATGCCCGGCTCGAAACAAGCCTGGCCGATTGTTGCCGCCTGCTGATCGCCTGCCACGCCCAAAATGGGAATGGCCGAGCCGAATATGGCAGGGTCCGTTACGCCAAAATCATCTGCACAATCAAGGACTTCCGGCATCAGAGAGATGGGTACACCAAGATGGCCCAGTAATTCCTCATCCCATTGATTGGTCGAGATGTTGTAGCAGAGTGTGCGGCTGGCATTGGTCGCATCGGTTACATGCCTGTTTTCGCCGGTAAGGTGCCAGATCAGAAAGGAATCGACTGTGCCGAAGGCGAGCTTGCCGGCCTCAGCGGCTGCCCTTGCCCCTTCGACATTATCAAGCAGCCAGCGGATCTTGGTTCCGGAGAAATAGGGATCGAGTAACAGGCCAGTTCGCTTAGTAAAGAGCGTATCGAGGCCATCAGCGCGCAGTTGCTCGCAAAATGGTGCGGTCCGCCGGTCCTGCCAGACAATGGCATTATGGATCGGTTTACCGGTTTCGCGGTCCCAGATGATCGTTGTTTCACGCTGATTGGTGATGCCGATTGCTGCGGGCGCAGATCCTTCGCCGCTCTTTTCAATCACCTCGCGAACGGTGGCGAGAACGGTGTCCAGGATCTCCATCGCGTCATGTTCAACCCAGCCTGATTGCGGAAAATGCTGGGTAAATTCGCGCTGGGCGACCGTCTGGATATTTGCCTGATCGGCAAACATGATCGCCCGGGATGATGTCGTCCCCTGGTCAATCGCAAGCACATGACCTGTCATGTATTCCTCCCCTGAAAATGGTTTAACCAGCCATGTCGACGATCACACGGCCACGTATCTTGCCGTCGATAATGTCATGCGCGGTCGGGATGATGTCATCAAAACCGATCGTTGTCGTCAGCGCCTCGAGCTTCTCCAGATCCAGATCGGTTGTGATCCGCTTCCAGGCCTCCAGTCGCAATTGTTTCGGAGCATTTACCGAATCAATTCCCAGGAGCGACACGCCTCGCAAGATGAAGGGCATGACGGTTGCAGGGAGATCAAAGCCCTGTGCCAGCCCGCAGGCGGCAATCGCGCCGCCATATGAGGTCTGCGCCAACAGGTTTGCAAGCGTATGGCTGCCGACGGAATCGACCCCAGCGATCCAGCGCTCCTTGCCCAGTGGACGGCCCGGTTCTGAAAGTTCGGCACGGTCGATGATTTCGGAAGCGCCAAGACCTTTGAGGAATTCGGCTTCACTGGTACGCCCGGTCGATGCGATCACCTCCCAGCCAAGTTTTGCCAGAATGGAAACAGCGACACTACCGACACCGCCATTGGCGCCGGTAACTACCACCGGGCCTGATTTCGAGTTCAAACCATGGCGTTCCAGCGCCATGACCGACAGCATTGCCGTATAGCCGGCTGTCCCGATCCCCATTGCCTGTTGGGCCGTCAAACCGTCGGGAAGGGGAATCAGCCAGTCGGAATTCAGCCGTGCCTTGCCTGCAAATGCTCCCCAATGGACTTCACCGACGCCCCAACCGTTCAGCAGGACCTTGTCGCCCGGCTTGAACGCGCCGCTGTCACATTCAATGACGGTTCCCGCCAGATCGACGCCTGGCACCATAGGCCAATGCCTGACAACCGGGCTCTTGCCGGTGATTGCCAATCCGTCCTTGTAGTTTACCGTAGTTGCATCGACCGCGATCGTGACATCGCCATCCATCAGATCGGCGTCGGTCAACTGCGTGATGTCGACGGATTGCTTCTTGTTCTCGTCGCGTGAAACGAGAATTGCACGAAAGCTTTCGGCCATGAATTTCCTCCAAAGGGTGGAATTTGATTCCAGGTTAATCCGGTTTTGCTGCCTTGTTTTTGGCGTTTCTTTTCATCTCAAGCAACTCGTCGAGAATTACGAACCCCGCACCCACACTAATGAAACTGTCGGCAAGATTGAAGACCGCAAATGACCAGGAACCGTGATGGACCAGAATGAAGTCGATGACATGGCCCAGCAAGGTCCTGTCTACGAGATTTCCCAGTGCCCCGCCGACGATTAATGCAAATCCGATATGGGTAAGTTTGCGGTCGCGGCTGGTGTTGGACCAGAGCCACAATACAAAGCCCACAATGCAGATCGTGAGCAGGGCAAGTATCCAGTCGCTCAGGAAGGACAGCATGGAGAAGGCAATGCCGGTATTGTAGGTGCGATAAAGATCGAGGAATGGCAGAACCGGAACCCGCTCCTGAAGCGGCAGGCTGGTCTCCACCCAGTATTTCGACACCTGATCCAGAAAAATGGCGATCGCCACCAGGATTAGATTGACGGTCCGTGTCAAGATTGCGCTCCTGCGGGGCTGGGAAGTTGCAGGGCGTGCCGCCGCAATTCGAAGGTCATGATGCCGGTTGCCACCGCGAGGTTGAGCGAATCTGCCTGACCTGCCATGGGTATTTGGCAGAGATGATCACAAATTTGCGTCAAGCTGTCCGGTAGTCCCTGTTGTTCATTTCCCATCAGCAATAATACGGGCTTATCTCCCGGATCAAGCGATCGATAATCGATTTCGCCGTCAAGATGGGTACCAACGACTATGCCGGGCCAGGATTTGCGCCAGGCAGTGAAAGTCTCTTGGTCGGCACGGGCGACGGGAACGTGAAAAATTGAACCCATGCTGGCGCGTACTGCCTCCATGCTCCAAGGATCAGTTGTTTCACCTACCAGCAATATGCCGCTGGCCCCAGCACAATCAGCGGTGCGGATTATGGTACCCAGATTGCCGGGATCTCGAACGCGGTCGAGCGCGATCCACATCTCGGCGGAATTGGGAGAAATCTTGTCCACCGGTTGCCAGCGCTGGCCGATGACCGAAACCACCATTTGCGGATTGTCGCGCCGGGTAATTCCAGAGAGCAGTTTTTCGCTGGTCTCGATGATCAGCGCGCCCTTTACCCTCGCCCGGGATGCCGCGGCCTGAACCTTGGGATTATCGGCAATCTGCTTTGCATAGATAACGATGTGGATGGTCCAGCCGCCATCCAGAGCATCCGTCAGCAGCTTCAAACCCTCGGCGACGAACCGGGATGAGGCATCGCGATTCTTCTTGAGCGCGAGCGCGCGGATGTCCTTGATCACGGGGTTGGAAAAGGCGGTAATCTCCTTGACCTGCCCCGGAGTCACGGGTGTGTCGCGGCTCATGGCGCAATCCACCTTGTAAACAGGGAAGTGGAGAGCCGACGATCGCCCGATTGCGAAAGGATGACCAGTTCGCCGGATTCCAGCATACCACCCCGGTCACCAAAGACTTCCTGACAGAGTTCATGGGTGGCAAAGAACGACGACCGGATCGAATAGGCTGTCAGAACAACAAAAAGCGGCCGGTCGCTCAAAAGTTGAGCGGTCACATCCAGAAGATGCGGCAGGTCTTCGAACAATTGCCAGACCTCGCCCTTGGGCCCGCGGCCATATTTCGGCGGATCGAGCAATATCGCGTCATAGTAATTACCCCGGCGCACTTCGCGCTCACAGAATTTGACGGCATCGTCCACGATCCATCTGATCGGCTTGTCGCTCAGGCCGCTCATCTGTTGGTTTTCGCGTGCCCAGGCGACTGCCTTCTTTGAGGCGTCGACATGGGTCACGTGGGCGCCGGCGCGCGCACCGACAAGCGAGGCAAGTCCGGTATAGCCAAACAGGTTGAGCAATTTGACCGGCCGGTTTGCTCTGGAAATCCTGTCTTCAGCGAAGCGCCAATGAGCAGCCTGTTCGGGAAAGACACCGACGTGACGAAAAGATGTAAAGCGGCCATGATAGTGCAGGCCATCCCATTTCATCGGCCAGGTCTCACCCAGCGGCGGGCCCGAAAATCGCCACCTGCCCGTGCCTTCCTCATCGGTATCGCCAGTAAAGACAGCATCGGCATGCTGCCAGTCTGCTTCGTCCAATGCCGGTTGCCAGATTGCCTGCGCTTCGGGCCGGACAATCCGGTAGGGACCGTATTGCTCCAGCTTCAATCCATTGCCACTGTCGATCAGCGCATAATCGTCATCCGCAGGCGTTTCCAGGATTACCGGAACCTGCTCCGGAAGCCTTTTTCCCGACGGCGCAGCGCGCAGTCTGGTCTCGGCAGCAGGTTGCAGCTTTTTATTGCGCAT
>JANQQM010000101.1 GCA_028289365.1 Salaquimonas sp. | reverse complement strand
GACCGAAGCGCAGATCGCCAGCATCGCAGCACCAATCGGGCTTGATATCGGTGCGGCATCTCCGGCGGAAATCGCAATTGCGGTCATGGCGCAGATCATCGGAGCCCTGCGGAAACGAGAACTGACCAGATCAGTCCCAGCCTCGATGCACGCAAAATGAAATATCGTTCCTTTTCGATCAAAGACGCTGTTGGGACGATCCTGGCTCATTCGCTCAAGCCGAGGGATGGGCGACAAATCCGCAAGGGTACTATTCTGACCGAGGCAATCATTGAGCGAATTGCCGCGTCCGGAATTTCAGAGGTTCTTGCCGTTCAACTCGAAGCGGGGGATGTGATCGAGGACGAGGCGGCCAGCCGTCTCGCGGAACGTCTAGTGCGCAACAATATTCGCGCAGAGTCCGCAGCGACTGGCCGGGTCAATCTGTATGCGGAAGAAAATGGGTTGTTTGTCGCCGATTCAGAACTTGTCGATCAGCTCAATCGCATCGATCCCGGCATCACCCTGGCAACGCTCGATAATTTCACGAGCGTAGCCGCCGGCCGCATGGTGGCAACGATCAAGATCATTCCCTATGCGGTTTCAGAAGACAGCCTCATCAAAACCTTGGCGGTGAGCAAGGGCGAGCTTCTGGCGGTCGAACCTTTTCGGGCAAAGCGGATTGGGGTTGTCTCAACGAAACTGCCGCATCTGAAAGAGAGCGTGATGGACAAGACCATCCGCGTTCTCGAAGGCCGGCTCGCCGCTTCCGATTCCAGAATTGCACGGGAAATCCGGACTGCGCATGACCAGCATGAAATTGTCGCTGCAACGCGCGAATTGATCGATGACAACGATATCGTGTTGATATTTGGTGCCTCAGCGATCTGCGATATCGATGACTTCATTCCAGCGGCTATTCGGGAACTGGGTGGAGAAGTCGAGCATTTCGGAATGCCGGTCGATCCGGGCAACCTGCTGTTGATCGGTTCGCTGAAGGGGAAACCTGTTGTTGGCGCGCCGGGTTGTGCGCGCAGCCCGGCAGAGAACGGGTTCGACTGGATCCTCGATCGCCTGCTGGCCGACCGGAAGATTTCTGCAGATGAAATAACCGGAATGGGAGTAGGCGGGTTGTTGATGGAGATCGTGACAAGGCCACGACCGAGAGAAGCCTCGACGCCCGCGGCCGGCAAGACAGCAGCCGTCGTTTTAGCGGCCGGGCAATCGCGCCGGATGGGCGAGACCAACAAGCTCGCGGCGATCTTCGATGGCAAACCGCTGGTTCGTCATGTCGGCGAAGCGGCAATTGAAAGCGCGGTCGATGAAGTGATTGTGGTTACGGGTTTTGAACCGGACACGGTAAAGTCGATCCTGCAAGGACTTGACGTTCAATTTGTTGAAAACCCGGCCTATGAAGACGGGTTGTCTTCATCTCTGGCTGCCGGTGCGAATGCATTGGGTAAGGATATTGATCGAGCGATCATTCTGCTCGCGGACATGCCGCAGATAACCGCCGAAATGATTGATCGATTGATTGAAGCTTCGAATAGTTCACCACCGGGCTCAATCATCCTTTCAACATTCAACGGCAAGCGCGGTAATCCGGTCCTGTGGCCGTCAGAGTACTTTGGCCAGTTGGTGCAAATTTCCGGAGATGTCGGTGCCCGGCATCTGATCGGTGAAAATGCCGGAAGGGTGGTCCAGGTGGAGCTTGGTGAGGCAGCCGGCTTCGATATCGACACCATGGATGCGCTTAAGGCGGCGGGTGGTGAGTTGCCTCGCGAGACCTAGCACCTGGATCGGAGAATCGAACCTCAAATCAATTGCATCCCCTTCATGCTGGCATGGCCCTCGCGGGCAATGATGATGTGATCATGGACGGTGATACCTAATGGAGCGGAGATGTCGATGATCGTCTTGGTCATTTCAATGTCTGCGCCGGAAGGGTAGGGGTCGCCCGAGGGGTGATTGTGAACGAGGATCACCGCGGTCGCTGAAAGCTCTAACGCGCGTTTGATCACTTCGCGGGGATAAACCGGCGTGTGATCCACTGTCCCGATTTGCTGAACCTCATCGCGAATGAGGCGGTTTTTCTTGTCCAGGAACAGGATACGAAACTGTTCGCGTTCCTCGAACGCCATCGCTGCTCGGCAATATTCGAGCACCTGCTTCCAGGAACCGAGCACCGTCTTGTCGCCGACTTTCATCGAGACGGATGCAATGGCGGCAGCCTGCACGATTTTCAATTCGGTGATGACGGATTCTCCCATCCCCTTGATGCGGCCCAGTTCCGAGACCGGGGCGTTGATGACCTCCGAGAAGGAGCCGAATTTGGCGATCAGGTTTTTGGCGAGTGGTTTCACGTCACGCCGGGGAATGCTCCTGAACAGGATAAGTTCAAGCAATTCGTAATCGGCGAGCGCCTTCGCGCCATTTTCGCGGAATTTTGCGCGCAGCCGATCCCGGTGACCGGAATAATGCGGCTGCGTCTTGCCTGCAGGTTTGCCGGTTTCAATAAATCTGCCACTGTCCGGCGCAGAAGGCGCGTCGTCAGTCATTCATTCCCCCCAAGGAATCAACTCACAAATATGGGGGAATAGTATAACCTGCAGGCGAAATGGTAAATATCTCACAACCGGTATCGGTAATGCCGATTGTGTGTTCAAACTGGGCAGACAGCGAACGGTCGCGGGTTACGGCGGTCCATCCATCTGCGAGAACCTTCACGCCAGGACGGCCAAGATTGATCATCGGTTCGATGGTGAATATCATGCCAGGAACGAGGGCCACGCCCTCTCCTGGGCGGCCATAGTGGAGTATGTTGGGGGCGTCGTGAAAAAGTTGACCGACGCCATGACCGCAAAAGTCACGCACGACCGAGCAGCGTTCTGATTCAGCATATTCCTGGATGGCAGCGCCGATGTTGCCGGTATGATTGCCGGGCTTTGCAGCTTCAATGCCCAACATCAGGGAGTTGTAGGTCACCTCGATCAGACGCTCGGCAGAACGCTTTATCTCGCCGACAGGATACATGCGGCTTGAATCTCCATGCCATCCGTCGACAACAAAGGTGACATCGATATTCACGATCTCCCCTTCCCGTAGCGGTTTGTCGCCTGGAATTCCGTGACAAACTACATGATTTATCGAGGTACAGCAGGAATGGGTGTAACCGCGATAATTCAAAGTGGCGGGATAAATCCCGTTGTCCATGGCAAATCCAAAGACAAAATCATCGATCTGCCGGGTCGTTACACCGGGTGCAACGATTGCCGCCAGTTCGTCCAGGCATTGTGCAGTCAGCCGGGATGCCTTGCGCATGCCGGCAAACGCATCTGCTCCGTACAATTTTATCGTACCGTTATTCTTCATTGGTGCGGCAAGCGCATCCACATAGTTGTTCATCATATCGTCCGTCGGTACCTGATTTTCAGACCATATAACTATTGATAGGGCCTGATGAAAGATTATATTGCAAAACTTGGCATCCAGTCATCCCTGATTGATCGAAATCCCTATAATTTGGTGTACATTCGGATCTGTGGGCAATCTAGTTTGTGCCAGCCGATGTTAATGCGCCTAGAATGGGTTTAGAACGCTGGTTGGCGAGCAGTAAGTGAAAAGCGGGAAGATCGCGGAATGATCGGTATAGGATTTGGCCTTGAACGTATTGGCCTGGCCGCGAGGCGATATCCGATCGTGTTTTCCATTCTGCTTGTCGTGATTTCGATCATGGCAGCATCGCAACTGCCGCAGCTGAGATTTGACGGTGACGTCACCTCAGTTCTTCCCGAAGAAACAGAATCTTACCGCAATTACTTCGATCAAAGAAACAACTATCGCGATTCCGCCAGCGATTTGACGATCCTGATCCGTTCTGACCGATTAATGACTTCGGAAGGTCTGGAAGACCTTCGTACAATCCATCTCGATGCATCGCTAATGGATGATGTGGATTCGGTTTTTTCCATTTTTTCGATCCCGGACCCGGATCCCGTCACCGGTCAACTGGAGCAGTTTTTCCCGCAGGTCATCGAGGATGATGCGACCGCAACTGAACTCTTGACCCGCCTGCTTGAACGCTATCCGCAAGCCTCACGGCTGATTTCGCCCGAGAATGACATTGCAATAATGGTCGTCTCCTTGAACAGCTCCATTCTGGACAGCGAAGAAAATTCATATCTCCAATATCGTAATGTGCGGGATGAAATCGAAGCTTTCGCACCGGATGATTTCGAGTTTTTCTATACCGGTATTACCCCGATTGGAGAAACGATCGTCACTGCGTTGGTATCCGACCAGCTCAAGCTGACTTCCATCGGCCTGCTGCTTGGCACTGCCATTGCCTATTATATTTTCAGAAGCCTGCTATCAGCGTTTATTTGTGCAATTCCGCCGACTCTGACATCCCTTTGGTCGCTTGGTCTGTTTGGTTATTTACAGGTTCCTATAACCTATCTGACCACTGTTTTGCCGACGCTCGCCCTGATCCTCGCATTTGCCGACGGCATCGTGCTTTATTTTCGATGGCAATCCTCCAATGCCCAAGCGCCCGATCTTGATCTCAACTTGATGCGGGCAATTCGCGATGTCGGGCCCGCCTCTGCGCTGACATCTATCACTACGGTTTTGGCATTCTTTTCGTTCTCCTTTGCCTCAGGGACCGCCATGAAAGAGTTTTCGGTGCTAGGAATGGCAGTGGTCTCCATGGCATTTTTTGCCGTGATTATCGGTCTGCCGCTGGCAATCCATTGGGCGATCGCGAGCGGCATCGCAAAACCCAGCAAGATTAGCAGACCTGCATTTCAGGGAATCGGGAACTGGATCTACGGATTTGTGGAACCCCGGCATGGCGCGATTTCCGTGACTGCAATCGTGCTTGTTCTGGCTCTTGGTGTTGTCCATTTCCTTGTTACCCCGGAATTCAGGATAACCGATTTTCTACCGAACAATTCCGAAACAAAAAATGCAGAGGAATTAACGAATTCGGTAGCTGGTGGCCGTTCTCCGATTTTCGTTTCACTTCCGAAGGCAGAGGAGGGGCCGGCTTTGGCTGATGCCAATCTTGAACGATTGCATCGCGTACAGGACCTGCTGGCCGATATTTATGGCCAAGAACGGATATTCTCGCTTGCCGAAATCGCTGAGCGACTGGAAACAGAACAGGCAAAACAGCGGCTTTCTGAGCAAATAGAAACGGCACTGGCCGAAACGCGGTCCACCTTTGTGTCTAGGGATGGCAAACACATGCTGGTAACGGTCTATCTGCCGTCAGATCAGCCAATTGCCCGGACTCTTGAACAGATCTCCCAGACCCGGGCCCAGATTGCTGAACTTGAATGGGGATCCGATGTAGTCTTGACCGGATTTGATGTCCTCATGGCTGATGAATTCACCCGATTGGTCGAGCAATTGCGTACCAGCCTGCTGTTGGCGATATTTTTAGGCGTGTTGATTATCGGGATTGCTACCCGGTCGCCGATGCTGACTGCCGCCGCAATTACGCCGAATCTGCTTCCCATATTGGCCATAGAGACTGTGATCTGGTTGAAAGGTGGCACCGTAAATCTATCTGAGGTGGTTGCGCTGACAATTTCGTTCGGTATTGCTATCGACAACGCCGTTCATGTCATCAATTTTTACAATCAGGAGATCAGGGCAGGAAGATCAATCGAGGAAGCAATTTCGGGAGCCGTCAGAGAAGTGGCGCCGGCGCTGGCCGCCTCCACTTCGATCTTGTGTGCATCATGTCTGGTAACGCAAATGAGCATATTGCCCGTGGTGCCGGTTTTGGGAAGATTGATGATCGCCACGCTTTTGTTTGCCTATATCGCCAATCTGTTGATATTGCCCGCAAACATCCTGTCGATAAATCGGTGGAGACAACGTAATCAGGGCCAGCAGATCCAATCGAGCAATGAAGGTTGAGACAGCGGCGTCAAAGGATGAGTTTTGAATCAATGAGTAAAACAGGAAAACTGCAGAAAAGGCTGATGGTGCTGTTGACCAGTCTTGTAATGGCTGTTCCGGTCGCCGGAAGCCCCTACGCCGCGCAGGCGGATGCTGGTGCGTTTCTGAAGTCGCTAGAGGGTGGTTGGCGCGGCATCGGTGTTGCCAAACTACCTGGAAGGGAATCCGAGGAACGGATCTCCTGCCGTGTCACCAATGACTATGACAGTGACGCGCATGAACTTTCGATAAACGGCACCTGTGCCACGACCCAGGCCAAGAGTACGATAAATGGGAAACTGAATTACTCTGGCAATGATGTGACCGGCGCATTGATGGGTTCGTTCGATGGTTCACGGATGACCAAATCAACCGGGAAGGTCAACGGTAACGAGCTTGTAGTTTCGGCAAATTTTGTCGACAATGCCACTGGTGCACTATGGCGAAGCCGGCAAGTGGTTCGCAAGACCGGTGAGGGATTTTCGGCCGATTTCTTTACGTTCGAAAATGCCAAAGGTGAATTTGTCAAATCTGGAAGCATACAGTTTTCCAGCAAATAGGGCGGGCTGATCGGATCAGGTGATATCCATGCCGATCAGATGTGGGTATGACCAATACGGTGACTTTCTACGACGGCCATGTTGATCCGGACCGTGAGCGGTTCGGCCGGTTCAAGGACCTGCCGAGAGATCATCCCATCAATATGCTGAACCTGATCCGGTTGAACGATACCGCAACCTACGAAGATGGCACCATGATCACGGGGCGAGAAGCCTATGCGGCCTATGCGCGGGCGAGTGCTCCAATCTTCCAGAAGCTTGGCGGGCGGATAGTCTGGTCTGGAAACTTTGAGTTGATGCTGATTGGGCCCGAGGAAGCCTATTGGGATTTGTGCTTTGTCGCCGAATACCCGTCGGGTGAATCCTTCATTTCGATGATTCGTGATCCGGATTACCGCGAAGCGGTGAAGCATCGGCAGGTGGCGGTTGCCGATTCGCGGTTGATCCGGCTTCGCCCCAATGAGCCTAGGGGCATGTTTGGATAGTCGGCTTTAAAGGAGCAAGGTTCATACGATCTTGGTCCAATTCTCGACCGGTTCGCGATTTGTAACCAGACGGTTTACGGGAGCAGAGGGGTCTGCGTAGCCGATTGCCATTCCGCAAAACAGCATGAGTTCGGGATCCATTTGGCAGAAGTCCGAAACGGTTTCGGGATAAACGGCCCAGCATTCCTGCGGGCAGGTGGCAATCCCAGCCTCTTGTGCCAATAGCATGAAGCTCTGCAGGAACATGCCCAGATCCGACCATTGCGGTGGGCCCATGATACGATCGACAAAACAGAATATCGCAGCCGGTGCGCCGAAAAAGCGGTAGTTGTTTGAAAACCATTCGAGCCTTTTCTGGCGATGGTCGCGGGAAATTCCCAGCAAGGCATACATGGCCTCGCCGACTTCATATCTGGAAGTCCGATAAGGTTCCTTCAATTTAGGCGGATAGACACGGTATTGCGGGGTTTCGCCACTCTCGCGCGGATCCTCAGAGAGCCGGGTTTCCATAAGCGCTCGAAACCGGGTCATGGTCTCGCCGTTAAGTACCGCGACGCGCCAGGGTTGCAGATTGCCGCCGGAGGGCGCACGTGCGGCCTTTTCCAACATTTCGAGAATCCGTGCCGTTTCCACCGGTTGGTCGGTGAACGACCGGATAGACTTTCGACCTGCCATCGCCTCGCTTACGGAAACTGTCACGTGATGGCTCCTTGCATGAATGGACCTTTTCGCCGGCAAATCGGATAGTCACCGAACTGTCATAATAAAATGCTTGCGTTTCGGTCGCAAAGGGGGCAGTGAGGAAGTGTTCGGGCAATATGCGAACACGAAGACGACTGGAATACCAAGACCAATAAGAGTGCAGATATTTGTTTCTCGCTGTTTTTAACAGGAAATAATCGAATATCTGAAGTAAATGCCGGCGCACGGACCTGTACATGGTCCGGGTAATTTGTTGATGACAATGCTTGCCTTGTTGCTTCAAGTTGCTGGTTTCTGACTTTCTTCGACACTTAGCACTGCCTGCACGGGTCAATCTGACCCGCAATTGCTGCTGCCTATGGTAGCGGCGCCACAGATCGAGGAAAGGAATGATCATGGCACAGCAAGGAACGGTAAAGTTCTTCAACGTGGACAAGGGCTTCGGCTTCATTACGCCCGAAGACGGCGGCAAGGACGTTTTCGTTCATATTTCCGCTGTCCAGGCTTCAGGCATGGATACGCTGCGCGAGAACCAGAAAATCACCTTCGAGACCGAAGAAGACATGCGCGGCAAGGGACCAAAGGCAGTTAACCTGACTTCCGCCGAGTAGTTTCTCCGTTATGATGATTGGAACCGGCTGCTCGGTGAGTGGCCGGTTTTTTGCTGTGCTGTATAATCGGGTCGGTTGACATGGAATGCCGCAATGCCCGAACCCTATGACATTTTGCTTCCCGCTGCATTGATTGCCTATCTGCTTGGGCAGGGCTCGGCACTTTATTTCATGACTGGCAAATGGCGGATTGCTGCCGCCATTCCGCTGGCCATTTTCCTGCTGGCGCTCGGATTGTTGATTATCGGCATTTTCATCGGCGCCAATCTTGCCGGGGTCTACCTTGTGCTGGCGATCCCACTATGCCTGCTTTACATCGTATTTTTGTGGATAGCTTTTACAATCTTCTGTGTGTTGCGGCAGTAATGGGCAATAGTTTTCAATTTAGGGGAGTGAAATTTGGAGAATATTTAAGTGAATTTCCTAAAGGGCGTTTCGAAGCAACGAAAAAAATTGAAATCACGCAAGAATTCAGCGAATTCTAAACGCCGCCAAGAGCATTTTCTAAAGATAAACAATGACATTATTGGTCTTTATGAATTCATACTTGAAAAAAATTGCGGCCGGAAACTGAAGACAAAAGCGCAACTTGGACAGGACGCCTTCGCACTCATTGCCAATAATTACAAACGTGATGGCTTTTTTGTTGAGTTTGGTGCGACCAACGGCATTGATTTGAGTAACAGCTTTCTCTTGGAGAAGAATTTTGGGTGGCGCGGTATTGTTGCGGAACCGTCTCCCGCCTGGCATTCAGCCTTGTACGAAAACCGGGACTGTTTCATCGAACCCAATTGTGTCTGGAAGGAATCCGGCGAAAAGCTCGAATTTGACGTGGTCGAACGGGGTGAGTTTTCGACACTTACCCAGTTTTCCGCTGGTGACATGCATTCGGAAAAGCGTAAGAAATCAGAGAGAATTCTTGTGGAGACCATTTCACTCCTTGATCTTCTAAAAAAATATGATGCTCCGTCGAGAGTTGATTATCTCTCTGTTGATACGGAAGGAAGCGAATTCGATATTCTTTCGGTATTTGATTTCGACGAATACCGGTTCGGTTGCATCACGGTTGAGCACAACTTTACGCCTCAACGCAGCAAGATTCACGATTTGCTGGTCAAATACGGGTATAAAAGGGTCTTTCCCAACCTTTCAAGATTCGATGACTGGTATATTGAGGACAAATAGTCCTTGCTTTTTAATGCAAAATCGCCACGTGTGTTTGTCTCCTGGAGGGATGTTGGTATCACCCTTATCAGCATGACCGGATCGCAATCGGTCTAACGCCGATGCAGCATGCTGTTGGAGCCAACCAAAGTTTGTGTCACATGCGGAAATCGAACACTCCGGAACAGGTTTTGCGTACAAATCGGACTTGTCTTGAATGACCAAATTGCATTCCTTCGGGCCGAATATCTGGACGGTTGATGGTGATGATGTCCGCATGTTCGGCGTCCTGCCGTTCACAACGCGCATGACGGTCGTTCGTCTGAAAACGGGCGGGATCTGGCTGCATTCGCCGGTTCAGCCGACACCCGAACGCCAGCGTGCTGTTGACGCGCTGGGGCCGATAGAACATCTGGTCGCGCCGAACAAGATTCACAGCCTTGGCATTTCGCCGTGGAAGGCACTTTATCCATCTGCCACAGTCTGGGTGTCGCCAGGTTTTGCCAAACGCCACCCCGATATCGCTTTTGATGCGGTGTTGACGGCGGATGCCGAACCGCCCTGGCGCGGCGAGATTTACCATTGCGTGATCGAGGGCCATTCCGTTCTCGACGAGGTTGAGTTTCTTCACAAGCCTTCCCAAACGCTGATCATCACCGATCTAATCCAGAAGCACGAGGCTGAAGGCGAAAGCTGGCTCTGGCGCGGCGTCAAGGGCATGGCCGGCGTTCTTGGGAAGGATGGCGGAGTGCCGCTCGATGTGCTGCTCAGCATACGGGACAAGCCCGCCATGCGGCAATCGATCGACACGATTCTTGCCTGGGACTTCGACAATCTGATCCTGTCGCATGGCCATTGCCTGCAAGGCGGAGCGAAAGCAGAGACCCGCCGCGTCTTTGCCCGTATTCCGGGTGGTTGATGGTTTGCGCCTTGTTTCCTTTAAGTTATAGTCGTGTCTATCCATTGTTATCGCTGAAGGATCAGGATCGATCATGCTTAACATTGCTCCGGAAAAGGTGGCCCATGTGATCGTACTCGCCCGCGAGTTTGATGCGCAGGTGGAATCGTGGGACCAGGCTGGTGATGATCAGGATGCAGATTCCATTCTGGAAAGCCGGTCGTCGGGCACGGTTGCTGCAGCGCTGAAAACCTTCATCACCGATCTGAATGTCGATGAACAGGTCAGCCTGGTTGCGCTGACCTGGATCGGAAGGGGCACTTACGAGCCCGAAGAGCTTGGTGATGCGATGGATACCGCGCGGGCCGAACGCGTGAACCCGACCGAGGATTATCTGTTGGGCATTCCGCTTCTGGCCGATCACCTGGAGGCCGGGCTCGACCGGCTGGGCATCTCGGTCGAGGATTCCGAAGCCGGGATTTTGTGAATTCGGATACTTCTTTCTTTCGCGTCATCCTCGGACCGGCGCAGCCGCGATCCGAGGATCCACTCCGATATCTATCGGTTCGGTTTGTTAGTGCAGGCAAGGAAAGAAGGGTGACCCTTTCACCTTCACACTTCACCGAAGCATCACGGTATGGATCCTCGGATCAAGCCCGAGGATGACGGAGGTGGGGGCGGCAGATGCGATGTGACTCCCCTCCCACCTGTGGGGGTCCGAAGGACGGGGAGCGACGCGTGGCGCGAGCCTAGGTTGGGGGTGGGGGTACTCCGAAATTGTTGAACCAATCCCCCCCCTGGCGTTTTCTAAGGTTTGGCTTCGCCAACTCCAAGAAAACGCTCTCTCCCCCTCAACGGGGGGAGATGGGTTCCGTGCTTGCCGCGCCATCCCGATA
>JANQQM010000090.1 GCA_028289365.1 Salaquimonas sp. | reverse complement strand
GCTCAATTATCTTATCGAAATAGCGGAGATTTTCCTGCAGTTTTGGTTTCTCTTCATCGGCAGGTCGAAGATATTTGATCGTCGGCTTGCCCTCAAACGCCAGCGGAAGGATATGGGCCCTGACGAACTGTGTTGTCTCTGTCTTGCTTGCCGTTGCCTCCACCGGTGACGATGCATCCTCAAACCAGCAATCGCCCGGCCGCATGGTTTTGACATGACCATCCGAATTTATATCGAGAGCGCCTCTGGTCAGATATCGAATACCCGGTCCAGGGTGAACATGAAGATAGGCGATAGCGCCAGGCGGAAAGATCACCGAATCCAAGCGCAGCACGGCTTTCTTGCTGACACCGGCAACCGGCTTCGACAGGAGCAGGTGATCGCCGCGTCCTTCTTCGGAATTGGAGCTCGAGACTGCAAATCTGAGAATATTCACGCCCTCTTTGCCCGGTTGGATCACATCGCCGGGCGGAAGATAAATTCCGTCACCTGCTTCAAATCTGACGCCGCCAAGCTTGATGGAACCGGCCTCGATCCAGATGCCACAATAGGAATCGACACCCGGCAGAACTGCTCCGGAGGGATGACATTCCTTGGAAAGGGAGATCGTCTCGTTGAACATGGTCGCAATATACCAGCAGGAACCATGATGTGAACGGTGCAACGAATACTCTGGTCGCGCAGCTTTGGACCACACTGACCGTGACGGCGTTATTGGTACTGGCAGCCGGGGAACTGGCAGTTCAGTATACCGACGATCCACATGCTCTGGTTCTGTGCAGATTTGCATTTTTGGGCTTGTGCATCTGTATCGCGCCCTCCTTCAAACTGCGTGAATGGGCACTGGCCGCCTTTGCTCTATTGCTGGCGGCAGGATTGCTGTTACAGGAAGATGGTTCGGCAGATATCTGGTTTGCACTCGACAGGGCTGCGTTTTTTGCCGGGTTCATCTACCTCGTCACCTTGCTCAAGGAGGCTGCCGAACGCTCCCCCTCAGTGCTGGAACTCGGTACCTATCTGACCAAACAGCCGACCGGAAGGCGCTACTTCTCGCTCGCATTTGGCGGACACATTATGGGCGTCTTACTGAATTTCGGGGCCATAAGCCTGTTGACGCCGCTCATTCAAAGGGGTGCGCGCAATGCAGACGATGCGCAACAGGTCGAAAATCTGGAACAGCAACAGCTGTCAGCCCTGATACGCGGATTTGCCTGGATGATCATGTGGTCCCCAACCGCCCTGACCCAGGCGGTACTGTATACTTCATTTCCTGGTGCTGATCTTGGCACCGTCATTCCGCTCGGGATTGGTTTTTCGCTATTGATGATATTCATCGGGCGCGTCGATGATCGCATCCGTTGGCGCAACGTCACGATGACGCAGACAACACCGATTCCCGAATTACCTCGAAATTCGGCAATCCGTTTTTCGACCATATGCGCGGTTTTGATCGTCTCGACGCTCATTGTCATGGCGATGGCAGATGTCTCGGCTGCAATAGCGCTGATGCTGGTTGCTCCGATCGTCATGACAGCGTGGGTGTTTGAGCAAAATCTTGCAGGACATTTTGGTGACGCAATCGCTGCGACGTCGAAGACCTTGAAGAATATCCTGAATGATACGGCCGCAAGCCAGGGCCGTGTCGCCGTCACGCTGGGGTGTGCCGGATTCATTGGAGAGGCTGCTGCGAGACTTGCGCCGATAGACCTGCTGGCAAACTATCTCACGGTTCTGGATGTTCCCGAATGGGCTTTTCTGATCGCCATACCCATAATCATCACGCTGTGTGGCCAGATTGCACTCAGCCCGCTCATTGTCGTCGTCTTTTTGAGTTCCATCTTTAATCAGCTCCCACACCTGCCGGCTGATCCCAGTCTTCTGATATTTGCAATGGGCGCAGGCTGGGCATTGAGCATGACAGCATCCCCCAATGCCTCGGCAACACTATTGATTTCCGGAGTAACCGGCATCGCGCCAACCACACTGACCTGGAAATGGAACGGTGCCTACGCGCTGGCGTGCTTTACCGTATTTTCGATTGCATTCGTTATTTTGGCACAATGATGATCAAGCCAATGTGAATCTTGCAGCATGGGCGATCAAGTTCAAATCCCTTGTGTCATATTGCAGGAGTTGCTTAAGTGGCGGCCGATCAGCTTTAAACCAGATCTCTTGAGATGACCCACCTCCCAAGAACGACTGTCGTAATATCCCCGCGAGAGAGATTCTCTCCGGTAATCGGAGCCTTGAAAAGCCTCTTCGCGACCATCCCGGACGAGACTCCGGTTGTTGTTGTGGAGGGTGCCTCTCCCGACAATATCGTAAGCGATTTGAAGCAACTTCAGAAGACCAGACATTTCGAGCTGATTTCCAGGCCCTTCATGGTCACGCCGAATGAAGCCCGAAACATCGGAGCGCGGTCGGCCAATACCGAATTCATCGTTTTCGCGGATAATGACATCGAGTTTTCTCCCGGCTGGCTGGAGGCACTCGAGGAAAATGCCGATCGAAACCAGTCCGATATGGTTGCCCCTCTGACATTTATTGGGCCGCCGAGTGAATCGGTCATTCACCATGCCGGCGGCGAACTCAATGCCAAGACGGTCAATAGCGATATTTATGTCAGTGAAACCCATCGCCTGAGCAATCATGATCTCGCAAGCGCGAATGACATCAACTATGACCTGATGGCGCCGATCGAAAATGAAATATGTGAGTTTCACTGTATGATGATACGGCGGGATCTGCTGGAGCGGATTGGTCAGCTGGATGAGCGCCTCATCACGCGTGAACACATGGATTTGGCGCTAAGAGCAAAATGCCTGGCATCCAAGATAACATTTGAGAAGAATAGCAGAGTTACATATCTGGCGCTGAACAAGTTCAATCGATCCGATCTGACTTACTTCCTGTTTCGCTGGTCCGACAAGCTTGCCCTTCAGTCCATTTCCGCATTTGAATCGAACTGGGGAGTAAAGATAAACAAGAGGAGCTTGATGAACGGTTCAATTGGCCGCAGGAAAATCCGCGCTGTTGCATCCTGCTACCCCATCTTGCACAAAATACTGGGTAAGAAACTATTCAAGAAAGTTATTATAAATCCTCTGGAATATCTCGCCGTTGAACGCCGAAACAAGGCCAAATCCCGGCCTGGAGACAAAGAAAATTCTCCATTATCCAACAACTCGGTCATCCAGGCAACAATTACTGAATTAGCTGCCAGGTACAAATAGTATAATTTTATACACTACCAACAAACTGGAATAATAATGAGCGAAAATAACCGTAAGATTGCTCAAACAAATCTTCAGCTTTATATTCAACTTAAAAAAACGGACTTACCGAATAATCTCATACATCAAATCCAGCAGGATTATAGCCTGGCAGTCAAGTTGTTCGGTGATGCAATCCGCTCCACTGGAAAGCCGTTTCTATGCCATGCCGTCGGAACAGCAAGCATGGCTGTCATAAATGGCGCGAACCCGACAGAGATTCGAGCTGCTCTGCTTCATGCAGCCTATAGCCACGGAAAATTCCCAAAGGGAAAAATGGGAGCAACGGCAAAAAACCGCGATTGGCTTCGATCATTTACCGGCAAGGACGTTGAGTCTCTTGTCTACGAATACAGGAAATTTCCGTTCAATCAGCAGTCGGTAGACAAATTCATCTCTGACCAGGGACAGCCAAAGCCATTGGAACGTTCTCTTCTGCTCATTAGGGTCTCCAACGAAGTCGATGACAGCGCATTCCATGGTGCGTTGCTGGGGAACAAGAAGCGCTACAAGGGCGGTCAATGGCTGAATGCAATGATTGCTTTATGCGAAAAGTTGGAACTACCCCATGCGAAATCAGCCCTGAAACAGGCATCTCAAGACCTGTCCAATGGTGAATGGCTTGAAACGGAAACTAGCTTTGACCGGCGGGAACACCAGCCAAGTTTGCTAAGGCTCATGCGTAGGCAGATATTTGGCGGCAAAACGAATTGAAGCTGTCGACGAAAACAATCAAGTCAAAAAAACTTCATAACGCTAGCTCCAGAAATTCGCCGATCTTTGCAAGATCAACAATCATGTCATCTTGATCATTTACCGATTCACAAACCAAGAAATAGTATTCGAGACTTCGTATGTTGGAGATCTGAAAATAGTCGGGCCTGATGCCGTGATTCCGGGCAAATATCTCTAGAACATGGGCGTTTTCGGCAAATATGAGATTGGTCAGGCCGCCACCATGTGGCCCAATGACGTGGGTCGCACCGCGAAAGAGCCGAACCTGTTCCTCAAGGCTCAAATCTTCTGGCGTGACGGAAACAAATCCATATGGCGAGATTATCTCGACAAGATCGTCCTCATTGAGAATTCGCCGGCAGGTTGCTTTCGCTCTGGAAACATAAATTCTCTCTGGCGGTAATCCATCAATACTGGAACCCGATATCCTGGAACTGAGCCGCTCCGAAATCTGATTAACAATCCTCGGTGATATGGCATCATTTGGCGAAGCTTCTATTGATTGCTGGCGCGCACCTGAAGCTGCGATTAATGTTTTCACATGCACCGACGTGCCAATGCTGCTTGGATTGATCGGCAGCTGTCTGGTTGTGTCCCAACCCAGATAGTGCAGGCTGGCGCTTTGCTTTTCGCTCATATCTTCGGTAACCAGGAGCATTGGCGAGCCTCCAGTTCTGGCAGCATGATCTTCTGCTGCGATTACTCGAGGCAGAAAATCTAACAACCAATGAAAATGGTGTCTGTGCCAGCCACGGCCATCAATCAGACAGCAAATCTCATAATCGATTCTAACTGTCGGTAACAATAGCGAGCGCAGACGCAACTTGTTCAATTTACGCCGGCGAACTTTTTTGTGCGGACAAGTCTCCTCAATCAAATGCAGATGATTTCTGATTCCGATCATTTTGGCTGTCACAAGGCGAGCCCTCGCAACCAAGCGGTATCGAAACTTTCTGAGCTCAATTGGATGGTCGTATTCGCTTATTCTTCCAAGCGGCTGCTCCCACCGATTATTGATCTGGTAACTGATTTCCTCGGAATCACCTAATTCAATCAGTGAATTGGAAGACAAATTCGCAAAACTCCTGCACTGCGATATCCCATGTATATATGACAATATGCTAACGTAGAGTTCTGGAAAATAAATTACCGCTCCAGAACACCAAATCGTGCAATGGAAAAACTGTTTTACCCGGACAAACTTGAGATGAATGGTGTGGGTGATGGGATTCGAAGCCTGAACCTATCGCTTGCGCGGAACATTACGAAGAATGGCCGGAAGCCTAACACCTCATTGAATTCGGGAACCACCTTGTAATCAAATACTTCTGTGGCATAGGTTACTGCACGAAATCGGGTTATTGGGTCGGGCAGTGCTGGGAATTATTGGTATAACTGGATCGCAAAATGGTATCCTGCTGATCGGAATCTGATCATGTCCATAGTTCGGGATATCATAAGCGGAACATTTCCGGGTTTCTTTAACAAATCCAGACGAAAGAAACCGGTCCATCGCCTCAGATTGAGATCACATGGAATGTTCTCAAACGTAAATGAAGTGGTCGAGCAAGTCCGACTCGCGACTGAAAACGGTTATCAATTTTATATTGACTGGCATCGATCTTGTTACAAAGTGCAAGATAGGCACGAAGATCCATGGAGCTACTATTTTGAGCAGCCCTTCGGTGTGCTGCCTGTCGCCGGAAAAAAGTACAAAAGGCTGGAAACCGGCCGACCAGTTGCCTGTACGACGGACAATATAATCACGCCCCGCTTGCAGGATGGTCAATGCGATCCACTTCTGCTTCCAACGAACCGATTGGAGGCCAGTAAACTCATTGAGCGTCATATTCTCCTTAATGAATCGACCAAGCATGTATTGGAGACATTTATCTCAAACAACTTTTACAAGCAGATGATTGGATTGCATGTGCGTGGGCGGGGTAAAACAGATGACGGTTCGGCCCGATTGCGAGGATTAGGCTCGGTTGATGAGCCGGTAGATCTGAAGCCATATTTTACGGCCGTTGACACCTACCTTGCCGAACTTCCCGAGGCCGGTATCCTTGTTTGTTCAGATTCTGAAGAGATTATTTCAAAGACCAGGAAGCGATTTGGCGAAAGACTCGTAGTCTATGACGCAACGAGAACTAAATTCGGAGAAATGCATGCCGATCATCAAGAAAACGCTGGCCAAAGATTCGATCCTCATAAACTCGGTCTTGACGTCTTGATCGAAGCCTATGCGCTTGCGCGCTGTGACACATTTGTCCACGGAATCTCTAATGTCGCAAATTTCGTCCTGTGCAGAGCGCCTGACATAAGAAGTACTTATGTTTATGAGGGCATCGATCCATTGCTTGTCGAATCGAAATGATCTGCCTTTTCAATATCTGAAGCGACACCGTTCTTCACATTTGGACTTTGTTTGTCTCTCCGCCCATGAACTATAGGCATGCAAGTTCCATTGCCGTGACAATAGGATCACCAGCAGCAGAATCGTCATTCTATATTCAATTAAAGAAATGGTAATAAGCTATAAATATCAATAGCTTCAATTGGAGCGGGCGATGGGATTCGAACCCACGACCCCAACCTTGGCAAGGTTGTGCTCTACCCCTGAGCTACACCCGCTCACTATGCGCAAAGGCGCACCCTGTATGGCGCAAGCAAATATCCAATGCAACACAAATTTTCGAAACTTGATCTGATCCTTAATTATATGCCTTGGCAGGTGATGGTTGATCATGTTCACGACAGGTAATAGACCAGTCTGAAGGCATTAGCGTTGGTTGTAATTTTTGGGAGATCATGTTGAATCGCAAGCCGTTAAGCCCTGACGAATTGATGGAACTTCTGGACGAGCTCGGCATTTCCACGCAAACCCGGCAGCATCCTGCCTTGTTTACGGTGGAAGACGGGGTGGAAATCAAGAAGACCATTCCTGGCGGCCATACCAAGAACCTCTTCGTCAAGGACAAGAAGGGAAATTTCTTTCTGATCGTTGCCGGCGACCAGGCAAGGATTCCCATGAACAAGATCCACGCCAAGATCGGCGCGCGGTCCAGGCTTTCTTTCGCAAATGCCGATTATCTCATGCAATATTTGGGGATTACGCCGGGTTCTGTAACAGCCTTTGCGGCGATAAATGATCACGAAGGCCAGGTTAAGGTTATAATAGATGAACCGCTGCTTGATAGCGACCTGATAAACTGCCATCCATTGACGAATACCATGACAACCACCATTTCCAGATCGGATTTATTGCGCTTCCTGGAGCATGTTAATCACAAACCGGATATAATTGCCCTCTCAATTTCCGACGATGTGGCCGAACCGGCCGGAGAACAACCATGAGCGACCAGAATTCCAATCAAGACAGACCTGCCAATGCAGGTTTCAGTGCCAGTTTCGGGAACAATTATTCCGGCGGACAGGCTTCAGCCGATCAGTTCCTGAATGTACCCGGAAGCGCTGGCGCTCCCGGCGCCGGCGCGGCGGAACCAGTATTGGATATTTCAACGGCACAATTTGCAGCTGAAGTTATCGACGCATCCCGGTCAAAGCCGGTTCTGGTAGATTTCTGGGCACCTTGGTGCGGGCCTTGCAAACAACTGGGACCAATTCTCGAAAAGACCGTTGCGGCCATGCGGGGCAAGGTCAAACTTGTCAAAATGAATATTGACGATCATCCCGATATCGCCGGCCAGATGGGCATACAATCGATTCCCGCCGTCGTTGCATTTGTCGACGGACGCCCAAAGGACGCCTTCATGGGCGCCCAATCGGAAAGCGAAATTCGCAGATTCCTGGAAAAACTCATCGGACCGTCAGGTCCCGACCCGATAGAACAGGCACTGCAGCAAGCCGAACAGCTTGCCAGCGAAGGCGCAGCCTCCCAGGCAGCCAGCCTATATGCAGCAATATTGCAGGAAGATCCGCAAAACATTTCTGCCATCGCCGGAATGGGTATGATTTACCTGGAAACCGGCGATCTGGAACGCGCAAAAGCTGTCTTGGATTCCATTCCAGAGGATGCAGACGCAGGAACCGGTGCGGAAAATCCCAAACTGGCCTCCCTGCGCGCAGCAATTGAGCTTGCGGAACAAGCCGAGGAACTTGGCGATACATCGCAGTTGATGGAAAAAGTTGCTTCCGAACCGGATAATCATCAGGCCCGATTCGACCTGGCCCTCGCCTTCAACGCATCCGGAAAACGCGAGGAAGCAGCTGATAGTCTGCTGGAGATCATGCGGCGCGACCGCAATTGGAACGAAGACGGCGCAAGAACGCAATTGCTTCAGTTTTTTGAGGCATGGGGCGCGACTGACCCGGTCACAATTGCAGCCAGACGCAAATTATCTTCGATGCTGTTCTCTTGAGTTATATACTCAGTGCCACAGATAGTGGTCTGAACGGAGTTTTTGATGAAAGCAGGAAATATTAGCTATAACGGTACGAGCGACATTCCCGCGATTGTGCCTGTATTTCCGCTTTCCGGCGCCCTGTTACTCCCGGGCGGCCAGATGCCGTTGAATATTTTCGAACCACGCTATCTGGCGATGATTGATGATGCGCTGTGCACTGACCGGCTGATTGCGATGGTACAGCCGAAACATGCGTGCCAGAAATCCGGAGGCAAGCCTCACAAACAATCAGATGATCATCCCGAATTGTGTGACCTTGGCTGCCTCGGTCGCATTACCGCCTATCAGGAAAGCGGTGACGGGCGCTACATGATCAATCTGTCCGGGATCTGCCGCTACCGGATAATCCGCGAGGTTGCAGGCTGTTCCGGTTACCGGAAATGTGAAATTTCCGCCTTTGAAACAGAACTCTCGCAATGTGACGATGGCGCCGATGTCGATCGCGATTCCCTGCTGAAGACCTTTCGAAAATATCTTTCGGCCAATGATATGGAAGCCGATTGGGACAGCATTCGCCAGGCTAGCACAGAAACGCTTGTGACCGCCCTGTGCATGATGAGCCCTTACGGACCTGCCGAAAAGCAGGCGCTACTGGAAGCCGAAGACCTCCGCACCCGCGCAGACACGCTAATCGCAATTACCGAAATTGCATTGGCGCGTGAGTCAAATGACAGCGGATCCGGTCTCCAATAACCGGCACTGAGACCGGGATAATCCTGTAGCATTGAAGCTTCACCTACATCGAAATCCAGGCAGGGCACTAAATGTCGAAATCGGAAGAAGACAAGCCATCACGCAGTTCCAGATCGACTTCAAAGATACTGGATGTTTCAATGCTGGAAATGCTGGTTTGTCCCCTGACCCATACCAGCCTCAGCTATGACGAGAAGGAAAATGAGCTTATCTCACGTGCCGCTCGTCTTGCCTTTCCGGTGCGCGGGGGAATCCCCATAATGCTGGCTTCCGAGGCAAGGCAGCTTTCCGAGGACGAATATTCAGGTACCTAGTGTGTTGACCCGACTGGACCTGGTCTCAAATTGGCTCACCCTGCAATAATCTTGGTGCAGCCCGGTCATTTCCTGCAGCTTGGTTGATGAACATCCGCTTTAGCCCGGGCATCCGGTCGACCATACCGAGACCGGTATCGCGCGCAATCCGCAAAAAAGCATTGTCATTTGAAAACAACCGGTTCAGCACATCCGTCACAACACCCATCTGTACCGTGTCGAAACGACGCCACAGCTGATACCGCTCCAGCACCGCAAGCGAACCGATATCAAGACCAAGCCGCTCGGCATCCACAACTGTTTCCGCCAAAGCGGCCGCATCCTTGAATCCCAGATTGAGCCCCTGGCCGGCAATTGGATGAATACCATGTGCTGCATCACCCGCCAGGACAAATCGGTCGCGGATATAGTCACGCGCCAGCGTCAGACCAAGCGGAAAGGCCCGCGGCTTGCCTTCGGTTTTGAGTTCGCCGAGCTTGTGCCCAAACCGCTTCTCAAGTTCCAGATCAAACAGAACCGGATCACTTTCGACCAGCCGCTTGGCGTCACTGGTTCGTTCCGTCCACACCAGCGATGACCTGTTGTTCGGAAGCGGAAGAATGGCGAACGGGCCCGCTGGAAGAAAATGCTCTTCAGCTCTTCCTTCATG
>JANQQM010000089.1 GCA_028289365.1 Salaquimonas sp. | reverse complement strand
GCCAGCGGCTACGAACCGGTCTGGCATCAGCGTCATCGGCCTCAACCTCCAGCGTCACCAGAAGTTGGGCCGGACCATCGCCGTCGCGCTCGGTCAGGGCAGCCTCGCGTCCAATGAAATCTGGCTTTTGCCAGTCTATCCAGCGATCCAGACCGGTCATGCCCGGCGTATAGGCTTGGGTAAACTCTGCCGACCAGATGCCAAAGCTCTTCTCCAGCCTTGTCGAAAGCATGGCACCGAAGCCGCATTCGCGGATACCGAATTCGGCACCTGCCTCAAGCAAGATCTGCCGCAACTTGATGTGCTCGCCCATCGGGCAGTTGATCTCGTAGCCCAATTCGCCGGTGACCGACATGCGTTCAACCTTGGCGGTGACCAATCCGATATCGAAAGTACCGCAACCCATGAAGGGCAAATCGGCGATCTCTTCACCCGCCAGTTTCTCCACGACCCCTTGGGACTTGGGCCCGACGACCGCGAATCCGGCGATTTCCTCGCCGAGATCGCGAACCTTGACGCCGTCGATGAGATGGTCATTGAACCAACGCATATGCCAAGACCGCAGATAGTAGCTGCCCATGATCCACCAAGTGCCATCGCCCCAGTTGAGAATGGTCAGATCACCTTTCAACCTGCCTTCCGGCGACAGCATCGGGGCAAGGCGAGCGCGGCCCGGGCCGGGCAATTTCGAAGCAACGAGTTGATCCAGCCACTGCTCTGCGTTCGGACCGGATACCTCGTAACGCGAGAATCCGGTGATATCCATAAGACCGACGCCTTCGCGGAGCACCTTGCATTCCTCGGCAACGATGGGAAAGGCGTTTGACCGCTTCAGGGTCGGCGTTTCTTCGAATCCTTTGGGCGCGAAGTAGAGCGGGACTTCGAGGTCCCAGCTCACGCCCCATTTGCAGCCGGCTTCCGTCATGGCGTCGTGGGCAGGCGCCATCTTCAGCGGCCGGCCAGCCGGTAATTGCTCGTTGGGATAGGTCATGACGAAGCGGCGGGAATAGAACTGTCCCGTCGTTTCCTTGATGTATTGGCGGTTCTCGGCAAATTTGCCGTATCGCGCTACATCCATCGGCCAGGCATCGGCTTCGGGTTCTCCATGTATTATCCATTCCGCAAGGGTCTTGCCGACCCCGCCGCCTTGCAGGAAGCCTGCCATCACCGCGCAGGCGCACCAATAGCCGGGCTTGCCATCGACCGGACCGACCAGCGGATTGCCATCGGGTGAGAATGTGAATGCACCATTGACCCAGGTCTTGACGCCAACTTCCTGCAGGCAGGGATAGCGCTCAAATCCCATGATCAGTTCCTTCTCGATCCGATCGGTCTGTTCCTGGAACAATTCCATGCCGTAATCCCAGGGCGCGCCGTCCAAGGCCCAATGTTCGTGATCGATTTCATAGATGCCGAGCAGAACGCCCTTTTGGTCCTGCCGCAAGTATGTGAAGCCCTCCAGATCGACCATCATCGGGATCTCGAAATCAAGGGCTGCAACCTCGGGAATGGTGTCGGAGATCAGGTAGTGGTGCTTCAGCGGCGAGACAGGCAATTCTATACCTGCCATGCGTCCGACCTGCTTGGCCCAGAGACCGCCTGCATTGACGACATGTTCGCAGGTGATGGTGCCTTTTTCGGTCACGACCTGCCAGCCATCCTTGACCTGGATCAGTTCCAGGACACGGTTGTGTTCAATGACTGTTGCGCCACGCTTTTTTGCCGCGACAGCATAGGCCTGCACCGTGCCGGTCGTGTCGATATAGCCTTCACGATCGGCCCACATTGCACCAAGTATACCATCGGTCGACATGATCGGGCAGCGTTCCTTGGCCTGTTCGGGGGTCATCAACTCGCAATCTTCAATGCCGATTGACTGGAATATCCGATAGGCGGATTGCAGCCATTCCCAACGTTCAGGCGTTCCTGCCAGGGTCAGGCCGCCGGTCATGTGCAGATTGATGTCCTGACCGGATTCTTCCTGAACCTCAGAAAGCAGATCAATCGTATAGGCTTGCAGTGCCGCCATGTTGGGATCGGCATTGAGCGCATGAACACCGCCAGCAGCATGCCAACTTGATCCACAGGTCAGAATTTCACGCTCAATCAGGCAGACATCCTGCCATCCGAATTTAGCGAGGTGATAAAGTACGGAGGCGCCTACGACACCGCCGCCAATGACAACTACCCGATAATGCTCTTTCAAGCCGGCCTCCCTTTTTCAGGCGAACATGTCCGATCGGAAAAGCTATTTGAGAACTGCGATTTTGTCTAGACACTAATGTACATTACTAATGAAATAATTGACGGAGCCTCCCGGCGCGGATGATGTTTGATGCTAGTCGTTGGGATTTTTCCAGACCTGAAAACAGTGTTCGAAACGTCAATTAACCTGAAACGATCGACCTACGCAGCGAAAGCCAATATGGCTCATTCCGGTATCGATCATTTGTGGCTGACGCGCAGCAGGCCAGCATCTGAGGCAATAGCTGTTCGATCGTCAAGCCGTGCTTGGACTTGAGCAGTTTGAAAAGTTATTCGGACTTGGTGGGCTTAACCTTTATTGTCGGTGGATACTGAACCTGCGCTCCGTCAGGTACATGATTTTCAATTCAATGATCGTAATTCGGCTCTCATCAGCCTTTTGCGCTTCTCATTGTTGGTCAGGTGGCTCTACGACCTGCATACCGGCGAACCAGAACACCACCGAAGAAGAGGTTAACAAGCGCGGTGGCAATTGCGAAATGCCAAATTTTTGTGAAACAAATGAGAAACAATAACGATGCTGAAATCAAACAGATAAAGGACCACAAAATACCGTGGAATCGGGATTGGCCGCCATAGGCCTCCATCAGGAGTATGGTGAGGTTCAGGGTGACGTGGAATATTGCAAGAGGCCACCAATCGATTCTGAAGTCGGAATCGATCAGCAGGGCACCATAGGCCAACATGTTGCCGATGAGCATGGGATGGGGAATGAGCGAGTAAGGAAATCTATGGATCCTCTCAACCGGCATGCGGCCGAGCTCCACTCCGTAGTAGGTCCGATTTGGACCAAGGGCCGACACCGCTGAAATGTTGAGACCGAAGCCGATCGCCATGACGATGAGCGATGCCGGATTGAGACCCGTTTGCAGTAATACATAGCCAAGCGCCAGTAGCGATATCGTCTTAAGAAGGAACGCATCTTGCTTGAAATCCTCAAGTGAAATCGACCGCAGGAGAAAGGCAAGAGCGTAGACGAGGTACTGCCAGAAACTAAGACTATAGACCGCCAGATCGGATCGACTTGCAACATGCGAGATGGCAAGAACGGCTGAAACGTAGGCGAACGTCAATATCAAAAAGAAAGCGTTACCCATTCATCACCTTCTTATCCGATAATATCCAATGATCATGACCGCGATTGTTCCGAGGATGACAGCAACGCTATGGGAGTCATAGTGAGATCCCATGACCGGTTATAGCAACTGGTGCAGAGCAGTGAAGTTCAGCTGTGGTCCCTTAGAAGACTCTCCGGAAACTAACTACAACCCAGAATACGGCATTAGAGCCAAGTTAACGCATTCATTGTAGTCTGGTCATTGGATTGCAGAATGAAACGTAAACGATCTGGTGTTACACTTGCTGAAGGATAACGTGACCTTATGCCTGTTTACACAGCATCCAGTTACCTCACATACATAGCCTTGGTTTTATGCATCTTGTCTATTTCAGCCTGTACAGAACCTGACCCCATCGCGCGTGTAAGTCACGATTTCGTGGGTAACCATGAACTATATTCGTACGAGACCAAGCCCGCCGACGTGCAGGGTCAAGGCGAAGCACTGGCAAAGAAAATCTACGGCATCGACACAAAATCATCCTCAACAATGTTCATGTGTCTCTGGCGCAACACGCTTTTCAGAAAGCTGGATGACGGTAGGCCGGCGGAAATATTTCTAGCTTGCATCTTTGGACCATCGGCGGTCGAAGCGCCCAAGTCGATTATTGAGCTGGGAGAACTGTACCAAAGTCTCGATACAGCACATTTGAAAGCTGGATGGGAATACAACAATGGAACCTATCAGCTCTCACGGTTTGAAGTGGAAATTTCAAACGACAAGAAGTCCTTTCGATCGCAAAATCTAGCGCAGGATATGAGCCAGGTGCAGGTTCTTCAAGAAAATATGAAATTCCCTAAAGCTGATGGCGAAACGTTCATATTCAATTTGCAGTCATCACTTCCCCAACGCTTAAACTCGGGGAGCGAGCAGGTTGATCCAATCGTATCTGTCGTATTTTCCGGGGCCGCAGAACCCATGCCTAATTGGAAACTTTTTTGATAAGGACTACTGGTGGGACCGATTGAACAGACGGTGATGAAACCACGCTATGGTCCGCATAGCAGTCGCTTGATGACTGAAAGAATCTAATACCTTCGAATGTCTGATTTATGGATGCTTCAACGCGATAATTGGCCTTGATCCCAAGGACAGCTAAGGCAGAAATCAGCCACATTGGAAATCGAATGGTAATGTCGGCTCTATGGCAAAAACTGGGCGTTGTTCAAAATCCCAATAAGCGAATTCTGATGCCTAGTCGTATAAGTGATAATGTTGGCATTCGAATTAACGTTTCAGATTACTAAACCGCTCAAATACCGGTTTGAACACACGGTGAGAGACTGCACCGGTTATAAGCACAATCAGGATAATTCCGAAGGCTGGTGCGAGATATTGTTCAAATGCAATGCTCAAAATAATCAGCGTCAATGTGCTGAAAAAAGATAGTGCATATAATGTCATGTAGCTGAAATACCACATACAGAACTTCAGCACGTATTTCATTCTGAATTTGCGCGAATGCTCTTCGCTTCTGTTTTCATCAATGCTCGTTGTGCCTATCCGCTTAACGTCCTCCAAGGGCGGACCTCGATAGACGTTCTCTTGCGCCGCCGCAAAAAGTACGAACGTATCCGGATGTTCGTCTGCCGAGAAATTTCCGGTCAGCCTGAAATCTAATTCATGGTCGTTATCGACTTGAAACCGGACAATGACCTCTCGCTTGCGTCCATATCCCTTCAAGACGTGCTTGAGGTCATGAGCATTCACTGCATCAATCCCTTTGCAAAGCGATCAACCGCGTCGTCATCGCTGGACGAGATCGGCTTCGATTTGCGGGGTTTCGGTTTCGGCTTTTCTTCAGCGAATGCGTAAGAGCCGCGAAGGGTAGCCTCGGTCAAGACCGGTTTCCGATTAACTATTTGCTCTTCACTAGGCTTCTCGCCCGCTTTAGGCACGACAACGGCAGACTTATTATTCGTAACTCTCGACATTACGCCCTCGACAAAAGTACCCGCGCTTTCCGTCGATTTCGTTTTGCAATGAGCCCTCGCACTGCTGTCTCGGCCGATGAGCGTGTATTTACCCGGCTCATCCGACAGGACTTGCATCTGCAAATGGGCGGTCTTTTCCTGAATTGTCTGGACGCATTCGGACATTGTCGCGAAATGCGCCCTTGAAGTATGCGGCGGCATCATGTTCTTCAAAAGAAAGTAGGTCAAGAATACTGTTCCGATCATAAAATATACTATTTTCTTGGGTTTCTTCTTCAACATGTTCAATTCTCCTTTCGGAATTATGGACAGCCGCAGGTCGAAGTGAGATCAGTGGTGCATTCCAAGAAAGAGGGTGATGAGCCCAAGTTCCGGTCTGATAGAAACATTCTCATGACGATTACTTTCAAGAAGTAATTCTTATCATGTTATATGTTTGTTGATATTAATTGACGCTGGTAAAATAAGCGAAAAAATTGAGATTAAATCTTATTAATTTGAGGTGATACTTGATCCAAGGTTAACGTTTTATGGATTGATGGGAGTGTCTATTATTCAATTCATCGAAAGCGAATTGAATCAATCAGTGGTTATGGCCGGACGATATCAAAGAGAAACTGTTAACACATTGACTAGTTTTCAAAATCGTTGGGACGTAGCTTTCCTTCACGCAACAAACAGTGCATGTTCGGGACTTGTCTGACACCAATCTTGTTTGTGACTTTGTCATTTTTGAGCTAAAAGCTCACGGATCAGGGTGTCCCCAGCCATCTCATTGTCGATATGGAATTCAATAAAGTGCATCAAATCTTGAATTGGAACTCATTTTCCAATTCGTTTTTCGATTGTTTTGCGGGTACCGAATATTATTGCCAAGCCCACCAAAAAGAAAATAGTCGAAGAGAGAATGGCAAGGAAATAGTAGGTATCCCACTTTCCATCAAACCCAATGATGGTGCTTTCTCGAAATGAGTAGAGGTACCAAAAAATTGACGGGAAGAAGATTAGAACATAACCAAAATTCATGAACTTTTTGTCAAGGCTTGTTCCCAATCGCAGTATCGTTTTTGTTACATCTATCATAAATCGATCATTTCGTTCAGGTTTGCCCGAATGTTGCTCCTTTATTTCGATGACGTTTTCAGTAGCGGCAAACAAGGAGACAAAGATCAAAGCCGCAACAACGGCGACGGTTCCAGATGAAAATACAGTGTTGGAATGCTTGCTTATCAACCAAACTCCAATAGAACTGACAACACTCTAAGGGGACCACTTCAATAAGTTATTAAGTAGATCGTTCGCAGTTTCTCTAGAATACCGAACCGTTCCAACTCCAATTCTTTGACCCATCTCTGAGTGAGATAATTAACCTCTTTTCAGCGCTGTTCTTGCGACCGGGCTAGGACATTCAACTATGTAATGAAAGGAGAGCCGATCATGGAGATCGAATTTGACTCAATCAGCTTTGACCCGGAGACAAGTGAGAAGGTCGGGAAAGCGATGGAAAGAGCCCAGTTGACCGACAATGCGTCCAGAATAAATGTCCGAAATACGCATCTGTTCAATTCACAATGTAGTTGGAGAACGTCTAGTCATTGATCTCCCAAGGGGCTGCTACCGCGAACCGGTCTCGAAGGGTGTTAGCGAATTCCTCAGCTCGCTGAGACAACGGTCGAGCTGCCGGGCGCACCAATTCTGCGTCTCGTCCATAAGACCTGTGATCATCCAACACTGTCTCCAACGATCCTTCTTGGATTGCCTCGTTACACACGAAATCGGGCTCCAGGCAAATGCCTAGACCTGCTTTGGCCGCGTCCACCAATACCGTACCATTATTGGCAACAATGCGCGGCGAGAGTCGCACGTCCAATGTCTGCCCGTTCGGGCGTGAAAACCGCCATCTCGCAGGATCAGGACCAACGCGATAAGCCAGCGCCGGAAAACCAGTCAGATCTTCTGGAGCATGCGGGCGACCATATTGGTCCCAGAACGCAGGGCTGGCAGCGACGACGTAGTGCACCGCAAAGAGCGGTTCCGAGGTAAGTGTCGGATCATCTGAGTGACCAAGACGGATGGCGAAATCAAATCCTCCTTCGATCAGGTCGACTGGCCGATCACTCATTTCAATGTCAAACTGGACCTCGGGATTTGATGCTGCAAATTCGTTGGCGAGCGGCGATAAGTAGCGCAGGCCAAACGCAGGCGGGCAAGCAATTCGTATCAGGCCCTTGATTGGACCATCCTGACCGGAGACAGCGCTGTCGGCTTCATTCAGATCAGAAATCAGGCGCAGACAGTGGCCGTAATATACTCGACCCCTTTCGGTGGCCTTAACGCCACGGGTTGAGCGTTGTGTAAGTTTGACGCCAAGTCGTGCTTCCATCTCATCAACCCTGCGGCTGACCGCCGAAATTGCCACGCCTTGTCGTTCTGCGGCTGCTGAAAACGAGCCTGTTTCGACAACTGCCACAAAGGCCTTAATCTCGGCAAACCGGTTCATTTGTCTTTCCAATATTTAGTTAGCTGATATCTAAATAACACATCTACCGCTAAATTTTAGAAATAATATAATCACTCGAACCACGTTTTCGAAAATTCACTGAAGGATCAGCACTTGGGACAGCGCACGCAATCGTTTCCCGTTTTCATGCTTGCTATCTTGTGGCTCATCGGTTGGACACTTCGCGTTCCGGTCTTGGCTGCCCCCCCTTTGGCAACAAGAATTGCCGAGTCCTATCAGTTGGAAGCAGCGGGCATTGGGGCATTGACCATGTTGCCTGTGGTTGCCATCGCCTTTGGCGCCATTCCGGCCGCACTCCTAATTGGGCGCTTTGGTCTGAAGGTCTCGATTGTCTTTGGTGTCCTGTTGATGGCGATGGCGTCAACAGCGCGAGGATATGCGCCTTCGAGCCTGATCCTGTTTTCAGTATCGGTTATCATGGGATTTGGTGTCGCCGTGTTCCAGACTGCCTTGCCCGCAGCCACACGCGTTTGGACACCCAGCCATATAGCACTTGGTAGCGCCGTGTACTTGAACGGAATGATGGTTGGTGAAATGTCAGGTGCGGGATTGACACTACCCTTGGTGCTGCCTTTGGCGGGGAATGATTGGCGCATGGCACTGTTGCTATGGTCTGTTCCAATAGTTCTCATCGCGTTAGTCGCATTGTTCGCACGAGCGCCTGTAGAAAAATGCGTCCGATCTGAGGCCGCAAAAGAAGACCTGCCCCCGACGCAATCGCTACCAGGCTGGAACGATGTGCTTGTCTGGCAATACGGCTTTCTTCTGGCCGGGTCGGTCGTACTATACTATGTGATTAATTCTTATGTTGGTGTGATCCTGGAAGTGCGGGAAGAAACCGAGGCGCTAGCCTGGTTGCTTTTACTGTACAATGCGACTCCATTGTTAGCTTCGTTCGCAGTATTGGCATTGCCCGGGTGGATCGGCAGGCGGGGGCCAATCGCAGCATCCGCAACTTTGGCTGTAGCCGGCCTTGCAGCGTTTACCTTTCTCACCGGGTGGGCATCGTGGTTGGGCGCACTGATTACAGGATTTGCGGCATCGGTCGAACTGATTCTGTTGGTATCGCTGCCAGCGACCATTGCAAAAGGACGAGCTGTCACACGGCTGACTGCCGGAATGACGCTGATCGGCTATGGCATCGCATTTCTACTGCCCATGATAGGCGGCTGGTTCGCCAAACAAGTTGATTGGTTGGAGTTTTCTCTAATCCCGTCTTTGATATTCGGTGTCGCTGTTCTGTTCTTTGTTGGAAAGGAACACCGCTACCCGGCATACACCTAAGTAATGCTACCAGCCTAAACTCTTTAAAACGGTCGTTGAAGGTATAATGACCAAGGTCGGTTTTGTCCGCGTGGCTGCCGTTGCCGATACGGGCAATTTTAACTTTCGGACGTCGGCTTCCCGAACTGTGCAATGCGATCATAATTGCAGAGTTGAATGTCTGTTTAGGGCTGAAGGCTGCTGTCAGATTGGCATGGATGGAATGTCTTAATGTCATCCGAGCACCGGCAAGAAGTCGGCTGGCAGTACGCCCGCAATTGACCCACAACTGCCGTTCAACTGGCGCCGATATAGGGTGGCTATATTAACAAATCATAGCAAATCTCACTTGCACAAAATCTGCACAAATATCCTGAGTTTATCCTAACGATCGCCCATCTGCATGCTGGTTAATTCGCGATAAAGCCAGCATGAGAAAATATCTGAACAACATGTGGCGATGGAATATTGCGGCTATTGGTTTTGCGATTGCCTCGCTGATTTTGGCATATGATCCAGTAGTCTGGCTGATAAACTCCTGGCGAGACCCTTCATACCAGTCAACAGGCCTCATCTATGCTCTTCTAGTACTTTGCCTGGTTGGTTGGAGTCTTAGCGGCGAAAAAACTGAGCAAAGCCGCAAGGCAAAATACGATGCGTTGCTGTTGCTCGCCGTTGCTGCGCTAATTCGGCTCGCCAGCCAGGTAATGGCGATCAACATTCTCGGTGGTTTTGCGCTTGCATTGGATGTCTTCGCAATCGCTTGTCTGTTGGGCCTGTCATCTAGAACACGGCCTATATCTCCATTCTGGATATCAACTTTATTTCTCTTTTCCTTGCCGCTTGAACGGATTGCCCAACGTATTCTTGGCTATCCGATGCAGGAATTTTCTGCCTTTGGCGCTTGTCAGCTGCTGGGTGCTTTTTTTGATGAACTTGCTTGTCAGGGAATACGACTGCAGGTTCAAGGCCAGGATGTTCTGGTGGATTTGCCCTGTTCGGGAACGCAAAGCCTCATGCTTTGCATGGCAAGCTATGTAACTCTGAACGCACTTTATCGGCCTCGAATCTTGCATGCTGCCTTTTGGGGGATTGCCACAATTTTTCTGGCCCTCATCGGTAACGCAATTCGGATATCGATTCTGGCTGCCGGGATCGCTAACCAGGAGTATATTGGCATAAACGTCATGGATCAGCCCATCCATGATGTGATTGGTTATGTAACCATTGCCCTGTCGCTTGTTCCATTGTTCTGGTTTTACAAGTCACACCAAAACGGTGACGGTCAGCGCGCTGCAAAAACCCTTCAGTTTTCATCTCCAAAATTGAAAACCTGGCAAATCAACACTGCCTCTGCAGGGTTTGTTTTATTGGCAATAGTGATTGTCTCCATGCCGCGTCAGGCCTTGGATGTTTCGCGACAAATTCCAGTTTTGGAACTGCCACAAATCTTGTCTGGCACCCACATACAGACGCTGGAGCTTGCACCTTTGGAAAGAGCATATTTCAGCCAGTATGGCGGGACGGCTCAAAAGGCTACCTACGGCCCAATGGCGATCACATTGGTTCAAACATCATCGCCTTTGCGCCACTTGCACTCGCCTGAAGACTGCCTGCGAGGTCTTGGCTATGACGTGACATTTGTAGGCACACGATTCGAGCCAACGCCAACTGCCATCTACCGCGCTGCTGGACCTGATGGGTCGCTGTGGCGGGTCTCGGTCACCTTCGTATCAAGCACTGGATATGCAACCTCCAATGTCGCGGAAGCAATCTGGCACTGGCTGCAGTTTCCAGACAGCGAGTGGAACAGCATTCAGCGCATCACACCCTGGCAGCTGAATAATGGCACCCGGGATACCTATGAAGACGCGATCATTGCAGCCCTTGATTTTCCCAAAACCAAATTTGAAGGAGGTTAGAAATGTCATCTTCAAATCATCTCACCATCTCAGGAATTTTTGTCTTTGTCGCAACCCTTTCGGTTGTGACAGCATCTGAGCTTTTTCATCCAACCGTCGGCATTGCAAATACGTTGCAAACTTCAGAACTGGAAGAAAGACCATCCGGTCAAGTCATAGCCCATGCTAACGGCAAGCAGTTTTCGCTTCCGCTCTTGAAGATGGATTATGATGTGGATGTTAATGGGCATGTGGCAACCGTCAGCGTCACCCAAACATTCATCAATTCAGGTGTGACTCCCCTCAATGCGACTTACCTGTTCCCTCTGAACCAAAAGGCAGCCGTTTATGGCATGGAGATGAAGGTCGGAGATGAAATTATAAGTGCCATTATCAAGCGCAAAGAGGATGCAAAAAAGACGTTTGAAAACGCAAAGCAGGAAGGAAAAGTTGCAAGCCTCTTAACCCAACATCGACCGAATATGTTTACGCAGGATATTGCAAATCTAATGCCTGGTGAGCCCGTTACAGTGACACTTCGTTATCTGCAGCTAATCCCGAAGATCGATCATGGTTACGAACTGGTCATCCCGATGGTTGTGGGGCCATGGTTTGAAGGAGACCTCGAGCCAGAGCTTGCGACCGCTTTGGGCATGGAGGTGGAAGCAACAATTGATCATTCGGCTCCAACCGATGAAACTTCTGTTAATGAACAAGAGCAAGTGTCAGGCTGGAATATCGACAAATTGCCCGCTTATCCAAAAGTCATTGGATTTGATGCTCCATCAACAATTGATCAAAACCGTGTTTCACTCAAAATGACGCTGGATGCAGCAACGCCGATTTCCGGTGTTTTCAGTTCCACCCATGCGTTGAAGATTGATGGTGACGAAGACAGGTTCGACATCACTTTTGAAAACGGCAATGACATCGACAATCGTGATTTGATACTGCGATACGAATTGTCAAAACCAGAAGATATTTCTGCTGGAGTTCTTTCTCATAAAGACGAGAGAGGCGGATTTCTGTCGCTGGCCATTGAGCCGCCAAAATTACACGCTGAAGAAGCTGTAACGCCTAGAGAATTGGTATTTGTGCTCGATACATCAGGTTCGATGTCCGGCGCTCCTATGCAGGCCAGCAAAACTCTTATGAGTACCGCATTAAGGACTATGCGCCCGAACGACTTTTTCAGAATTCTACGCTTTTCAAACAATACGTCTCACTTCGCTTCGAAGCCGCTTTTAGCTACGTCAAACAATCTGCTAAGTGCCCAAAATTTTATAAGCGGCTTGTCTGCCAGCGGTGGGACCGAACTCAACAAGGCCATGAATGCTGCTTTTGACGCCGACCAACCCGACAACACAATGCGCATTGTTGTGTTTCTTACGGATGGTTACATCGGAAGCGATCGGCGGGTGATAAAAACTGTGGCAGATCGAATTGGTAATGCCCGCGTATACGCATTTGGAGTCGGGGATTCGGTCAACAGATTTCTGCTTGAAGGCATTGCGAAGGAAGGACGCGGCAGAGCCCGGTATGTTGGCGTGGGCGAGACAGAAGCAGAGGCTGCTGAAGCACTGGCCGCTGATATTCAGGCGCCTCTCTTAACAGATATCTCAATTGACTGGAATGGATTGGAGATCACAGGTCAGACACCAGTTAGAATTCCCGATCTGTTCGCTGGCGGTAGCGTTAATGTGCTCGCCCGTTATGAAAAAGCTGGCCGACACCAGATCTTTCTCAACGGTTTGGTGAACGGACGAAAAGCCAAGATGCCGATAAACGTCAATCTTGCAGATACCAAATCTACGCAATCGGTATCAGACCGCGAAGCTTTGCCTCTTCTGTGGGCAAGAGAGCAGATCTTTGACAAAAACAGAGAATACACGATTGGCGGTAACAACAGTACCCGGCTCGAGAACCAGATTACTGAGTTGGGTCTGAGGTATTCTCTACAATCCCGATTCACGTCATTCGTTGCAGTGTCGGAGAAAATCTACAACCAAACGCCTGGAAAAAACAGCTCCGCTCAAGTTCCTTTGCCAAAAGTGTCGGGAGTTACAATGAACGCATATCCAAGTCTGAATCTTGGCGGCAGCTCAACGCCGGAACCTGAAACAATACTGGGGATATTGACGGTGTTCTTGATGGCTTTGTTACGCTTCTGGAGAGATATCAAAAGGAGGATTTCATCCAACTGGAACAAGTTACCATCCAGATTGTGCATTGGCTTTCGCAAAGAAACACTAATGGATAAACGATTGCCAAAAAGTCTTCGTAAAGATGCATGGTGGATTGAAACGCCGACCGCTTATCAGGAATGGAAATCATAAACAAAATCATGATAGTGCTTATGCCATGACAAAAGTTCTTGTCGTAGATGATGACCCTCACATTGTGGATGTAATTGGCTTTGCGCTTCAAAAAGCAGGTCATCAGTTTTCGACGGCAATGGATGGGGCCGAGGCGATAGAGGTTTTCACATCACAATCGCCTGACCTGATTGTGCTCGATGTCGGTCTGCCTGAGATGGACGGTCTCGAGGTTTGTCGTCAAATCCGAAAGATATCCGAAATTCCGATCCTCTTTCTGTCTGCTCGCGATGAAGAAATAGACCGAATTCTTGGCTTGGAGATAGGCGGTGATGATTATATCACCAAGCCATTCAGCCCGCGCGAACTGATGGCACGGATTGGTGTGATCTTAAGACGATCCAATGCAACTGCAACGCAGACGGCTAAAGCAGATCAGTTAAACAAGGGCGAGCTGGTGTTGGATACGGAACACCGTTCCGCGGAGTTTGCGAACCATCCATTAAGTCTGACCACTTTAGAGTTTGAAATTCTAAAGACACTCCTTGCTCGTCCGCGCATGGCCTTTTCTCGCGAACAGATATTAACTGCCGCCTATCCAGATAACCTCAACGTATCGGACCGAACGATAGACAGTCACATCCGCAACATAAGAGCAAAGCTAAGAGAAGTCGGTTGTGATAATGCGATTGAGACTGTGCACGGCATTGGGTTTCGCCTGGGAAACTGTTCAGCTTCATGAATGCCCGCACTCCATCAAAGTGGCGGCCATCGCTTTCCATGATCGTGATAGCTGTGTTGGCAATTGTCTTGAGCCTGCCGTTAGCAAGCTTGTTGCTCTTCCGGTTTTACGACAGTCAACTTGTTCGTGAAACTGAAAGCGAGCTGATTGCTCAAGGCGCGGCAATGGCCGCCTCAATGAAACTTCTCATTGCCGAGAATGAAATTCCCGTCACACTTTTTGGCGAAGAGGTAGATGCCCAGCTATTACCAAAAAAGGATGAGCGATATGCACCGATTGTTGCGACACTCGATCTCACATCCAACGACATTTTAGAGCCTCGACCTGATCCTTTAGAACCGACGTACAAATCTTCCGAAGATTATATAAAGCTTGGCGAGCTAATGTTTGCAATCGCGCAAGACACCCAGAAAGTTACGCTTGCCGGGTTCAGAATTCTCGATCCGTTCGGTAATGTCATTGCTGGCCGCGCAGAAACCGGCCAATCCCTCGGTCATATAGCTGAGGTAAAATCAGCCCTTGGCGGCAAGTATCAATCTGCAATTCGGCAACGTATTTCCGACAATCCGATACCGCCCTTCGCTTCCGTAAGCAGAGGCACAAGGATAAGGGTATTTGTTGCAATGCCTGTTCTTTTTGAAAACCGAGTTGCCGGGGCAATCTACCTTTCGCGGACCCCTAGCAACATTTTGAAGCAGCTTTATCAACAACGATGGAAAGTCGCATTGGCGGCATTGTTTATCCTGTTTACCGCTTGCGCGATTGCTTTAATCTTTGTGAGGACCATAAAAAAGCCGGTTGAGAACTTGCAATCCCGCACGGAACAAATCGGGCAGGGCGAGCGCAAGGCATTGAAGCCCTTGGAAAACCATGGCAGCCGGGAAATTGCCAGGCTTTCGCAGGCGATGCTTGACACATCGAGAAAGCTGTTCGAGCGCACTGACTATATCAATACGTTCGCCAGCCATGTTTCCCATGAATTGAAATCACCGCTTACGTCAATTCACGGCGCTGCGGAACTCATGCGCGATAATGCAAGTGGCATGAGCGAAGAGGAACGGGCTCGATTTCTTGATAATATTCTGGCAGATACCGACAGGCTTGTACTGCTGTTGGATCGGTTACGAGACCTGGCCAAGGCAGACAATCCGGTCCAGCATGGCAATGTGACACTACAAAAGCTCGTCACCGAATTGCAGAGTTCATTTCCGGAAACGGACATACATGCCAGCGGGATTTCCGGATCGAGCCTCCCAATCGCTCAAGAAAACGCGCTTATCATCTTTTCCAACTTGATCGAAAACGCTGTCAATCATGGTGCTACAAAGATCAAGATAGACATCGATACTGATGGCGAAATGCTCAATATTTTCGTCCGCGACAATGGCAGTGGAATATCTGAGGCCAATCGCGAAAAAATCTTTGATCTGTTTTTCACCACCCGCCGCGGTGAGAACGGAACGGGCATGGGTCTTGGTATTGTCCAGGCTATGCTCAAGGCCCATGGCGGTAGTATTCGATTTGGCAAATCCAGTGGGCAAGGCGCAGAGTTTGAAATTGCCATTCCGATTGTGAATTAGTTTGAAGCAGATTTTGCAGCAGTTGCCGTTATGAAAGTCATGAAAATTGTTCGTCTTGTTATGTTGTCTACATAACCGATCATCGCGCTAATTCTGCCCTAGGCCGCCGAGATCCGAAAGCTTCTGCGAGATTGTTGCAAGCAGCATGTTTAATTATTGTCCGAAAACAGACCGGACTCGGTGATGTCCGCTCCGTCCTGGACAACCTTTATCTATATCGAGAACAGTCTCTCGCGGAATCAGCGATAAGGAAGCTCGAAACAAGAACGGTATTTCCCGACCATCCTCCCGACCGTACGAAATGAGGCAAACAATTAATAAGAAAAGGTATTTTATAATCAATTGGCTGGGGAACCTGGATTCGAACCAGGACCGACGGAGTCAGAGTCCGCTGTTCTACCGTTAAACTATTCCCCATCTTCAGGCGGTCGACGGGTCAATGAACTGTTCCGGACCGTTCCTGAATGGCGGCGGGAGCGTTGAATTAATGCTCCTTGGCGCAGGACGCGTTTGTATAGAGCCGGGCAGGCGGCATTGCAACCGGAATTCTTGTCGCGTCAATCCGGAAAGATTGAATTTTTATTATTTAGCTTGGTCGCAGGTAAATGCGGTGTTAGTCTCTTTGCAACTTTTGGATAAGACGTTCCGGCCAGCCTTGCATTTGGGTGGCGACATGTTGAATGCGGCTGACGGGCGGACGGGAAAACGGTGTGAGCAGACCTCAACAGGACGCAGAAGCGTCTCGGGAGGGAACCACCCGCAGGAAACGCAATAAGCGCAGGCCTGGACGCGGCAAGAATATCAGGCGCGAAGCTACTGATGACGCGACGGCCCAAAGCGGGGTGGCGATCCCGGAGCCAACTAACGACGTGCGGCGCGGCGAACCGGATGGTATTGCGCCGGTTTCGAATGGTGAATATGCCACAACTCAATCCAGGGAAGCCCGCAAACGACACCGCCGCAGGAAAAGACGCGGCGCCAAGTCAGGTCATCAGCAAGAGGTAAATGTTGCTGCGGGACAGACGAATGGTCCGGTTTCCGGGGTTGGCGAAATCAGAAACTTGCGGTCTCCGATAAAACCGGTACCCGATGCCAGTTTCACACCACCGGCAAAATCGAAAAAGCGCAATAAGTCACGCTACGCAAAACACCGACACGGTGAAAATTCAAAGAACAAGCGAAGCAGATATTTTGCGGCACTCGATTTGGGTACAAACAATTGCCGGCTGCTTGTTGCTGTCCCACAGAAGTACAACCGTTTTAAAGTAGTTGATGCGTTTTCCAGGATTATCCGCCTGGGCGAGGGTCTGGGAAATTCCGGTCGCCTGAGCGATGAGGCGATGGACCGTGCCATTGAAGCGCTTTCAATCTGCGCCTCGAAACTGGCAAGTCGCCGAATTGCTGGTATGAGGCTGATTGCGACTGAAGCCTGCAGAAGCGCACTTAACGGAGCAGAATTCCTTGCCCGGGTGCGGGGGGAGACCGGGCTTGAGCTGGAGATTGTCGATCGTGAAACCGAAGCGCGATTGGCTGCTGAAGGATGCGGAAGTCTGATGGATCATCGCGCCGAGGGCGCGGTTCTGTTCGATATCGGTGGCGGATCTTCCGAACTTATCCTTGTCAATCGAAAGTCATCACGATCAAAACGCATCTCGCAACAGATTACCGGCTGGACCTCATTACCCATGGGCGTAGTCACCCTTTCCGAGCGCCATGGCGGAAAACATGTCTCCCGTCTGACGTTTGACGCCATGGTCGGGGAGGTGATGGATCACCTGGAGGCTTTTGACGGCCGGCATAGTCTCGCTGATATTTGGGGCCGTGGGAGAACTCATCTTTTGGGTACGTCCGGTACCGTAACGACCATTGCCGGTGTGCATCTCAATCTTCAGCGATATGACCGGAGAAAGGTTGACGGGATCTGGTTATCCGACCGGCAAATAGACAAGGTCATCGATGACCTGCTCTCAATGGACTATGAACAGCGTGCAAATAACCCTTGTATCAGGCGTGAGCGGGCTGACCTGGTTCTGGCGGGATGTGCAATTCTGCAGGCCATCCGTCAGTCCTGGCCCAGCGAGCGGTTAAGGGTTGCAGATCGCGGTCTGCGGGAAGGCATTTTGAACCAGCTTATGCAGAAAGCCGGTGTCTGGGATCATTCGGGCCGGAGCAACAACAAGCGTGATCCGGGTGGGCAAACCCAGTTGGTGAGTAACTGATGGCAGGCAGCCGAAAAACGGGCAGCGGCGGCAGGAGTTCTTCAGGCAGAGCTTCAAGCGGTGGTGCAAGTCGCGGCTCGGGTGGACGATCGCTGAGGACGCGGGTAAAGACCGCCAAGGGCCGCAAGCTTTCATCCAAGTTGTGGCTGGAACGTCAACTAAACGACCCTTATGTCAAGCAAGCAAAGGCAGAAGGCTATGCCTCACGTGCTGCCTATAAATTGAAGGAAATCGACGATCGCTACTCCATTCTGAAGAAAGGGGATCGCGTGATTGATCTGGGTGCAGCGCCGGGCGGCTGGAGTCAGGTTGCGGTCCAGCGGACGGGCTCGCATGCGGACGATGTTCGTGTTGTCGGCATCGATTACCTGGAAATGGATCCGGTTCCGGGCGCCACAATTCTCAAGCTAGATTTCCTGGATGAAAGCGCGCCGGCTAAGCTGATGGAAGCGTTAGGGGGCGAAAGACCTGATGTCGTCTTGTCCGACATGGCCGCCCCAACGACCGGCCATCGCAAGACCGATCACTTGCGAACCATGCATCTGGTGGAGATTGCACTTGACTTCGCGATCGAGGTTCTCAAACCCGGCGGTCACTTTCTTTCCAAGACTTTCCGCGGCGGAACAGAAGGCGATCTACTAGCCGAAATGAAGCGCCGGTTTGCCACTGTTCATCATGTCAAACCTCCGGCGTCGCGGGATGGGTCGGTGGAATTGTATTTGCTGGCCAAAGATTTTATCGGCTGAAATTAATATTTGAGATTGATTGAATACCATCAATCAATAAAATCACTCGTAACAACAGTATTATCCATTAGGAAAACTTGATTTATTTAGATTTGGTAACCTGGATAAAGTTCCAACATGAACTCACATGGTAAACCGTTAACCATGGGTAGCGAAACCCCGATATTAAACAGTAAAGCGGAGTTTTTCTCAAATATTAGCATCTGGATAAAGGAGATATTAAGGGAAAAATGAGCAGGTTGGGTGGTCTGTTATTCACGGGGGAAAGATGTCTCTTATTACTTCTGGCGTTTTCAAGCCAACTGAGCGTGATACAGATCGCAATAATTTTTCAGGCGCTGTGGGGACAGCAAGACGACTGAAAATAACTTTTGCGATCGTGTGTATTACCATCATTGCCGCCATCATTGCGGCGGCGGTCGCACCGACATTCGTTTCGGGGAATCTCGCAGAATTTTCATATTTGATACCGGCACTCGCAGCGCTTGGCGGCATTGCGGTGCTTTGGTTTGGCTATTCCGCAAAGATCGGCTATGCGCTCCAAAATATCGATGCGTTTGAAGCGATTTCCAACCAGTCCGGTTCAACAGAAGACACGGCGCAAGCCGAATCGACGCAGCGATCGAATATGATCTCGCTTGCCTATACCGACAAGCTCACCGGTCTTGGCAACAAAGTTCGGATGATCGAAAAGTTCAAGAAGATTGTCGATGATCGTGCAGATCCGTCGCAGGCCTTTACGGTCGCGTTGATGAATCTTGACGGCATGAAGCCGATTAATGATCTGTTCGGGAATGCTGGCGGAGACGAAATTCTCAAACAATGTGCAATGCGCCTGTCTGCAGCTGTTGAGGGACACGGGTTTGTATGCCGCTTTGGCGGTGATGAATTTGGTTTCATTTTCCCAAATGTTACCGATGAAAAAAGCGCAGAAGAGATGGGCCGGCTGCTGCAGAATGTTCTTCTGGCGCCGTTTGATCTTGAGAACCGGAAAGTTCGCTTGAGCGGTTCTTTCGGATTTGCGGTATTTCCCTATGCGGGTGGCAGTTTCGACGAGGTGATGGCCAATATCGATACCGCCGTCTACCACTCGAAACGGGGAGGCCGCGGAAGAGTCACCATATTCACCCGCGAAGTCGAGGATATGGTGCGTGAAAATGCGCGGATCGAACAGGCATTGCGGAACGCAATTGCCAATGGCGAGGTAACGCCGCATTTTCAGCCGATCATCTCATTGCAGGATGGGAAATTGCTTGGCTTTGAATCCCTTGCGCGGTGGATCGACCGCGATCTGGGATTTGTATCACCAGCGAAGTTCATCCCGCTTGCTGAAGAGCGGGGGATTATTGCTGCGCTGACCGATTCCTTATTGCTGCAGGCGGCCAGGGTTGCCGCGGATTGGCCCGAGGAAATGTTCCTGTCTTTCAACCTTTCCAGCGTGCAGTTGGTCGATCCGTCGACCGCGGCCAATATCGTTGATGTGATCCGCCGTGCCGGTCTACCGCCGCATCGGCTGGAGATCGAGGTCACAGAAACGGCGATGATGACCGATCCTGAAACCGCGTCGATGATCATTGACGAGTTGCACAAGGCCGGTATCCGCATTTCAATGGATGATTTCGGAACCGGACAATCCAGCCTTGGCCGATTGCGCGAGCTCAAGCTCGACAAGGTCAAGATCGACCGCGCGTTCATCATGGCGATTGGCGAGGACAAACCTGCCGAACACATTGTCAGGGCGATACTGGAAATGTGCGCAGGTCTGGAATTGACCGTTGTTGCCGAAGGTATCGAGGAGATCGGTCAGGCTGAAAGTCTCAAACGCTATGGCTGTCATGCCGGGCAGGGATATTTGTTCGGCAAGCCGCAGGATGCGCGCAAGACCATGGGTTACATTCGCGATTTCCTCGGCGATGAGCAGGCATTGCCTGATCTGGCGGCTTCGGCCTAGGCCTCTAAGCTGTAGATGTGGCATAACCAGGCATTTTGATTGGAGCAATCAGGTGCCGATTGACATCGGCATGATCGCGACGTCATTCTCTGACTTGGGTTTGCACCAGAGAATACGCGTATGGCGAAAGAAAATGATCATGACCATGAGCACAGCCATCTCGATGAGATGGACATCCGGCTGCGGACGCTGGAATCGCTGTTGGTCGAAAAGGGATATGTCAATCCTGATGCATTAGACGCCATTGTCGAGACTTATGAGAAAAAGATCGGGCCGCGAAACGGAGCTGCTGTCGTCGCACGGGCTTGGTCGGATGACGCTTACCTGGATCGATTGAGGAAGGATGCGACTAGCGCGATCGCCGAACTGGGTTTCAGCGGCCGTCAAGGCGAGCACATGCGGATTGTCGAGAATACCGATGAGGTTCATAATCTTGTCGTCTGTACGCTTTGCTCCTGTTATCCGTGGCCGGTTCTTGGACTGCCGCCGGTCTGGTACAAATCTGCACCCTACCGATCTCGCGCGGTCAGCGAACCGCGCGCTGTTTTATCCGAATTCGGAGTAAATCTGCCGGAATCGACCAAGATCAGGGTTTGGGATTCGACTGCAGAGCTTCGTTACCTGGTCTTGCCCAAACGCCCGAAAGGCACCGAAGGTTGGAGCGAGGAGCGCCTTGCATCAATTGTCACGCGAGACTCCATGATCGGCACCGGCCTGCCGGTAGAACCAAAAGATCAGACGCCATGAACGGTCCACACGACATGGGCGGCATGCAGTGCTACGGGCCAGTCATTCCCGAACCGAATGAACCAGTATTTCACCATGATTGGGAACGAAAGGCGCTTGCGCTTACCGTTGCGATGGGTGCGACCGGGAGTTGGAACATCGACATAAGCCGGCATGCGCGTGAGAGTCTCGAGCCGGCCCAATATCTTTCTTCCAGCTATTACCAAATCTGGACCGCTGCCCTTGAGGAATTGCTGGTCAGATATGACCTGATCACAAGTGGCGAACTGGAAAAAGGCGAGGTCGAGGCAAAGGGCCGAGCGGTAAAAATTGTACCGGACGGTGAACATATGGCGATTGCGCTTCGCCAGAGGCATCCATATGAGCGGCCCGCAAATAGAGCTCCGTTGTTTGAGGTGGGTGATAGGGTCAGGACCTTAAATTTAAATCCAACGGGTCATACGCGCCTGCCGCGATATGCCCGCGGCAAGACCGGCACTGTGGAACGTGTCGCTGGTTGCCACGTATTTCCCGACAGCAATGCCCACGACAAGGGAGAAGACGCCCAGTGGCTTTACACGATTGGTTTCGAAGCCAGCGATTTATTTGAAGACAAGGCCGACCACATTGTCTTTGTCGATTGTTGGGAGCCCTATCTTGAGCGAAGTTGACAAGGAAGTTGCAGATAGCCCGCCCGCTCTTCCGATATCGGATGACGAGGTCATTTTTCGTGCACCCTGGGAGGCCCAAGCCTTTAGCATGGCCGTTGCCTTGAACGAAAACGGATTGTTCAACTGGGATGAGTTTGCGCATGAATTGGGTGCTGTCATCGCTGAGGATACCAGTTCAGCGTCCGAAGATTACTACCGGCTATGGCTTCGTGCCCTGGAGCAGATCCTAACTAGAAAGTCGGTCGTATCAGTCGAAGAAATCTCAAAAAGGAAGACGGAGTGGGAGCAGGCCGCGGCACGGACTCCGCACGGCCGTCCGATTGTCCTGGAATGAATATTCGACTGATTACGGATCCTTCTCTTTGCTGAATTTGGCTTTATTTCAGTAATTGACATGCGCCAGCTTCAAATCGGTGCCTTCCATGCGTATATGTAGTCGACTTGTTTTTGTCGATTTAAGGGGAGCGGTACCGCATGGCCAGTTTGCAGAATTTTGATTCAGAGATCGAAAAGACCCGGCAGACCGTCGAGGACATGAAGGACAGGCTGGAGCAGTCCGGCATCGTCCTCGAAAAAATGGCCAAGACCGAATCCATCGGGGACATTGATTTCGACATTGAAAATGCCCGCATCGATGATGTGTTGCGCCAACAAAAGGTCATGGAAGGCAATATCGCAGATCTGATTATCGGTCTGGAGGATGCCACCAATGTATTCGGTGAAGAATTTGAAAGCATGAAGAGCTATACGGGCTGGGAGAAGATGGTCGGCCTGTTTTCCAAGCAGAAAATGCAGCGCATGCGTTCCGACCGTGTCCGCAACATGTCGCTGGCATCCAACCTGCAGGAATTATTGGCAAAGTCAGACAAGATCACCGGTATCCTGAAAGGTCAGAAAGAAATTCTCGAAGCCCGTTACGGTTCATCCGAAGAAAGCCTGAAGACCGTAATCGAGCGTCGCAAGGGTACGATGGAGACTCTTGAGGCGACGCAGAAGCGGATCGAGGAAATCAATCCGGAACTGCTTGATCTTGAAAATCAGATCGCAGCGGCAACCAACCAGAAAACGCGGACGGGCCTGGAAGGCAAGCGGTCCAAACTAGCGACTGAATACAACAAGATGCAGGCGAAAGAACAGGAGTTGCTGGCCGAGAGCCAGACGCTTGAGCGCTATACGTCGATGTTCCAGACCTTTGTCGACTCACTCAATAACCAGCTTGCCGCGCAGCAAACATTGATCAACAAGCTCGAGATCGATACCGAGCAACGCATTGTGCTCTACAAGGCGCTGGAAGATTCCTTGAAAACCGCGGCCCAGCAGGATGTGGCGCACAAGATAAACACCTTGGGCAATAAGGTGGATACGGCAGCCGAAACGACCATGGCCGGAATTGGCGCAGCCGCGCAAAGTCATATTGGGGATCTGTTGGAAATGCATGAAAAGAACATGATCTCTACAAAGGATATCCAGCGGCGTAAGCAATTGGCTGATGAGGCCTTTGCCCGAAGGTTCGAGGAAGTGCTGAAGAAGCATAATTCTGCAGATTATGTTACGCCGTAATTCGGTCGGGGCCTCAACAACAGCGCCATGAGTTCCAATTCCGAAGCTGTCAGCGAATATTTTGCCGCAATAACCAGTGCCCTTGACGGTCTGGATACCTTCCTGCGCGAGGATGAAAGTCCGCTCTACAAGCATGACCTGATCGGAGCAGTGATCGAGGATTATTTGGCGCTTCTGCGGAATTCCCTGGACAGTTGGCAAAATCGGATTGCCTTTGCCGAAACTTTCAAGGTTTCCCAGGCGGAAAGTGGGTTTCCTGCCTATCGCAATGTTCTGGAACTTGAGAACGATCGAAAGGAAGCCGAAAAACAGTTGGCGGCGATGCCGACGGAAGCCCAATTGCGACAGGAAATGGTCGACTACATCCTGACCAAGAAGGCTTTTCCCGGCGCACTGCAAAAATCAATCGCACACCGGCGTTACCTGGAATCGGTGGGCAGTGGCAGCCATTTCGCGCCGTTCGTTTTGCCCAAGACGCTGAGAGTGTCAGTCAATCCCAAGACCAAAAGGCCCTTTTATGTCGTCCATTGGGGCTATTATGACGGTTCGGCAAACCTGCCCATGGTCTATATCGTTTCGCTTGAGGACAGCAGCAAGGACATGATTGACGCCCTGGTCAGTCCCAAGGGAAAGCTGCGCAAGGATGTCAATATTCCATTGCCTGTAGATGGCTTGCTCAATCCGTCGCTTGCACATCAGTTCGACGATTTTTGCGAGAAGAACTCGGCTTACAGCCTGACGCTGTCGACGATCGCCACGAATATGGACAAGGATTTTGATTTTCTGCATCCAACACAATTACGGCGGTTTGTTTTGGGCCCATTTTATCATGCCGATATCACCGTCCATGGCGCGACAGTCGACAAGATCCTGCAAAAGGTTCGCCGCAAGGAAAACCAGTGGCTGATGACCTGGACGGCGCAGGAAATCTACTCGATGAATGAAAAGCCCGCGAAATGGGGGCTGTGGGGCGGCGAGCCGGCGCGAAACGAATATTACATCAATACTGACGACCTGGATTGCGCGCGCATGGGCGTGTCTGCCTATCAGCGCAATGCGCTGGTGCCGCATGATGCCTATCAGGCGATCTATGCAGCCGGGGAAGCAGACAAGATCTTTGACGGATATGAGACCCATATCGTGACGGGTAGCCAGGTGTTGCGGAGAATATGAACATGGATACTGCGCTTACGACGCTGCATGAGGAAGATATTGCCAAGCATATTGCCACCGCGCAGAGCCTGGTGACACGTTTCGTCCTGCTGGAGGCTGCGTCGCGGGACAGCAAGACAGAGATTGCCGGAACACGAAGGCGGTTTGTTGCGACGGTCTCTACGGCTGGTCAGCGATCAACGCGTGAAGTGGAATTTACGAAAACGCTCGGTGGTATCTCATCCGACGACACCATGTTGTCGCCGGCCCAGCACAACGTCCTGTTCAAGACCCGGCGGGCATTGGCGGTTTCGCTGGCGGTTAGCGATCTCTTTGCCAAACAGACAGGGCTGGATTCCCTGCACCGGCGCAATGCCTCATCCGTGCTCGAAGGGGCAGAGGCGGATCAATACAGGAACCTGCTTGAGGCGTCCGCCTATGTTTCAGCGTTTTCGGCTGCTGCCTATGTCAAGCAGTTGATAGAAGCAGATGGGGAGCCGGTCGGCGATGTTGAGCCGCCTTCCTTCAATTTCGCCACGCCGCAGGACGCCTTGAAGACATTTGTCGCGGGGCTCGATGCAGCATGTTCGGACGCAACCGATGACGGGTCTTTGGCACAGCGGGTGCGTGCCTATGCTGATGAAGCCTTGGAAGATCTGCTTTCGCGCAAGTCGCGTTTTTCTGGTCTGGGTGCGTTTGAACAAACCCATTTGCGGCTCGATCATGACGGTTTCGAACTAAATGGTTTCGACGTTGCGCCGGGCACCAAGTCAAAGCCGCTGGTGATGACCTTCAAGCAACCGAATGAGATCATCGGCAACCACATCGCGAAATATCAGGCGATGAAGCTGTCCAAAATGCTGATGGCCTATGATTTCGACCGGCAGCTGAATCCGTTTGTCGAACTCGGCGGGTTTCTTTTCACCTTTATCGGGGACGGCGCGCCCGGAACTGGCAAGACCATCCTGATCCAGATGATGGCCGGGATAATCAATGAATATTGCCAGGTCGCCGGTTACGGCTTTACCTATGAGAATTTCGGTGTCGACCAGATTTCCTCCTATCAGGGAAAGTCGGGTCAGAACTGCAAGCAATTCATCAATAATGTGATCAATCCGCGAACCATTGGCTTTGGCACGGTCGACGACATAGACCAAATTGCCGCCAAGCGGTCGGATGATCGCGCCTCGGCCGGTCAGCAGGAAGTGACGGCCGTGCTGATGGAGAGCTTTGCCGGTGCAACAACCGTGGTACGCGGCAATTGCAGTTTCGGAATGTTTTCCAACTATCCCGAAAATGTTGATGATGCCTTGCGGCAAAGGGCCGGTGCACGCTGGCTGGTTGACGGGCCACAGACGCGCGATGACTATATCGATATATTCGTGTTGTTGGCCGGTAAGAATCACAAAATTCCCCTGGGAAAGCATGATCTGTTCGAAGCGCAGGTTATTCAGCAGGCAGTCTCGGAAGCCTATGATGCTCATTCCAAACCGAAGGAGGAGGGGCTGATTGCCGTTTACGAGCGGTTCATGGATCAGAACGGCAAGCTCAAGACGATGTCCGACATCGGTGACTATTTGCACCGGATCAAGCTTGCCGAGCCGCGATTTACCGGCAGGGCAATCAAGAACATTACCGATGCCATAAAACTTCGGGCCATGGATATCGAACTGCCGGATGACTGGTTCGAAAAGCCGGAAAACTTCATGCACAAATCCTATGACGACAAGAAAGCCATGATCGAGGAGTTGCGCGGCCCGTTCACCATCGAGATGGTGATGCAGGAGATCAACCGCTATGCCGATTCCGAATTCCGCTATTCCGACAAGGCCGATGATGCAGCTGTTTCGGAATTGATCCGGCGCCAGCGCCAGCAGGAAAAGGCAGTCAAGCGGATTGGCGAAATGAAGGAAGACGGCCACTGGGACGTGTGAAACTGGCCCGGTTCAATGCCTACAAATCCGGCAAGCTCAGCTTTGCCATTCTGCCGCCGTCGACGGTCCAGATCTGACCCGTTACAAAAGCAGCCTCTGGTGAGGCAAGCCAGGTGACAAGGTTGGCGATTTCGTTGGGATTTCCGGTTCGCCCTACGGGGTGGATGTTTCGGATCTTTTGCCGAAACTGTTC
>JANQQM010000079.1 GCA_028289365.1 Salaquimonas sp. | reverse complement strand
ATAATCAACCGTATTGCCACACTGAGCAAAAGGCATAATATCACTTCCATTGCCGACTTCATGGCCGCACGTTACGGCAAAAACCAATCTCTCGCCGCTATTGTTACGATTATCGCCGTCGCCGGAATTATTCCTTATATCGCCTTACAACTCAAAGCCGTTTCAGACTCCTTCACAACACTCCTGGAACCCGTTGGGCTCGTGGCGACCGCCCAGAGTGGTTTACCATTTGGTGACGCCGCCTTGTTCATTGCTATCTCCATGGCCGTGTTTTCGGTTCTCTTCGGCACCCGGCACATTGACGCAACGGAAAATCAGGAAGGCCTGATGCTGGCGATCGCAACCGAGTCAATCGTTAAAATCCTGGCATTCGTCATCGTCGGTATTTTCGTAACTTTCAGTATGTTTGGAGGACTGGGACCACTGATTGAGCAGGCCAGTGAAAGCGACCAAATTCGCAATCTATTCAGCCGCGGCCTCAACGGTGGCAACTGGTTGACCGTTACTTACCTAAGCCTGGTTTGTATCATATTGCTGCCACGCCAGTTCCATGTCGCCGTCGTTGAGAACAACACCACCAGTGAAATAAAAACGGCGGCCTGGCTGTTCCCGCTCTATCTGATCATTATCAACCTGTTCGTCGTCCCCATAGCCATTGCCGGACTGCTGACATTTGAAAACGGGCTTGTCAGCAGTGATATGTTTGTTCTGGCCTTACCAATGTCGGCTGATGCTTCGTTCATTACATTCATTGCCTTTGTCGGTGGTCTTTCGGCGGCGACGGCCATGGTCATTGTCGCAACGATTGCCCTATCCATAATGGTATGTAACGAGATTGCAGTGCCGCTGATGTTGCGCCGATCCTCGAGCGTATTGGACCGGGAGGATATGGGAGTCGTTCTCCTAAACATCCGAAGATCAGCGATATTCGCAATCCTGATTTTGGGCTATTTGTTCTATCGGCTTATCGGTGAAGGTTATCCGCTGGCTTCGATCGGCCTGCTTTCATTCGCGGCAATCGCCCAATTTGCACCAGCATTTTTTATCGGACTTGTTTGGCGTCGCGCCACGGCGAAAGGAGCGATTGCCGGCATCGTTGCCGGATTTGCGGTCTGGTCTTACACCCTGCTGTTACCGTCATTTGCCAGTTCCGGGCTTGTTTCCCCCGAATTCCTCACCAACGGTCCTTTCGGTATTTCGCTTCTCCGCCCCGAGGTTTTGTTCAATCTCGAGTTTGCCCCTTTGACTCACGGTGTTTTCTGGAGCCTGATCGTTAATGTCACGGCCTATGTGACAGTCTCCATGAGCGGACAACAGGAGCCGATCGAGCGATTGCAGGCCAACGCCTTTATCGTCGAAGACTTCCCACGCCCCCCGGCACCAACATTTCGACTGTCCAGGACTTCGGTCAGCGTCGGCGAACTCATAAAGACCGCGGCCCGTTACCTCGGAGAGGAGCGAACCCATAGATCTTTCAACGATTACGCAACGAGTCACAATATTGTTCTCAATCACGAAGCAGACGCCGATGTTCAGATTCTTCGCTTTACGGAACATTTGCTGGCTAGTGCAATCGGTGCCGCGTCGTCAAGACTTGTGCTGTCCCTGCTTCTGCGGCGCCGGAATGTTGGCCACAAGAGCGCGCTCAAACTTCTCGACGATGCCTCCGAAGCCCTGCAATACAATCGCGACCTGCTGCAATCCGCCCTTGACCAGGTCGGTCAGGGGATCGCGATATTTGATGCGGACATGCGGCTAATCTGCTGGAACCGGCAATTTCGCGGGCTCCTGAACCTGCCGACAAAACTCGGCAGGGTGGGCATCCCCCTGGATCAGATCGTCGAGTTCATCGTCGACACCAACTCCCATTCTGATCAGGACTGCAATGCCCTGCTTGCCGATCGGATTCACAATCACGTTGTGTCCGGAGAAACTTATCAGGAACGTCTCGACAACGGTAAAAAGGTCGTCGAAATTCAGACGGAAAAAATGCCCCAGGGCGGTATCGTTGTCACCTACACAAATATTACCGAGAGGGTCGAAGCTGCCGAAGTTCTGGCGCGCGTCAATGAGTCCCTTGAAAGCCGCGTACATGAACGTACTGCGGAATTGACTGAAGTAAATCAACAGCTGGCCCTCGCGAAAATCAAGGCCGATGAGGCCAATCTGGATAAAACACGATTCTTAGCCGCCGCCAGCCATGATATTTTACAACCTCTGAACGCGGCACGGCTTTACACAACCAGTTTGGTTGAACGCGATAATTTGAAGGATGGGCGCAGACTTGTTCAAAATGTTGATGCCTCTCTCGAGGCTGTCGAAGAAATATTAAATGCTCTGCTCGATATATCCCGACTCGATGCCGGAGCCATGCGACCCGAGCTGTCGAGCTTTTTACTCGGGGATATTTTCGACCAGTTGAAATTGGAGTTCAGCCCCGTTGCCGCGGAAAAAAACCTTCAGCTCGTAGTTGTGGGCTCAAGCCTCGCTGTTCATTCGGATCGTCGGCTACTGCGCCGGGTCCTGCAAAATCTCATCTCTAACGCCATAAAATACACGGATCACGGGAAAATCGTTGTCGGCTGCAGAAAACAGGGGGATCACATCTCGATCGAGGTTCATGACTCCGGACCAGGAATCCCTGAGCCCGAGCAAGATATTATTTTCCGGGAGTTCCAACGGTTAACACCATCAAAGACAGATGCACGCGGACTGGGCCTCGGATTGTCGATCGTGGAGCGCATCGGGCGTGTCCTGAATCACAAGATTTCCGTCACGTCAATTTTGAACCGGGGATCGGCTTTTAAAGTCAAACTGCCGGCTGCGGACATGAACGAGGCGACGGTTGACCCGAAAACCCTGACTCTGCCCCGCGTTGGTCATATCGCCGGCAGTACCATTCTTTGCATCGATAATGAAGAGGCCATACTCGACGGTATGGAACAACTCCTGTCGACCTGGCAATGTGCGGTTATAAAATCGACCAATGGAGTAGAAGCAATCAGCCAAATTCAGGAGTCAGGCATGGTTCCCGAAATTCTTATCGTCGATTATCACCTGGACGAACAGACCGGGCTTGATGCCATAAATCTCGTCCGGCAACACTTGCAATCAGATCTGCCGGCAATTGTGGTCACTGCCGACAGATCCGTCGAAGTCACGGAAGAAGTCAGATCCGCAGGCCATCATCTCCTCAGGAAGCCTCTGCGACCGGCGCAATTACGCGCCCTCATGGCACAGTTCAAAATC
>JANQQM010000056.1 GCA_028289365.1 Salaquimonas sp. | reverse complement strand
AACACCTTCACCAACGTTTCCGGCAAAATGCTGTAAGCGATCGTCGAAAAGACGAGAAAATTCAGGGCCGCCTGCTTCCGCAGGCGGTCCTTTTCTTTGAGCCTTGATGTCGGACGGGCCGAGAAAATGATCCGCCCGTTAACCCAAATTGAACCGCCGCTATCTAAGCTGTCTTAACCAATCAATGGCAGGTATAAACGATGCTCAACACCGCTCTTTTGCTGTTCTTTCCGTTTTTCATGGCATTCGCCGCAGCCTCGGATCTGGTTTCGATGACCATCTCCAACAAGGTGTCGCTGGCGCTCATTATCGGCTTCATGGTGTTTGCCATAGCGATCGGCATGCCGTTGGAAACCATCGCCTGGCACTGGGCGCTTTTCCTCGTCGTACTGCTGGTCGGGTTTGCGCTGTTTGCCTTCGGAACCATTGGCGGTGGCGATGCCAAGCTGGCAGCATCAACGGCGCTCTGGCTGGGTTGGGCGCATACAATGGAGTATCTCGTTGTCGCGGCATTCTTCGGCGGCATTCTTACATTGATATTGCTGAAACTGCGTTCGGTACCTCTGCCGGACCGTTTCGAGAAGGTCGACTGGGTTGCCCGCCTCTACCGGGCAGATGAGGGTGTACCTTATGGGATCGCATTATCTGCAGCAGCCCTGATGGTCTATCCCGAAACCCCCTGGATGCAACATGTCCTGGCCTCGGTTCGAGCTGCCGGCGGGTAACCAATTTGTCCCTGGCATGGCAGGTTTGTGATGGAAACCTGACCGGAAACACAATTTTTTCTACTACATTCAACCGGGCCCATAGCCCGGTTTTTTGCTTGAAGATCAGCCGTTTACGAATCCGGCAGGAACCGTCACACCCTTTAATATCAGTTAACCAAATTATTCAGCATTTCATTAACCATAATTACACCTTTCGCTGTGAACAATGGCGCCAGAGGTCGAGACATGGTCCCCGGGCCATCGACCGAGAGAATTTGCCCTAGTCATGAACTTTGTTGGGGAATTGAAATGAAAGTTGCGCGTATGGCCGTTGTGAGCGGCGCTTTATTAGCCTCAGTCGGCGCCGGATATCTGGCCTTTAGCCTTTCGGCAAGGGAGCCGGTTGTTCAGACCGTTGAAAGTGATCGTCCTGCCATTTCCATGGAACAGGTCTTGGTTGCCTCAGCCGATATCTCGCTGGGTTCTTCATTGAAACCCGGCTCGATCAGATGGCAGGAATGGCCAAGTGATGCGGTCGGTCGTGGATTTGTAACGCAAACTAACGAACCCGACGCATTGGACAGTTTCGATGGTGCGATTGCCAGAGCGGTCTTCTATGAAGGCGAGCCGATCAGGGAATCCAAACTTGTCCGCTCTGACCGTGGTTACATGTCGGCCATTTTGCCGTCGGGCCAGCGGGCCATTGCGACCACGATATCAACCGAAACCAGTGCTGGCGGCTTTATCCTGCCAAACGACCGGGTCGACGTGATCATGACCCGCCGTCATCCCGGCAGTGATAACGGCGACTATGTCACAGAAACCATCCTTGAAAATATCCGCGTCCTGGCAATTGACCAGACCGTCGAGGAACAGGATGGCGAATCTGTCGTTGTCGGTGAGACCGCAACCTTGCAGTTGACACCACGTCAGGCCGAGGTCCTGACAGTCGCTCAGCAAATGGCCGACCGCCTGGCGCTGACCTTGCGATCCATTGAGGACAGCAAGAACGAAAAGACCAGCGCCGCCTACCATCTCATCGGAGGTGAGCGCGGAGCCGGCACGGTGCGGGTAATCAAATACGGTGGAACCAAAGACGTGCTCGTCGGCACAAACGACAAAGCTGTTGAATAGAGGCGCGTGATGAAAAAAACGACTGAAAGGAACGGAGTGATGCGTTTGACCCTGACTTCATCTGCGCTTGCCCTATGCATGAGCTTCGCATTTGCTTCAGCGCTTCCGCTCGCAACAGCGACCGAGGCTGGAGCTCAGACGACGACATCCAGAAACCACATCAAGCTCAATCGTACGGCGATTGGCAAGACCAAGCGGATCAAGGTCGGCCTCAACAAGTCGCTGGTAATTGACTTGCCGGATGACGCCCATGACATACTGGTTGCCAATCCCGAAGTCGCTGATGCGGTTACAAGAACCTCAAGGCGGATCTACATCTTCGCCAAACAGGTCGGTCAGACCAACATCTTCATCTTCGATGGCGCCGGCCAGCAGCTTATCAACGTCGATCTGTCGATCGAACGCGATATTGTCGGGCTGGAAGGTTATCTAGCTAAATATATTCCGGGTTCGGATATCACCGTTGAAATGGTCAATGATAACGTCATCCTGACCGGCAGTGTTCCCACAGCCCAGGCCTCCTCAAGAGCGGTCGATCTGGCAAGAATATTCGTAACAGGTGGTGAGGCAACCACCGGTGCCTATGCTCAGAATTTCACCACCGGTGGCGGTAGCGGAACAAACATTGTTTTTGGAACCGACGATATTCGTCAGCAAAGCCAGATCGTAAATCTGCTGCAGATTGACGGGGAAGATCAGGTTCATCTTAAGGTGACCATTGCGGAAATTCAGCGCACGGTTGTCAAGCAGTTGGGTATCGATCTTTCGGCAGCAGGCGACATACACGATCTCGCCTACAACCTGCTGACCGATATTCCATTCGCCTTGAACAAACCGGCTTCCGATACACGGCTTGTCGCTTCCTATAATCACAATGGCAACAATGTCAGCGCGATATTGCGGGCGATTGATCAGGCGGGACTGATGCGCACGCTTGCGGAACCGACCCTGACCGCCATCTCCGGGGAAACCGCCTCGTTCAAGGTTGGCGGCGAATATAATGTCTCGGACGGCAAGACCGAGGACGAGGATACGGTCACCTACAACTACCGTCAGGTGGAATATGGCGTAGGTCTGGCATTTACCCCCGTGGTGCTTTCACCGGGACGGATCAGCTTAAAAATCCGCACGGAAGTTTCCGAGCCAACCAGTGAGGGAACCTACAACATCCCCCGCGGTGGCGTGGCTTCCGCCCCTGCACCCGGTATTCGCCGGCGCGAGGTCGAAACGACAGTCGAACTGCCATCTGGCGGATCGATGGTGATCGCCGGATTGTTGAAGGATGATGTACGCCAGACAATTTCAGGTTTTCCGGGACTGAGTAAAATTCCGGTACTTGGAACCCTGTTCAGAAGTCGCGAATTCCAGCGCTATGAAACTGAATTGGTTGTCCTGGTAACGCCCTATCTGGTTCGTCCGCTGCCGCGGAGCGCATTGTCGCGGCCCGATGACAACCTGGTTCCGACGGGCGATGCAGCTGCAATCTTCCTGGGACGCGTCAACCGAATTTACGGCATCAGCTCGGCGTCGCCGGAAGGTCAATATCATGGAAAAGTTGGCTTCATTTACAAGTGAGCAACAGGGTCTGATTGGAGAGATTGAAATGGTACGTATAACCAAAACAACCCACCCTGTTGCCGGGCAGCGGAGTATGACAGAGAACACACCGGCACGGCACAGGTTCAAGAATACATCTTTGGCACTGGCAGTCCTGATGATGTCCAGCATGGCCGGCGGATGCGCATATATGCAGGATCAGACTACGGTCGGTACGGTTCCCGATGACTACAGAACCCGTCACCCGATTGTTGTCCGTGAGGCTGAAACAACGCAGGACATCATCGTTTCGGTCAACGCGAAGAAGCTGTCTTTACGGGACGAAAATCTTGTCCGGCAGATTGCCACGCAATATCGGCGCTCCGGTTCAAAGGAGATGGCGGTCCTGATACCACGCGGTTCTGCCAATCAGCATGCGGCCAGACGTCTTGCCTATCAGGCAACGACAATTCTGAAAGAGAAAGGTGTGCCTCACGGGCATATCCGCATCGTCCATTATCAGGCAAGCGAGCTTGGTGATGCGGCAACGATCAGGATCGCATTTGGCTCGATCGTCGCTGAAGTACCCAGCGAATGCGGACAGTGGCAGGAAGACGTCCTTCACACGGTTGAAAACCAGAACTACTACAATTTCGGATGTGCAACCCAGACGAACCTGGCGGCGATGGTGTCCAACCCGGCCGATCTGGTGGGGCCGCGCGCAGAATCTGAGATTGATGCGACACGGCGGACATTCGTCATTAATGACTGGCAGGAAAACGGCTCCGGCCGCCTCGCACCGCTATTCTAGGCTCGGAGTTAATAACTGGCCGGTTTAGCCCGGCCGCGGAATGACAGGAAACAGGAAATGTCGAACATGACGCAACAGACGGCAGAAGCTATACAGCACGCTGAACCTCGGCAGTCGAACGAAGCTCCGATTGCCTCTGGTGACATGAACGCAGTGCGCCCGGTACCGCGCATCACGGTACAGGCATTTTGTCAGACGGAGAACATTGCCCAGGTCCTGGACATGGCCTCCAAGGATAGGAGAATGTCCAAGGCGCATGTCAAGGTGCATATGGGCGGTATTCAGGCGGCGGTGGACTTTTATTCGGGTGCACCGACCCCCAACCTCATCATTGTTGAATCAAAACTGACCGGTGAAGAACTGCTTACCGATCTCGGCCGGCTCGCAGAAGTCTGCGACGGAGAGACCAAGGTCGTGGTCATCGGTCACCAAAATGACATCATGATGTACCGCGAATTGATTGCCAACGGGGTGTCCGAATATCTGGTCGCACCGGTTTCCATGGCAGACTTCATGCAGGCGGTTTCGGAAATTTTCGTCAATCCGGAAACTGGCCCGATTGGCAAGGTTCTGGCATTTGTCGGCGCCAAGGGCGGTGTTGGTTCATCGACGATCTGTCACAACGTCGCTTGGTCGATATCATCGAAATATCAATCCGATGTTGTCTTGACCGATCTGGATCTGGCTTTTGGTACGGCAAACATCAATCTTGATCAGGATCCGCCGCAAGGCGTTGCAGAAGCCGTTTTCTCCCCTGATCGCATGGATGATATCCTGCTGGACCGTCTGCTGGCCAAGTGCGCCGAACATCTGAGCCTGCTGGCCGCGCCTTCGACGCTGGATCGCACCTACGACTTTGAAAAAGATGCGTTTTCGCAAATTCTCGAAGTCGCACAGCGCGGTGCGCCATGTGTTGTGGTCGATGTTCCACACCAGTGGACTTCCTGGACCAGGCAGGTATTGGCAAGCGCCGATCAGGTTGTGATCACCGCCTGTCCGGAACTGGCCAATCTCAGAAATACGAAGAACATGCTGGACGTTCTGGCCGAACTCAGACCGAACGATTCCAAGCCGCACCTTGTGATGAACCAGGTCGGAACGCCCAAACGGCCGGAAATATCGGTACCGGATTTTACCGGTCCGCTCGGCCTGGAACCGGCTGCCATCCTTCCATTTGAACCTGCATTGTTCGGGACAGCCTCGAACAACGGTCAGATGATCTCCGAGGCGGATCCGAAGTCGAATATTTCCAGTTCCTTCGATCTCCTGGGCCAGATTTTGACCGGCAAAGCACAATTGCAGTCGGAGAAGAAGGGCGGGCTGAACTTCCTTTCGAAACTTCGGTTCAAGGGCAAGTAGCAGATTGCAGACGCCGTCGGACTTAATCGTCGGTCGAACACGTACAGAAGTTAACTAGGTATCGAGGAACCCATGTTTGGTAAAAGAGGCGACAGTCAGGGCGGTTCGAGTGCTTCAACGCCTACCCCACCGTCTGAAACTCGTGTTAGCGAACCGAAACCCGAACCCGTAGCCGCAGGCGCGGTGGCGGTCGAACGGGAAATCGATCGCGTTCCCGATCTGACTACACCTGAAGATCCGGTTTCAGCCGAAAAGAACGAAGAATATTACGACACGAAATCCAGCGTGTTTTCTGCGCTGATCGACACCATCGATCTCGGCCAGCTCTCGAAAATGGACAGCGAGGCGGCACGCGAGGAAATTCGTGACATCGTCAACGACATCATCTCGATCAAGAACCTCGCAATGTCGATTTCCGAGCAGGAGGACCTGCTCGAGGACATTTGTAACGACGTTCTGGGTTACGGGCCGCTGGAACCGCTGCTTGCGCGTGACGACATCGCCGACATCATGATCAACGGCGCCAAGACTTCCTATATCGAGGTAGAGGGAAAGGTTCGGGCCGCGGGCGTCAGGTTTCGCGACAATGCGCAACTTATGAATATCTGCCAGCGCATCGTTAGTCAGGTCGGCAGGCGTGTCGATGAATCAAGCCCGATCTGTGACGCGCGCCTTGCAGACGGCTCGCGTGTCAACGTTATCGCACCACCGCTCGCAATTGACGGACCCGCTCTTACCATACGTAAGTTCAAGAAGGACAAACTGACTCTCGATCAACTTGTCCGCTTCGGTTCGATCACACCGGAAGGCGCGACGATATTGCAGATCATCGGCCGGGTGCGGTGCAATGTGGTTATTTCCGGCGGCACCGGTTCCGGTAAGACAACGCTGTTGAACTGTTTGACCCGTTATATTGATGGCGATGAGCGCATCATCACCTGCGAAGATTCAGCCGAACTTCAATTACAGCAGCCGCATGTTGTACGGCTTGAAACCCGTCCGCCAAATCTGGAGGGCGAGGGTGAGATTACCATGCGGGATCTGGTCAAGAACTGCCTGCGTATGCGTCCGGAACGGATTATCGTTGGTGAGGTTCGCGGACCCGAAGTGTTCGATCTCCTGCAGGCGATGAACACGGGTCATGATGGTTCAATGGGTACGATCCACGCCAACAGCCCGCGCGAATGTCTCAACAGGATTGAATCCATGATCGCGATGGGTGGCTTTAACCTTCCTGCCAAGACCGTCCGGGAGATTATTGTCGGATCCGTCGATGTCATCGTACAGGCGACCCGCCTGCGGGATGGTTCACGCCGTATTACCCATGTCACCGAAGTGATTGGTCTGGAAGGAGACGTGATCACTACCCAGGACCTCTTTATCTATCGGATGGACGGAGAAGATGCCCAGGGTAACATCCTCGGCAAGCACGTATCGACCGGTATTGGTCGGCCAAAATTCTGGGAACGCGCCCGGTATTTCAATGAAGAAGTCAAGCTCGCTGAGGCACTCGATGCTGCTGCCGATACGGAAGCGGAGATGCAGTAATGTTCGGGCTCGACACAACAATGATCGCCTTCATCGGGCTCTCCACCTTTGCGGTGGCGGGGCTGATCTATGCCTTCATGTTCGATCGCGTCTCAAGTGAAGTTGCCGCCGAGAAACGTGTAAAATCGGTTCATAACCGCGACGTGGTCGCCAAGTCGAGCGCTCAGGCGAGAATCAATGACGTCGCAAAGCGGCGCAAAACCGTTCAGGATTCACTGAAGGAACTCGAGGACAAGCAGAAGGAAAAGCAAAAGAAATCGATAGGCATCAAGAAACAGATGGCGCAGGCCGGCCTGTCCTTGACGATGAACCAGTTCATTATCCTGTCGATCTTCAGCGGTTTGCTCTTTGGTTTGGTCGCATTCCTCGCCGGGGCGCCTTTGCTGGGTGCCGGTGGAGCTGCCTTCATTGGCGGCGTTGGTGTACCGCGCTGGACAGTCTCGAAAATGCGAAAGCGCCGGTTCAATAAGTTTCTTGAGGAATTTCCCAACGCCGTTGATGTGATTGTCCGCGGTGTTCGCGCAGGTCTGCCGGTAAATGAATGTTTCAACATCGTAGCCACGGAAGCGAAGCAGCCGATTTCGACCGAATTCGAAAGGATAATTGAGGCGCAGCAAATGGGACTGCCAATGTCGGAAGCCGTGATCAAGCTATACGACAATGTTCCGCTTGCGGAAGCAAATTTCTTTGCAATCGTGATCTCGATCCAGCAGGCAGCGGGCGGCAATCTCTCCGAGGCGCTGGGAAACCTCTCCAACGTGCTTCGTGACCGCAAGAAAATGAAGCAGAAGATCAGCGCGATGTCGGCAGAGGCCAAGGCTTCCGCGGGCATTATCGGCGCGCTGCCATTTCTTGTTGCATTCCTCGTTTACATCACCACGCCCGATTACATAAAGATCCTGTTCCAACATCCTACCGGACACATCATTCTGGTTTGCTCGGCCTTGTGGATGGCAATGGGCATTTATGTGATGAAAAAAATGATCAGTTTCGACTTCTAGAGAGCGGCCCGAAACATGGAACAAATATTCTTCTTCTTCGAGCCCAGAAACATGCTGGCAATCCTGGCCGCCATCGCGGTCTTTGCCTCCATCATCACGGCTGCCATGCCCCTGCTGGCCCGTGACGAACTTGGTTCACGGATGAAAAGCGTTGCGATAGAGCGCGAGAAAATCCGCGCCCGTGAACGCGCCAAGATGTCGATGATGGGTCAGAAGAAAGCCGACAAGGCCACGCTGCGCCACCAATCCGGCGGCATGATGCAGGATATGGTCGACAAGCTCAACCTGCGCAAGGCACTGGCCGACGAGAACACATTCTCAAACCTCAAAATGGCGGGTTACCGCAAGCAATCCCACATCTACGTGTTCCTGTTTTTCCGTCTTGTCTTGCCGGCGATCGCATTCGTGGCTGCCCTGATCTACGTGTTTGGTATTTCCGACATGGAAAGACCGTTCATGATCAAGATCACCATCGTATGTTTCATCGCCTATGCGGGTTTCTACGCACCAAATATGTTCATCAAGAACGTCATTGCCAAGCGCCAGCTTTCGATCAGGCGCGCCTGGCCGGATGCACTTGACCTGATGCTGATCTGCGTGGAATCCGGCATGTCGCTTGAAGCGGCCTTCCGCAAGGTTGCTGTGGAGATCGGCCTACAGTCGCCGCAACTAGCAGAAGAACTGGTCCTGACCAATGCAGAGCTTTCATATCTCCAGGAACGCAAACACGCTTTCGAAAACCTCGCCAACAGAACCGGCATTGATGGCGTGAAATCTGTTTGTATGGCGCTTATCCAGGCCGAACGATACGGTACGCCGCTCGGTACGGCCCTGCGTGTCCTGTCCCAGGAAAGCCGGGATATGCGCATGGCAGAGGCTGAAAAGAAAGCTGCAGCCCTGCCGCCCAAACTGACCGTGCCGATGATCGTGTTCTTCCTGCCGGTACTGTTTGCGGTGATCATGGGTCCGGCAATGATCCAGATCTTCGCGATGCGCTAAGGCCTTCGCTGGCACAATTCTACAAAAGTTCAGTATTGTAAGGGCCAATGGATCAATGTCCTGCTGCCGGTAACGCAGCAGGTCTGATCAGGACGCTGCCCTTGATATTCCTCACTTGTAGACTGCCTGGTTTGCTGTACGAAATTTTCGTCGGGATATCTGCCGCTCTGCTCCGGGCCAAACCACTGCATCCGCCAATAAACTTCACACAACAGCAGATAATTCGTCGTCTTACTAACACAACTGAGATCGGCGGCAAAAATCCCCCGGGAAGAGTCAAGCCCAGAGGATCATTCCGGTACGGATGTTTTAAGAGGTGTTGGCTTGATGGCTAGTTTGTTTAGCCGTCTTCTTTTTTCAGCGCGTTCCAGGCATTTTGCTGCGACAGCATGGAGCGTAGATAGGCGACATTGGCCTTTGCCTCACCCTCCTGCAATTCGGCAGCTGCAATCTGTTCTGCCTCCTCGAACCGGCCTTGCAATCCAACCACAAGGGCAAGGTTCTGGCGCACCCGGCTATCAGCGCCAGGCTGTGCGATTGCCTTGCGCAGATAGGTCTCCGCGGCAGGCAAATCATTGCTCAAGACATAGGACATGCCCAGATTTGACAATACCGTCGGCTCATTGGGTTTGATATCCAATGCCTGGCGATATTGTACCCTGGCGTCATCCGACCGGTTTAACTGATCGAGAATGGCACCCTTTGCAGAAAGTAGCTGCCAGTCGGGTTGCTCGGGGCGCTGTGCCTTTTCGATAGCGCCCAGCGCCTGTTTCAGGTTTCCGGTCGCTGCCAGCGCCTTTGCATAGGCTGTGAGAATTTGATTGTCTTCAGGGTGGTGAATGACCAGTTTGCGCACCACGGCCAATGCCTGCGTATCCTTGCCGGACATCCGAAGCAAGGTCGCATAGGTCAAGCCAATGCGCTTGTCTGTTGGGCTTTTGGCATAGCTTTCAGAATACTTCCGGATCTGCGCATTGATCTGCGGAACAGACATCTGCGCAAGGGAAGAAGTATCGACATTGCCTGATCTCACCGAACCAGTGGTACGAGGGTCGGTCGCACAGGACGAAACAGCTATCGCAGCGCTCACAACGAGGGGAATTGCGATTGATTTGCGTGGAAGCCGAATTGATTTCATGTCAAAACCCTGAGCGCATGGAAATTACGAAACAAGGGCAGACAATCAGCCCGCCCATGGATAAATAAGTAAACTGTTAACCCTAATGCTTGGTTAATCTTGCCCTGACTTGGTCAACTTGTTGCCAAAATTATTAAGCCGATGAGGTCGTTATGCGTGTAGGCGCACTTTCAAGAAAGAAGTCCGGCGGAACCCCCGTCTATTTGCTCCAGTCAAAATCCCTGAAAAAACTACCCGCTGAATTACCGGACATTGCCCCTGCCTGGATCAAGTCGACCGGTTTTGCCGCTAAAAGCGGCGAACTATGCCTGGTTCCGGAGGCTGATGGCCGCATTGGCTGTGCCCTGTTCGGCTTGGGTACTAACGCAAATCCGATGCTGGCTGGTCGTCTTGCCCGATCTCTGCCCGCCGGTGACTGGTATCTTGCGGGTGATGTTCCGGATCCCGGTCTTTCCAGTTTGGGGTTTTTGTTGGGCGCCTATCGGTTTGATAAATATCGAAAAAAAGAGGAAACCGGCGCCCGACTGATTTCGCCAAAAGGTGTCGATCTGCCGAGGATCATCAGCGAGGTCGAGGCGGTCAATTACGCGCGCGACTTGATAAATACGCCAACCAGCGATCTCGGACCTGCCGAGCTGGAGGACGAAATCCGCCAGCTGGCTAAACGCCATGGCGCACGCGTCACTGCCGTACGCGGTGACGATCTCTTGAAGAAAAATTTTCCGATGGTTCATGCCGTCGGCCGGGCCAGCGTTTCACCTCCGCGGATTGTCGATCTGAAATGGGGTTCAGCAAACCACCCAAAGATCACCCTGGTTGGCAAGGGGGTCTGTTTCGATACCGGAGGTTTGAATATCAAACCGGGCTCCTCCATGGCACTGATGAAAAAGGACATGGGCGGCGCGGCAAATGTCCTCGCACTTGCCCACATGGTCATGTCATCGAAATTGCCAGTGCGCTTGCGGGTCATTATTGCTGCGGTCGAAAATTCGATATCAGGCAATGCGTTTCGTCCGGGAGATGTGCTTGTTAGCCGGAAGGGCATAACCGTCGAGATTGGCAATACAGACGCCGAAGGCCGGTTGGTTCTGGGCGATGCGCTGGTTCTTGGCGATGAGGAAACGCCCGAGATCATGATTGACATGGCAACGCTTACCGGTGCTGCCCGCGTGGCGTTGGGTACCGATTTGCCTGCAATGTTCTGCAACAAGGATGCTTTTGCAAATGAATTGTCGCAAGCCGGCAAACGGCAATATGATCCGATGTGGCGCCTGCCGCTATGGCAGGGCTATCGCTCCGGCTTGTCTTCGGAAATTGCCGACATCAACCATATCGGCAAGGGCGGCTATGCCGGCGCGATCATGGCAGCATTGTTTCTCGAGCGTTTCGTTGAAAAGGCCGGCTGCTGGGCACACTTCGATATTTTTGCCTGGAACAATACGGCTAAACCATGGGGCCCGGTCGGTGGAGAAGCTTTTGCGATTCGCGCAATTCATCAGGTTCTGACAAAGCGCTATCCACGTTGATACCGGTAATTCCGGCCGCGACCTTGCACATTCTCTCAACTGATGGCTAAATGATACGGTAACGAAACGAAACCGCCATACTGGTCAAGCTGACGGAGAACAAGGTGGCGATTGTATTGCGTACAGAGCAGGCGCTGAAACTGTGGCAGGAGGTTTCGCTCGCCTTGGTGCTGGACAACAAGCCTGATCTGACGACCCGCCAGATGACCATATTGTTGACGGTCTATCTGGAGCCGCCGCCGCACACGGTTCGCGGTCTGGCGGCCAAGCTAGACGTTACCAAGCCGGTGATTACTCGCGCACTTGATACGATGGGAAGAATGGAACTGCTGAAACGAAAGCGGGATGATCGTGATCGTCGCAACGTGATCATTCAGCGCACGGTTGAAGGCGCGCTTTTCCTCGAGCAATTCGCCGATCTTGTTTCCGTCCAGGCAGAAAAGATATGAGGTAATGGCTGACCGTCCGGTAATTGATCCACTTGACAAACGGTTGAATGCCTGGAGCGCTGAAATTGCCGACATCGCGCTGAAGGGCAAGGTCAAGGCCCACAATTATGTGGAGGGATCGTCGGCCCATGTCACTGCGCCATGGTGTGATTTGCGCCGCGAACCGGCACTAGATTGCGGTATTGATACGCAATTATTGCTTGGCGAGCGCGTGATCATTTATGAGCGCAGGGAAGACTGGGCCTGGATCAAGGCCTTGCGCGATGGTTATGTGGGCTGGACATCAGATGACGCATTGACGGCCGGCGAAACTGTACCAACCCACATTGTGTGTGTTCCGCGAACTTATTCCTATCCGGCACCGGACATGAAGTTTCCGGCCGTCAATAATCTGTCGATGGGATCTGCGATCAAGTCAGTAGGCCGGGAATCGGTCCGGGGCACCGAATATCTGATCCAGGAAAATGGCGAGGCATTGGTCGCCTGCCATCTGCGGTCGATTTCGCAATTTGATAGTGACTATGTTGCAGTGTCCGAAAAATTCATTGGCACACCCTATCTCTGGGGCGGAACGACCGGGTTGGGGCTGGATTGTTCCGGCCTTGTGCAACTGGCGATGCGCATGTGCGGCATCAGCATTCCCAGAGATACGGACATGCAATTTGCAGAAATCGGTACATTGATTGAGCCGGGAGAACATTACGAAAATCTCGAGCGCGGCGATCTCATATTCTGGCCTGGGCATGTCGCCATCGTCGAAGGAAATGGACAGATTCTCCATGCCAATGGCTACACCATGGATGTAATCAGCGAACCACTTATTCCCGCACTTGGCCGGATCGCCCAATTCTTCTCGCAGCCATCCGGGTTTGTCAGGCCCTGAAGCGGTCAATAACCCGATTCACGATCCACCACGCCTCTCGGCACTTCCCCATTTTCGAACCTATCCATCTGGCGGATAATCTCGGCAGCAAGCACGGTTGGTTCGGAACTTGCTGCAATATGCGGCGTCACCGTAACCGCGGGATGGTGCCAAAGCGGGCTGTTCTGATCCAGCGGCTCGGCCTCGAATACGTCAAGGCTTGCAGCCATCAGCCGGCCATTGTTCAGCGCCGCCAGAATATCTGCTTCAATTTGCAATCCGCCTCGCCCCGCATTGATCAGCACCGGACCACCGATTGGCGTTTCTTGCTTCATCGAGTCCAGGAATTCGCGATTGATCAGCCCCTTTGTTTTTGACGTCAGAGGCAAGAGAACGACAATGATATCGCTTTGGGAAAGAAGCTGTTTTAAACCGGTATCGCCACTGAAGCACGCAATACCGTCAATCAGTTTTTGCGTTCTGCTCCACCCGCAGACTGAAAACCCGATAGAGCGCAATATTCGCGCGGCATCCATGCCGAGCACGCCCAGACCGACAATCCCGACCGTCACCGCATTCGCCGCGGGCTGTGGAAGTTCCCGCCATATCCCTTCGTTCTGTTGGGAGCGGTAGGCAGGCCCGTTCCGGAAATGGTCGAGCACCTGCCAAACCACATATTCGCTCATCCGCATGGTCAGATCAGGCGACACTATTCTGACAATCGGAACATCCGGCAGCGATGTGTCGTTCAGGACATGATCAACGCCCGCGCCCATGGAAAAAATCATTTCAAGATTGGGAAGCGAGGACAGGGACCCACGGTGCTGATTCCATACAACGGCATATTTGATTGAGGGATCGTCTGCACCGTCAGCCTCGGTCACAAACTCCCGTTCCGGGGCGGCTTGCCTCAGCGCGGCAAGCCAGGGCTCCACGTCCCACCCAGTAACTGCAACCAATATGCGGCTCACTGGCTCACAACACCTTCCGGCGCAGTCTCGAGGTTGAAGGCCGCAGCCATCAGCGCCCTTGTGTAATCGGTTTGCGGATCATCGAAAATCTGTTTGGCAGGGCCGTGTTCCACGACTTCGCCATTGCGCATCACGATGACCTCATTGGCGAGCGCCCGGACGACCTTGAGATCATGGCTGATAAACATATAGGCAAGATTATGCCGCTTCTGCAGATCGCGAAGCAGGTCGACAACCTGCGCCTGCACGCTCATATCCAGCGCGGAGGTCGGCTCATCCAGCATGATAAATCTCGGATTGAGCACAATCGCCCGTGCAATCGCGATACGCTGGCGCTGTCCGCCGGAAAATTCATGCGGATAGCGATGCCTGCTTTCTGCATCAAGCCCGACTTCCTGCAAGGCACGGACGACCCGCTCATCGCGTTCTTCCGCGGTCAATTCAGCTGCATGGATCTTCAGGCCTTCCTCGACAATATCGGCAACCGACATGCGCGGGCTTAACGACCCGAACGGGTCCTGGAACACCACCTGAACCGCATCGCGCATGGGCCGCATCTGCCGGAAGGAATATTGATCGATCTGCTTGTCCTCAAACCGGATTTGTCCCTCTGACGAGATCAATCGGACCAGCGCGAGACCGAGCGTGGTCTTGCCCGAACCGGATTCGCCGACGACACCCAAGGTCTGACCCTCGCGGACCTTCACACTGATACCGTCCACCGCCTTTACATGGTCGACTGTCCGGCGCATCAGCCCCCGCTTGATCGGAAACCAGACCTTTATATCATCGCCCTTCATGACGACCGGTGCACTTTCATCGGTCTTTGGCGGCGAGCCACTCGGTTCAGCCTCCAGCAATTTGCGCGTATAGGCTTCCTGCGGATTGTCAAAGATCTCTTTAGTCGGTCCTTGCTCGACAATCCGCCCGGCCTGCATGACGCAGACACGGTCAGAGATTTTTCTGACCACCGAAAGATCATGGGTGATGAACAGCATCGCCATGTCACGTTCGCGCTGTAGTTCTGCCAGCAACTCGAGAATCTGTGCCTGCACGGTCACGTCAAGCGCAGTCGTCGGTTCATCGGCAATCAGAAGTTCGGGATCATTGGCAAGCGACATCGCAATCATGACGCGCTGGCGCTGGCCGCCGGATAGCTGGTGCGGATAGGCGCCGAGCCGGCGTTCGGGTTCCTTGATCCCCACCTGGTGAAGCAGTTCCAGCACCCGTTTTCTCGCTTCGCTGTCGCTCATCCCGCGATGGACCTGCAGGATCTCGCCGATCTGGCGTTCGATGGAATGAAGCGGATTGAGCGACGTCATCGGCTCCTGGAAGATCATCGTGATGTCATCGCCGCGTACACGACGCAGATCTTCCTCATCATTATCCAGAAGGTCTTCGCCCTTGAACAGGATCGTTCCGGAGGGATGGCTGGCAGCGGGATAGGGCAACAGCTTGAGGATCGACAGCGCCGAGACCGATTTACCGGAACCCGACTCCCCGACCAATGCTACCGTTTCTCCCTTCGATATCTCGAAGGATACATGATCAACCGCAAGGTTGGTCTTGCCGCCTTGGGAAAATGCGACGGACAGGTCGCGAATTTTCAGGATCGGGTCGCTCACTTGAATGTCTTCCTCGGGTCAAAGGCGTCGCGGGTCGCTTCACCAATGAAAATCAGCAGCGACAACATCAGTGAAATGACAAAAAATCCGGACAGGCCCAGCCAGGGTGCCTGCAGATTGTTCCGGCCCTGGCTCATCATCTCTCCAAGCGAGGCAGACCCAGGCGGCAGGCCCAGCCCCAGAAAATCAAGCGAGGTAAGTGTGGTGATCGAACCATTCAGAATGAACGGCAGGAAGGTCAGGGTTGCCACCATCGCATTGGGTAATAAATGCCGGAACATGATTGCAACATCCCCGACCCCAAGCGCACGCGCCGCATTCACATATTCGAAATTCCGTGCGCGAAGGAATTCTGCGCGAACGACGCCAACAAACCCGACCCAGGTAAACAGCAACATGATGCCCAACAACACCCAGAATCCGGGCGGCAATACCGCAGCCAGAATAAGCAGGATGTAAAGCACCGGCATGGATGACCAGATCTCGATAAATCGCTGAAACAGCAGATCGACCCAGCCGCCGAAATATCCCTGCACCGCACCTGCAGCCACGCCTATGACGGCAGAAAATGCCGTCAATATCAGGCCGAATAGTACCGAGACCCGGAAACCGTAGATCGACCGCGCCAGTACATCGCGGGCCTGGTCGTCCGTGCCCAGCCAGTTCCAGTTGCCGATGATACAGGCCGGATCATTGACGCCTTCGGCATAATTGGCGCAGCGCGCTTCCTTGTCGTAAAGCCAGGAGGGCTTGGCCGGCGCGGGTTCCGGAATTTCCGTATTCACCGTTCGGTAGGAATAGCGCACCGGCGGCCAGATCGCCCAGCCATGTTCGGCAATCGCTTCGGTGATTTCTATGATCTTGTAATCGGTTGTCGGCAAAAACCCTTCCTCGCCGAGAAAGACATCCTCGGGGTAATTCTGGAATACTGGAGCATAGAACTCGCCCTTGAAGCGCACCAGAATGGGTCGGTCATTGGCGATGAATTCGGCAAAAAGGGACAGGATAAACAGCACCAAGAATATCCAGAACGACCAATAACCGCGCCGATTGGCCTTGAAATTTTCCAGGCGTCTCTGGTTTATCGGGGAAAGATTGAGCCATCCGCTCTTTGCAGCGGGGCTTTCCGTGCGGGTAAGGGTTACAGCGCTGCCTTCCATCAGACCTGCCTCGATTCAAAGTCGATGCGAGGATCGATCCAGGTATAGACAAGGTCGGAAATCAGGCCGACGATCAGGCCCAAAAGCGAGAAGATGTAGAGCGTGGCAAACACCACCGGGTAATCCCGTTCGATCACCGAGCGGTAACCAAGCAGGCCCAGCCCGTCGAGCGAAAAGATCGTCTCGATCAACAATGCACCAGTAAAAAATGCCGAGATGAACGCTGCGGGAAATCCAGCTACGACAATCAGCATGGCGTTGCGGAAGACGTGGCCGTAAAGAACCTGCCTTTCGGTCAGCCCCTTTGCCCGCGCCGTCTGGACATATTGCTTGCGGATTTCATCGAGGAACGAGTTTTTCGTCAGCAGGGTGGTGGTGGCGAAGGATGCCAGTGCCAGCGAAAGCAGCGGAAGTGTCAAATGCCAGAAATAATCTGGCAAAACCTCGGTGAAGCAATAGCCCGGGCGGAAATCTCCCCAGGGCAGGCAGGCGCCGCCATCCAGGCCTTCCGACAACAATCCCCGTAACGGAAACCAGTCCAGATAGGAACCGCCCGCAAACAGCACCAACAGCAGGATCGCAAACAGGAAACCCGGAATGGCATAGGCGACAATAATGACCCCGCTGGTCCACACATCGAACGTGCTGCCATCCTTGACCGCTTTTCGAATGCCCAGTGGTATTGAAATGCCGTAGGATAGCAGTGTTATCCAGAGTCCCAACGAGATCGAAACCGGCATTTTCTCGATGATCAGGTCTACAACGGAGACTTTTCGAAAATAACTCTCGCCAAAGTCAAACCGCGAATAATTCCAGATCATCATCCCGAAACGTTCAAGCGGTGGTTTGTCGAACCCAAACTGTTTTTCCAGTTTCTCGATGAATTCGGGATCAAGCCCCTGCGCGCCGCGATATTTGCCGGTCGTGTTACTTGACGTATCAAACTGGTTGTCGGTGGCCAGATCAGTTCCACCGCCGGAGAGGCGATCGGTCGCCAGCCCTCCCTGGCCGGTCAGTTGAGCGACTACCTGCTCGATTGGTCCGCCGGGGGCAAACTGGATAACCGCAAAGGAAATTGCCATGATTCCGAGCAGGGTCGGGATCATCAACAAAAGTCTCCGCAGAATATAGGCACCCATGATTCGGCCGGTTCTTTCTGTTTTGCTCTGTACCCGGTTACAGAAGGCTTGGCGGGCAATCAACCCTATGCGGGCTACTCATGAACAAGTCCGGATGATTGCGGAGAATGCGAATCCTGCGTTTTTGATGGTTCGTTGTGCGATAGCTAGCCGGAATTTCCCGGTTTCGAGCTATCCCACCACCATAGTCTCTCGACGGGGAAGAAATAATCCGGTTTAGGGTCCTTCCAGCCAAACATGTCCCACATGGCGACCCGATGATTCGTCGAATGCCAATTGGGTATCCAGTAATGACCGGCCCGCAAGACGCGATCCAGTGCCTGCATCGCAACGATCAGTTCTTCACGGTTCTTCGCGGAACCAACGCGGCCGACCATTGCATCGACTGCCGGGTCCGAGATACCGGGATAGTTGAACGAGCCCTCAACGTCAGCCGAACTTGAGTGGAAATAGCGTCGCAATGTTTCGGCAGTCGGGTTGGCTTCAAATGAGAAATGCATGCCGACCATATCGAAATCAAACGCTTCTATTCGTGATTGAAATTGCGATGGATCGACGAGCCGGATTGACGGATCTATCCCCATTGCCCGCATATTGTCGGTATAGGGTCCCAATAGACGTTCAAATACCGGTGATCTGATCAGAACTTCAATAGCCAGCTGTTCGCCATCGGCATCGACCAGCTTTCCATCTCTTTTCTGCCATCCAGCCTGCTTGAACAACGCGTCGGCCATCCGAAAAATACGCCGGTCGCGCCCGGTTCCATTGGTGACGTTCTGCCGGACGGCTTCATCAAAAACCACTTCGGGCAGGTTTGCACGGAACGGCTCCAGCAGTTCCAGTTCTTCTGCACCCGGTTTCCCCGTCGCTGCCAGCGCGGTATTTTCAAACATCGAATGGGAACGCTGATAGGCATCGTAGAACAGGTTCCGATTGGTCCATTCAAAGTCAAACAGCGTCGCGATGGCTTTCCGCGTCGCCGGGTCGGCAAATTTCTTCCGCCGCGTGTTCACCGCCCAGCCCTGCATGGTCGGGAACTTTTCGCTGTCGAACAGCTCCTTCTTTACTCTGCCATCTTTGATGGACGGAAAATTATACTCCGTCGCCCAAACCTTGGAGGTGAATTCCTCGCGCCATCTGACCAGCCCCTTCTTGAATGCCTCGAAGGCTGCCTGCCGGTCCTGGAAAAAATCTATCCTGATCTTGTCGAAATGGTCCAGTCCGCGTTGAAACGGCATGTCCTGGCCCCAATAGTCCCGGTTCCTGTCATATTCGACAAACCGGCCAATCTCGAACCTGCCGACCTGCCAGGGACCGGAAGAAAGCGGTGGTTCAATTGTGGACCGCGTGAAATCATTTTTGGAATAATAAGCCTTAGATAAGATTGGCATATCCTGCGTGATCGAAAGGATCGCCCGGTCAGACTGCTCTCCGTTGAAATCAAGCCGCATGGTATGTTCATCAATCTCCACGGCATCTTCGAGATTGATCAGTCCGAGCGCGAGCCGCGGGTGACCCTCCTCCTTGAGCAGCAAGGCCGAGAACACAACATCAGCAGCCGTTACCGGACTGCCATCAACAAATCTTGCCTGGGGCCGCAGTTTGAATTCAAAGCTGTTGCGGTCTGCCGAGAGCATCACGGACTCGGCAAGCGAACAATAAATCGCATCAGGTTCGTCCCAGGCCGGAACCATTAATTTGTCGAAGCACAACTCCATTCTCGGCGGCGCTTCGCCCGATAGCACATAGCTGTTCAACGTATTGAAAGTCTGCGGATTTTGATTGAACAGCCAGTTGGGTGGGCTGAACGAGAAAGTTCCGCCCTGGGGCGCGTCGAGCACCGCATAGTCGAAATGGGTGTAATCCGGTCCGTATTTCAATTCGCCGAATGACGACAACCCGTGCAGTCTGGTCTCCACCGGATTGGCAGCCAGGCTGAACTGCCGGCTGGCAGCCCAAGCGACGCCCGCTCCGCCCAAGGCAAGAAACTGCCGCCGATCAATCATTCCGGCGCTCATTTTTTTGCCTCAAGATCTTCGTCAATCCACAGCGAGTAGATATCAATACCCGTATAGAGCGGCTGCGTGGGCGGGAACTGGATCTTGTTCCACCATGCATACCAGACATCAGGGTTATGCCACATCGGGATGGCGTAATAGCCCGCCATCAGGATACGATCCAGGGCCTGAGTGAGGGCGATTAGCTCGTCCCGGTCGGGCGCCTTGATGATGCGTTCGACAAGTTCATCAATAACCGGTTCGCTGATCCCCGAATAGTTGCGTGCTCCCGGTCGCTCGGCAGCTTGCGAACTCCAGAACTCACGTTGCTCATTGCCCGGAGACAGCGACTGTGCGGTGACCAGCATGGTCATGTCGAAATCAAAATTGTCGGTCCGGTTCTTGTATTGCGCCGTATCGACAATTCGCAGATCGACCTTGATGCCGAGCTGACTGAAATTCTCTGCAGTCGGGATACCGACCCGCTCGTCTGTTGGGCCACGTCCAAGGATTTCCACAACAAACTGCTCGCCGGACGGATCGAGCATTTTGCCATCCTTGAACGTAAAACCGGCATCACGGAACAGCTTCAGCGCCTGGCGCTGGATTTTCCTTTTGTCGGCAGGCGAGCCATAGACCGGCAGCGAAAACTCGCCATCGATGATTTCATCGGCAATGCGGCCGCGATATTCCTCCAGGATTTCCCGTTCCCTGCCCTGTGGAACACCTTCGGATGCCTTTAACTCGCCACCTTCGAAAAAAGATCCCGTGCGGGTATAGGCATCAAAGAACAGCGTCTTGTTCATGCTTTCGAAATCAAACAGCAGCGTCAGTGCTTTGCGAACCCGGATATCCTTGAATTTGTCACGCCGCAAATTGAAGTAATAACCCTGAAATGGCTCAGAACTATCTGCGGGAAAGGCGCTTTTTGTGACATCTCCGCGATCAAATGCCGGGAAATTGTAGCCGGTTGCCCACCGCCGGGAGACATTTTCTACTCGCGTATCGCTGATACCGCCCTTCTTGAAGGCTTCCCACAGTGCGCTGTCATCGAGAAAATAGGTGTAGTTTATGTTTTCAAAATTAAATCGCCCCTGCCGGACTGGAACGTCCAGCCCCCAATAATCGTCCACGCGCTCCCACTCGATCGATTTGCCAAGATCGAACTTGGAAATCCTGTAGGGACCCGAACCAAGCGGTGGTTCGGCAGTGGGCTCGGCAATATTGCGCTTGTTTCCGTCCGGGCCGGTACCTTCCCACCAATGTTTCGGCAGGACGGGCAAATCGCCCATGATGTGTGGCAGTTCGCGATTCCCGCTCTCGTCAAAATAGAACGTAACCTCACCGTCTCCGGTTTCCTCGGCGCGAACGACATTGCGGTAATAATCGGCAAATAAGGGCTGATTTTCCTTCAATACCTCCAGCGACCAGATCACGTCGGCCGGTTTGATCGGCTCGCCATCATGAAATTTTGCCCTCGGATCAATTCTGAACGTTGCAGTAGAGAAGTCTGCCGGGTGTTTGAATGCATTTGCTACCAAGCCATAGGCGGCGCTGGGTTGATCCACAGACTGTTCAAACAAGGTATCCCACAACAAACCGCCGGTATAATTCAGTCCGGCGGCCGCCCTGCCGCGAACCACGAACGGATTGAAGGAATCGTAACCGCCAAGCACGGTTTGGTTAAGCGTCCCGCCGACCGGTGCATCCCGGTTCACATGTTCATAGGCTTCAAAATCCGGCCCATATTTCAATTCGCCAAACAGGGTGCCGCCATGTTGCCATTCGCCGTCCGTGGCTGAGGCGGTCTGTAAAATTATGGGGGAAGTCAAAGTGACCAGGACAAAAGTAAAGCCGGTCAGCAAACGAGTGATAGGGGTCACGGGGCGATTCCTCTGGATTGTGGGCAGTTCTACCTACAACATAGTTTCAGAATGGTCGCTTGCAATGACCACCTGTCACGCAATTTGTACAAAAAAAAGGCCAGCAATGCTGGCCTTTAATTCTTAATAATATTTAATTTTTTTAGTTTGCTTGTTCGCCTTCAGCCGGTTTTTCTTCCATGGTGTCCGCCGGCTCTTGTTCCATGGTATCAGCTGGCTCGGATTCTGCTGCTGGTGCTTCCGGCTCGGCAGAGCTTTCTGTCGATGAGTCTGATGCAGGTGCATCTGTTCCGGTATCGGCTGAGCCGTCCGTTCCCGCATCATCCGCAGGTGCTGTTTCGGCTGCCGCAGCATCGTCTGATCCGCCGTCGGTCGCAGTCTCCGCGGCACCTTCTGAGGCTGCATCATCAGCAGGTTCTTCGCTCACAGCTGCGGTGGCCGGATCCGGAAGCGGCGCTGGGTTATCGGAAATTGATCTTAGATAGAAGACCACATTGGCCCTGTCTTCGACCTTGGGTAGTCCTGCAAATCCCATCGCGGTTCCACGAACATAGGTCCTCGGTTTCCACAGGAATCCGTTCAGTTCCTCATAAGTCCAGTTCTTGCCTTCTGCATAATCCTTGAACGATGAGGAATATGAGAAATCATCGTCAGCGGCAATTGGACTGTTGACGATATTCCACAAATTCGGTCCAACCTTGTTGGCGCCACCATTGTCGACAGTGTGGCAGGCAGCGCATTTCTTGAACACCCTTTCGCCTGCTTCGGTACTGGCATTGACCAGCAAGGGACCAATCGGCTCGTAGATCGGTCCTGAATCCGCACCGTCAGCAGCTCCGCCGACCGAAGGACCGGCATCGGTAGCGATTACAAATGCCCGTTCTTCAGGTGCATTCGTATGAAAGATCGCTTCAGATATCAGGCTCAGGCAGAAAACAATAAAGACGGTCCCCAGAATCGCCATCGCATATTTGTTGAACTGAAATGAATCCATATTTGTCGCTCCTGGCGAATTCAGTAACTGTTTCAGGCGTGACGTGCCAGATTTCCGTTTTCCCCGCAATAGGGCATAAGGCCATATGCCGCGAGAACTTTACATATACAAATCCGTTCACGCCAGTGGCTGGGCAATTGCGGATGCGTTACAACGACTGTAAGGGTTGATCAAGTGAGACTTTTTGACACCCGAGCCGATTTACCACCTCTGATATTGTAAACATTCACAGATATGAAGCCTGAAATCACCACAACCGGCAAGCAGGATGTCCTTGTAATGATACCGGCAAGAATGGCCTCGACCCGTTTGCCGCGCAAGGCGCTTGTCTTGATAAACGACATTCCGATGATCGTCCATGTCATGCGCCGGGCGATAGAGGCCGGACTTGGACGCGTCGTCGTCGCGACCGACCATGAAGATATTGCCAAGGCAGTCCAAGAACATGGCGGCGAAGCGGTCATGACCGGTTCCCATCATGAATCCGGATCCGACCGTATCTGGGAAGCCGTTGAACTGATCGACCCGCAGGCAAAGGCAAAATTTATCGTCAATCTGCAAGGGGATCTGCCCGCGATTAAGGGGGAGACAATAAGGGCAAGTCTGGAACCACTGCTCGATGGCCCTGCCGAAATTGCAACGCTTTGCGCTGAAATTACCGACGAGTCCGAGCGTACCGACCCTAATGTGGTCAAGCTTGTTGGCTCACCCCTGCAGGGTCGCCGCATGCATGCGCTTTACTTTACCCGCGCAACGGCACCTTTCGGCGATGGCCCGCTCTATCACCATATCGGCCTTTACGCCTATCGGCGCGATGCGTTGAAGAAGTTTGTCGCGCTATCACCTTCCACGCTGGAGATGCGCGAAAAACTTGAGCAATTGCGTGCAATAGAGGCGGGTATGCGTATAGATGCAACGATTGTTGACGTCGTTCCGATTGGTGTCGATACACAAAATCAACTTGATCAGGTTCGCAACGCCATGAAGCCGGATCAATGACGAGAATGGAATTGGGAAGCAAATCGCTTCAGGAACAGGTTTGATGGCAGAGATCAGTGAAAAAACCGGGCGCATGGCCTTTCAGGGCGAACCGGGCGCAAATTCAGATACGGCGATCCGAAATATTTATCCAGGCATGGAGCCGGTTGCGTGCACGTCTTTTGAAGATGTTTTTATCGCGTTGGAGGCCGGAAACGTCGATCTGGCGATGATTCCGATCGAAAATACAATTGCCGGCAGGGTAGCCGACATCCATCACCTGCTTCCCCAGGCAGATGTGCACATTGTAGGGGAGTATTTTCTGCCGATACACTTTCATCTGATGGCGCTTCCCGGTGTCGGAATTGATCAGATCGAAAACATATATTCTCACGTTCATGCGCTTGGACAGTGCCGCAATATCATCCGCGAACATGGCTGGCAGCCGGTGGTAGGCGGCGATACAGCCGGTTCGGCCCGATTTGTCTCTGACAAGGCATTGCGTAATGCAGCTGCGCTAGCGCCGAGACTGGCTGCAGAGCTGTATGGTCTGGATATCCTGCGGGAGAATGTCGAGGACGCCTCCCACAATACGACACGGTTCGTGATTTTGTCCCGGCAGGCCGATTGGCCTCAGCCAGGCAATGGTCCCATCATGACCAGCTTTCTGTTTCAGGTACGAAACCTCCCGGCAGCGCTTTACAAGGCGATGGGCGGGTTCGCGACAAACGGCGTCAACATGACGAAGCTGGAAAGCTATCAGCTTGGTGGATCATTCTCGGCCACCCAGTTTTTTGCCGATATCGAGGGCCATCCTGAAGATGTGCCAGTCAGCAATGCGTTTGATGAATTGAAATTCTTCTGCAAGGAATTCCGCATTGTAGGTGTTTATCCACAGGCAGAGGCCCGTTAGGAAGTTCTGTCAGAGCCCTTCCGCTCCAGCATTGACCCAGTCCCGGATCAGCGTGTGTGCAATGGCCTTGGTGGGCGGGCATCGATATTTGTCCGGATGTTCGTCGGCAATCATTAGCCTGACTTCATCCCTTGTGAACCATTTGCAGTCTTCCAGCTCATTGCGGTCAAAATTAATCCTGTCGCTGACCGCCTCGCCATAGGTGCCAATCATCAATGAATGGGGGAACGGCCAGGGCTGGCTCGCGTGATATCGCACGCGGCGGACTTCGATCCCGCTCTCCTCGCGGGTTTCCCTTCTGACGGCAGCCTCAATGGTTTCGCCGGGCTCGATAAAACCGGCAAGCGTGGAGTACCAGAAAGGCTGGAAATGCGGACTGCGCCCCAGCAGGCATCGGTCGCCATCGGTCGTCAGCATGATTACGACCGGATCGGTTCTTGGAAAAATCTTGTGGCCGCAATTCGGGCAATCACGCCGGTAGCCGCCGATCATGCTCCGGCTTTCGCTGCCGCATCTGCCGCAGAACCGATTGGTCTCGTGCCAGTGCAGCAGGCTGGCAGCACAGGCGCACGCTCCAGCTTCATTATCCGCGACCGAGGAAGAATAAAGCAGCGCCCGCATGTCATAGAGATGATACGGCTCATCAAGATCGTCCTCGGAAATATTTGCAGGCGCAGCCAGCCTAGGCGCAATTCCGTCCATCCCCAGAAAAATTGCTTTTTCAAGCATGACATCAAAAGCGGAAATATCGGCCTGGCTGAAGGTAGCAGTGGGAGAGTCTCCCTTTTTGACCAGGATTTTTCCGCCGGCAAACAAATGAAATCGCTGTTCAGGGTGGTCCAGCGCTACCTGCAGCGATGTCTCATCCCTGCTTTCGGAAGCGCTTTCCAGCACATTCTGCCCAAATCCGACGAACTGGCTCGGTTCGGGAAATCTTTCATCGAAATCAATTGCCATTAATTTACCTGTTGTTCAGACGAGAAGTTCTTCAAACCTGTTTGCCAAATCCGCCAAAGTCTTGTCACGCTCCGGGTCGTCATATGGCACAGGCTCGCCATAACCCCAAATCGGCCCCGGCCAATTGGCATCGCCTGTATTGCGGGCGACAACGTGAATGTGGAGCTGCTCTACCATATTCCCAATCGCAGCCGTATTGATTTTCCGGCACGCCGTATATTGCTTCAATATTCCGGCGACTTGCGAAGTCTCAACCGCTGCCTGAACAATGTCTTCATGCGCAAGGTCATGAACCTCGATTGCGCCTGGCACCCGTGGAATCAGCAACAGCCAAGCCCAGCGATTGTCATTTACAAGCCGGATATTCGACAATGCAAGATTACCGATTTCAATACTGCTGTTCCTCAGTCTTGCATCCGGTTTCCAGTTCATTTGTTCATTCCCGTAACGAATCTTCTTCCAAAGCTTGCATTATTCGACGGAAAAGACGATATCTGCCGGTGGAAGGTTGGTGGTGGACGAGCGCCTCGCCAACCTGGTCAGGTCCGGAAGGAAGCAGCCACAACGAGTAGTGTCCGGGTCACCTTAAGCCAGCCTTCCACCCATTCCAGGACAGCCGTGAAATCAGGATCCAGTTTGCGAGGCTTTTCTGCAGTTATGAGCATTTTCCCGGGAACCCGGTTCAAGCGTTGCAAAAAGCGGCTATAATCGCGCGATGACGGATAAATCTGCCACAAATTCGGCTTCCTACCAGGTTCTGGCCCGCAAATACCGGCCGCAGAATTTTGATGATCTGATTGGTCAGGAACCGATGGTTCGGACGCTGACCAATGCTTTCAAGACAGGTCGCATTGCCCAGGCATATATGCTAACCGGCGTGCGCGGTGTCGGCAAGACGACGACCGCGAGAATTCTCGCAAAGGCCCTGAATTATGAACGGGCAGGCATAGATGCGCCTGCCATCGATGTCCGCGAGGAGGGGGAGCATTGCAAGGCCATTATAGAGGGCCGTCATGTCGATGTGATCGAGATGGATGCCGCGTCCCATACCGGGATCGACGACATCCGCGAAATCATTGAATCGGTGCAATACGCCCCGGCAATCGCCCGCTACAAGGTCTACATCATCGATGAAGTGCATATGCTGTCCCGCAATGCCTTTAACGGCCTGTTGAAGACACTTGAAGAACCGCCAGCCCATCTGAAGTTCATCTTTGCCACGACTGAAATCAGGAAAGTTCCGGTAACCGTCCTGTCACGGTGTCAGCGTTTCGATCTGCGCCGCATAGATGCCGGCGTCCTCTCGGACTACCTCGAGAAAATCGCCGGACTGGAAGATGTGAAGATCGATGACGATGCACGAGCCTTGATTTCGCGGGCGGCGGAAGGCTCGGTACGCGACGCACTTTCAATCATGGATCAGGCAATTGCCCATGGTGCCGGAACGGTTGAGGCTGGCGCGGTAAGATCCATGCTCGGACTGGCAGACCGGACGCGTGTGATCGACTTGTTCGAACAGGTAATGCGCGGCGATATTGCAGCAGCCCTGGCCGAAATCAAGGATCAATACGATACCGGTGCAGACCCCGCAGTGGTCATGAGCGATCTGGCGGATTTCATCCATTTTGTAACCCGCATCAAATATGTTCCTGCCGCGGTCAACGATGTTTCCCTGCCGCAGAGCGAACGCGAACGGGGTACGAAGTTTGCGGAAGATCTTTCGGTACGCGTTCTGGCTCGCGCCTGGCAGATCCTGGTAAAGGGCATTGAGGAAATCCAGAGAAGCGAGCGACCCCTGGCCGCTGCCGACATGGTTCTGGTACGCCTGACCCATGCCTCATCGCTTCCTGCGCCAGACGATCTCATCAAGCAGATTTCTGAGGCGGGTACGGCTTCCGGTACGAATAAAGCCGGCCAAAACGGTAGCCGGGTAGGAGCTGAACCTGCCGCTCCGCAAAATGGGCCTGATCCCTCGGCACCCTTGCAACAAGCACCTGGCATTGATGATTCCGCGGCTGCACCGCCAAAAATGCAGCGGCAAATGGGCACAAACACCAAGGTGGCAAGCGAGCCGGAATTGGCGCCGCAGGATGAAAGACAGGAAAAGCCTGTTCTGACACTGAACAGTTTCGATGAGCTGATCTTTCTCGCAGAAGACAAGCGCGACATAAAATTGCGCACATTGCTGCGCAAGAATGTCAGGCTTGTCAGCTTTGGCGATGGCCGCCTCGACATTAATCTGACCGGTAATCCGCCTCCCGGCTTTGTGTCGGAACTTGGCCGGAAGCTGAATGACTGGAGCGGAAAACGTTGGACGGTAACCGTCAGCCGCGAGGGTGGCGCACCGTCGATTGAGGAACAGGAGCAGGCCGAAGCGGGTGAACGTCAGGATGCTGCCCGCAATGATCCGGCAGTGGACGCCATCCTGAAGGAATTTCCCGGTTCGCGCATCATCGATGTTCGCGTTCGGGAAGAGGAGCCGGATCTTGCAGAGCCACCTGATGAAGGCGATGAACCGCTGGATGATTTTTTTGACAAGATATGATCGATTAACTGAGCAAAGTAAACGGCGCAACGTCGCCCTGGAGTATCAGATATGAAGAACATTATGGGTCTTATGGGCCAGGTAAAGGAAATGCAGGCCAAGATGGCCGATATGCAAAACGAGCTGCAGACCATGGAGGTGACAGGCACTTCCGGTGGCGGGCTGGTCAGCGTGACATTGAACGGCAAGGGTGAGGTTCGCGCAATTGGTATCGATCCCTCTTTGTTGAAGCCGGATGAGGCCGAGATCCTCGAGGATCTCATCATGGCGGCCCATAACGAGGCAAAATCGAAGACTGAATCGCTGATGGCAGACAAAACAGCCGAGCTGACGGAAGGTCTTCCATTACCACCGGGCATGAAACTGCCCTTCTGATATCCATGTCAAAAAACGTCACAGGCCCGGAGATTGAGCGGCTGATTCAGTTGCTGGCGCGCTTGCCCGGTCTGGGACCAAGATCGGCCAGACGCGCCGCCCTGCATCTGATCAAGAAGAAGGATCAGCTCCTGATCCCGCTGGCCGCAGCCGCGGCAGAGGCCTCCGACAAAGTCGGTATTTGCTCGGTCTGCGGTAATGCAGACACGGTTGACCCCTGCACGGTGTGCAGCGATGCCAGGCGGGATCATTCGACGATTGTTGTTGTCGAGGATATCGCCGATCTATGGGCACTGGAACGCGCCGGCGTCTTGCGTGCAAGCTATCATGTCCTCGGCGGGACCCTGTCACCGCTTGATGGCATTGGGCCCGAAGAGCTCAATATTTCCAGCCTGGTGAACCGGGTAAGGGCACCTGAGAATCCGGTTTCAGAGATTATCATTGCGGTAAATGCTACCGTCGAAGGCCAGACCACTGCCCATTATATCGCTGATCAGCTGGAAGGTTCCGGCGTAAAGATCTCGCGGCTGGCCCATGGCGTACCGGTTGGCGGTGAATTGGATTATCTTGATGAAGGCACGCTTTCTGCCGCAATGCGCAGCCGCGGAAGCTTTTGAATTTGCTCAAATAAATACTATTCGACCGCCTTTAACCGCGGTTCTTCCACCTGATGGGCTTCATCAAATTCCAGGTCGGAAATCCTGGCGCCCCGCCGTGTGACCTTGGAAGAAGAAATCAGGATATCCTCGACATCCTTTTGTGCCTGGCCGAAATGCTGGGAAAGCTTGCGCACTCTCCCATCGAGCCGGCTGACATCTTCCATTAGCCGCACCACCTCGCCCTGGATCAGATGCGCCTGTTCCCGCATCCGGTGATCCTTAAGCACCGACTGGATTACCTGGATCGACAACATCAAGAGCGACGGAGAGACGATGACCACCCGCGCCTTTTGCGCCTTCGTGACAATTCCCTCGAAATTTTCGTAAATCTCGGCAAAGACCGATTCCGACGGCACGAACATGAAGGCGGTGTCCTGGGTTTCACCGGCAATCCGGTAATTCTCCGATATTGCGCGAATATGCACCTCCACATCCCGGCGGAATTGTTGTTGCGCCGACCTTGCCATCTCCTCGGTATCAGCTGAGCGAATCGCATTCCAGGACTCCAGCGGAAATTTTGCATCCACCACCAACGGTGGCGTGTCATTGGGCATGTTGATCAGGCAGTCAGGCCTCTTGCCATTTGATAGAGTCGCCTGAAATTCAAACGCGCCTGCCGGCAAACCATCGCGGATTATGGCCGCCATCCGCGCCTCGCCAAAGGCACCGCGCGTCTGTTTGTTGGACAGAATGTTCTGCAATTCCACCACCTGACCCGCAAGGGCGGTGATATTGGTCTGTGCCGTATCGATCACTGCCAGCCTTTCCTGCAATTGGGTCAGGCTCTGATTGGTCGATTTGGTCGTTTCGCTGATCGACTGCCCAATACGTCCCGTCATCGATTCTAGCCGCTCATTGACCGCACGCATCATGTCGGACTGCCGGTTTGAGAATACATCCGAAAGCGTCTGCATCCTGCCGGTCAATTCGTTCTGGCTGGCCACCAGCGCCGCCATCTTGCTTTCCGCCTCACGCGCCTGCTCGGCAGCAGTTGCCAGGGCTGCAGCACGCTTCTGCCCATTGCGCCAGGCCAGCCACAGCGAAACAAGCGCAATCAATACGATCAGCGCCCCGGTCGCCGCAAGCGTCTCACCAAGCGTGACGAGGCGATCGCCGAGGGTAAACACCGTCTCGTTGAAAATCGGGCTTAAGCTCAATCCATCGTTCTGCATCGACAAAGTCTAACTGATTCCTTATGAGAACAAAACAGGAATAAGAAACCTTCGGATCGCGCGATGTGCCGCTTGACCCGCTGGCGCACAACTCTTATTTCAGACGCGAGAGGCTTTGATGGCGATTAGAGAGATTATTCACCTTCCGGACCCCGTATTGCGCGAAACGTCGAAACCGGTTGAGCGGATCGATGAGGATGTTCTGCGCCTGCTCGATGATATGGCCGAAACCATGTATGACGCGCCCGGAATCGGATTGGCAGCAATCCAGATCGGTATTCCCCTGCGTCTGGTGACAATCGATGTTTCCAAGCGCAAGGAAGAGGAGGAAGCGGCGGAGGGTGAAGATGGATCGGATTCCGCATCGCCGGAAGCAAAGCCGGCCGCCGAGGACGAAGCTGAAGATTATCCGCGCGAGACGATCTTCATGATCAATCCGAAAATCCTGAAATTCGAGGATACACCCTCAACCTACGAGGAAGGCTGTCTGTCGATCCCGGATTTTTTTGCAGACGTGGAAAGACCGGCGGGTTGCACAGTCTCCTATCTCGACCGGCAGGGTGAAGAACACATCGTTGATGCCACCGGTATACTCTCCACCTGCGTCCAGCACGAGGTTGATCATCTCGACGGGCTATTGTTCATCGACAAGCTTTCGCGGTTGAAGCGCGACATGGTGGTTCGCAAGTTCACAAAGATCGCAAAGCAGAACGGCAAGCTTAATTCCCGCCACATGGTCGGCTGATTCCGGCATGATCCTGAAAATGTGTCACAGGTAGACCAAATGCCACTGCGTATCACATTCATGGGAACGCCGGATTTCTCGGTCCCGGTGCTGATGGCCTTGATTGGCCATGGTCATGAGATTGTGGCCGTATACAGCCAGCCTCCTCGCCCCGCCGGTCGTGGGATGGAATTGCGCAAATCGCCGGTGCATCAGAAGGCCGAGGAATTTGCCATTCCGGTATTCACGCCCAAGAGCCTGAAACAAGAAGACGAGCAGGCACTTTTCGCTTCTCATGATGCGGATCTGGCAGTCGTGGTCGCCTACGGGCTGATCCTGCCGCCCGCCATCCTGAATGCACCACAACTGGGTGCCTATAACATTCATGCCTCGCTGCTGCCGCGATGGCGAGGGGCAGCTCCCATTCAGCGTGCCATCATGGCCGGTGACCGCCAATCCGGCGTTGCCATCATGAAAATGGACGAAGGTCTCGACACCGGGCCGGTTGCCATGACTGAAACCGTACCAATCGGGCCTGACATGAATGCCGGTCAACTGCATGATGCATTGGCGACCCTGGGAGCCGATCTCATGGTTCGGGCCGTTGCTGCCTTGGAACGTGGTAGTTTGACCCTGACGCCGCAACCTGAGACCGGCGTGACCTATGCCGACAAGATCAGCAAAACCGAAACCCGAATCGACTGGAACCAGCCTGCTGCTGCCGTCCACAATCACATTCGCGGGCTTTCGCCCTTTCCCGGCGCCTGGTGTGAAATTCCATTTGGAAGAAAGACCGAGCGGGTGAGAATACTGGCAACTGCCACGACAGATGCTTCGGGTACGCCCGGCAAAGTATTGGACGAGAACTTGACCGTTGGTTGTGGCGAAGGCTCGGTTCGGTTGCTGCAAT